>JAVEET010000159.1 GCA_030840295.1 Pseudonocardiales bacterium
GCTCGTCCACCGGATAGTCCCAGGTCAGATCGAGGATCGGGCGGTCGCGCTCATCGGACGAGGAGGCGAGCCGCTCGCGGATCTTGCGACCGAGGTGGAAGAAGAAGTGCAGGTCACTGCGGCAGTCTCCCGGCGGCTCGATCGCCTTCCGGTGCCATTGCAGCATGCGCTGAGTCTGGGTGAAGGTGCCGCCCTTCTCGACGTGGGAGGCGGCCGGGAAGAAGAACACCTCGGTCGCGATGTCCTCGGTTCTCAGCTCACCGGTCTCGATCTCCGGGCTGTCCTTCCAGAAGGTGGCCGAGTCGATCATGTTCAGGTCGCGTACCACCAGCCATTTCAGGTGGGCCATCCCCAGACGCTGCATCTTGCCGTGCGCGGACCCGACGGCCGGATTCTGGCCCAACAGGAAGTAACCGTCGACCTCGTCGGCAAGCATGTTCATCACAGACTGATAGGTGCCGTGGTCACCGGTGAGTTTAGGCAGGTAATTAAAGGCGAAATCATTCTCCGGGGTAGCCGCGTCGCCCCAGTACGCCTTGAGCAGGCTGACCGTGTAGTCGCGGGCGTTCGCCCAGAAGCCCTTCTGATCCGGGCTGCAGATCGTGTCGACATAGGAGTCGAGATCATCATGGGCGCCCACCTTCGGCATCGGCAAGTAGCCGGGAAGCAGGTTGAACAGCGTCGGGATGTCGGTCGAACCCTGGATGCTGGCATGCCCGCGCAGGGCCATGATGCCGCCGCCTGGCCGCCCCATATTGCCCAGCAGCAATTGGATGATCGCCGAGCCGCGGATGTACTGCACGCCCACCGTATGATGGGTCCAGCCCACCGAGTAGACCCAAGCAGTCGTCCGCTCCCGCCCGCTGTTGGCCGTGACCGCCTCGCAGACCTCGAGGAGATCCTCCGGCGCGACGCCACACACCTCCTGGACCTTCTCCGGGGTGTAGCGAGCGTAGTGCCGCTTCAGGACCTGGAAGACAGTGCGCGGATTCTGCAGCGTGGTATCCGTCTGCACCTCACCGTGCGCGAGGGCGGCGCCATGACCGCCCAGTTCATGGCCGGCTCCCCGTGCGGCCTGCGATTCCTCGCTCTCGCCGCCGGCGTGGGCCGGCGGATTCCTGCTACCCGCCGCAGCCATCCCCTCGACCCCGGCATAACCCCAGGACTCGGTGTCATACGTTGCCGTTTCCGGGTCGTAGCCGGAGAACACCCCGTCCAGATCGTCGACATCGACGAAGTCGTCCCGCAGGATCGTCGAGGCGTTCGTATACGCCAACACGTACTCCGGGAAGTACTTGTCGTTGGTCAGGATGTAGTTGATGATCCCGCCGAGGAAGGCGATGTCACTGCCGGCCCGCAGCGGCACGTGCTTGTCGGCCACGGCGGAGGTACGGGTGAACCGCGGATCGACGTGAATGACCTTCGCCCCCCGGGCCTTGGCTTCCATGACCCATTGGAAGCCGACCGGATGGCATTCGGCCATGTTGGAGCCCTGGATGACGATGCAGTCCGAGTACTGCAGGTCCTGCAGGAAGTTGGTGGCGCCGCCGCGGCCGAATGAGGCCCCCAAACTGGGGACAGTGGCGCTGTGTCAAATACGGGCCTGGTTCTCGATCTGGATGGCACCCAGAGCGGTGAAGAGCTTCTTGATCAGGTAGTTCTCTTCGTTGTCCAGGGTCGCCCCGCCCAGCGATGCGATGCCCATCGTGCGGCGCAACGGGCGACCGTGTTCGTCGGTGTCCTGCCAGTGCCGTCGGCGCGCCTCGATGACCCGGTCGGCGATCATGTCGGTTGCCGTCTCCAGGTCCAGCGGCTCCCAGTTCGAGCTGTGCGGTGCGCGGTACAGCATCGCGGTCTGGCGGCCCGGTGAGTTCACCAGCTGTTCGCTGGCCGAGCCCTTGGGACACAACCGGCCGCGGCTTACGGGCGAATCCGGGTCGCCTTCGATCTGGATGACCTTCTCGTTCTTGACATAGACCCGCTGACCGCAACCGACCGCGCAGTACGGGCAGATGCTCTGGACGACACGATCGGCCGTCTGGGTCCGCGCAGTCCAGTTGGCGGTGCGTTCTGACTGGGCGGCAGTGCCACGGCCGAGGGGATCACTTCCGGTGACCTGGCGAACCACCGGCCATGACAGGAGTGTCTTGCGCAGATCCACGAAGGTGCCCTTTCCTCGATACCGGCCACCCTACGCGGCGGTCGTTGATCATCGAAAGGGCGGACGATCGATCCACCGCGGCGCCCGGCACACTGGAGACATGACCGATCTAGCAACGAACGAGCTGGGTACGAGCGAGCTGCTTACCGGCGTCGATGCAGAGCTCGAGCGGTGCCGCATGGGCGTGCGCAGATTGCACCCGGCCGAGGCCTGGCACGCCGCCCAACAGGGTGCGCTGCTGATCGATACCCGCACCGAGACCCAGCGGGTCGAGCAGGGGGAGCTGCCCGGGTCGATCGTCATCGATCGCACGATCCTGGAGTGGCGTCTGGATCCGAGCTCGGAGTGGCGGATCCCCGAGGCCGTCGATGCCGGCGTCCTGGCCATCGTGGTCTGCCGGCAGGGCTACAGCTCCAGCCTGGCCGCCGCCAGCCTGCGGCGCATCGGGCTGCGCCGGGCGACCGATGTGGTCGGCGGGTTCGAGGCCTGGTGCGAGGCGGGGTTACCGCTGGCCGATCCGGCCGTGAACCCGCCGGATATCCGTCGCTGAGCCCGTTCAGCTCTCCCGCACGACCTCGTCCGGGGACTTGTCCGTCCGAAGTCCACGCCAGGACGGATGCCGCAACCGGCCGTCGCCGGTCCACTCGGTGAAACTGACCTCGCCGACCAGCTTCGGCGTGACCCAACGGGCGTCTCGGCTATCGGCCCGCGAAAGCTCGTCCGCGAACGGCGAGCTCGTGCGCGACAGCGGCATGAGCTTGGCCAGCAGCGTGTCCAGCATCGCATCGGTGAACCCGGTTCCGACGCTACCGACATAGACCAAGCCGCGGTCCTCCGGAATGCCCAACAACAATGAGCCGATGGTGCCGGACCGGCGTCCCTTGCCCGGCTTCCAGCCGGCCACGATCACCTCTTGCGCCCGCACGTTCTTGATCTTGCGCCAGTCCGGTGATCGTCGTCCCGGCTGGTACCGGCTCGCCCGGCGCTTGGCCACGATTCCTTCGAGACCGTTCTCTTGGCTAGCGCGCAGCACGTCCGCCCCTCGCCCGCTGAAGTATGGCGGGGTCTGCCAGGAGAGCCCGGACAGCTCGAGGCCCTCCAGCAGGGCTCGGCGATCGGTATAGCTGAGATCGAGTGTGGGGCGGCCATCGAGGTGCAGCAGATCGAAGATCAGGTACACGACCGGATCGGAGGCCGACAGCCTTCTGACATCGGCAGCCTTGGTGACGTGCATCCGGCGCTGCAAGCGTCCGAAGCTCGGACGGCCGTTTGCACCGAAGGCCACGATCTCACCGTCCAGCACCACCTGCGTCGTACCCAGCGCCTCCCCCAGTAACCTCAATTCGGGGTAGCTGGCCGAGACGTCCAGGTCGTTGCGGGACAGGATCCGGATTCGGCCGCCGTCGACGAACACCACCGCCCGGGCGCCGTCCCACTTGGTCTCATAGGCCCACTCAGCATCCTGCTCGGCCGCCGGCAGTTCGCCCGCCACGGCCAGCATCGGGCGGATGATCTCCGGCGGAGCCTGCCAATCCTTGACCGTTGGCGGGTCCATCCGGTGCATGATCCAGTTCTTGCCATTGGTCCTGATCAGCACGTAACGGCCTTGTATCCGCTCCCCGGTCAGTACGACCTTGACCTCGCGATCGGTCCACTTCTCGCTCTGGTAGTGGCCTCGGTCCCAGATTTTGACCTGGCCGCCGCCGTACTCGCCGGCCGGGATACCGCCTTCGAAGGTGGCGTAATCGAGCGGGTGGTCCTCGGTCTGGACCGCGAGATGGTTGGCCTTGGGGTCCATTGGCAAACCCTTCGGAACCGCCCAGGAGACCAGGACTCCGTTACGCTCCAGCCGAAAATCCCAGTGCAACGCCCGGGCGTGGTGTTCTTGCACGACGAAGGTGTCGTCGTTGCCGGTGGGCAATGGCCCCTGCTCGGGAACCGGCTCCCGGGTCCTGGTCGCGTGCCGTTTTCGGCGATACTCCTCGAGGGGGTCCGCCCCTCGAGCCCCCGGCGCATGCTCAGCCATGTCGCTCGGCCGCGATGCTCGGCTCGCCCTTCAGCATCCGTTCCAAAGCCATGGCGTCATAGGGAGCTCGAACCTTCACATCGTTGTCGAAGTACACGTACACGTCCATGCCCCGATCAGCCCACGGCCGAATGCGGTTGGCCCACAGCTCGAGGCCGGCCTGGTCGTACCCGCTGGTGTACAGCTCATCGGCCCCATGCAGGCGGAGGTAGGCGAAATCAGCCGTGGTCTCGAGGAACTGTGGCCACTTTCCAGCGGTGTCCGCGACGACGACCGCCACCGATTCCTCACGCAGCAGCGTCAAAAACTCCTCGGTCTTGAAGCTGTCATGGCGGACCTCGAGCGCGTGTCGAAGTGGGCGATCCGACAGCGCGCCCTTCCAGGCACCGTGCTTGAGCCGATCGTCGTGGCGACGGGCCAGGTAAGCAGCCTCTCCGGTGGACCGCGGAAGGTGGCCGATGAAGCTGCGCAGCAGCTGCGGATCGAACTTCAGGGTGGGCGGCAGTTGCCACAGGATCGGGCCGAGCTTTTCACCCAAGGCGAGCACGCCGGAGGCCAGGAAGTTCGGCAGCACCACCCCGACGTCGCGCAGTCGTTTCATGTGGGTGATGAAACGCCCACCCTTGACCGAGAACTGGAAGTCGGCCGGGGTCTCGTGCGCCCAGTGCCAGTAACTGGTCGGCCGTTGCAGTGAATAGAACGATCCATTGATCTCGATGGAGCTGAGGCGTTCGGCGGCGTAGCGCAGTTCGTCGCGATGGGGCAGGCCAGCCGGATAGAAATCCCCGCGCCACGGCGGGTAGGTCCAGCCCGAGATACCGACACGCACGCTCATCCGAGCATCGTACGAGCTACTCAGCCTCGGGCCGCAGCAACGTCGTCGCGGGCTTCGTCCAACGCCGCCCGGGACCGTTGTTCCAGCTGTCCCGCCTCAGCTCGGCCGCGTCTGGCCGTCCTCAATCCGCTCTTCGCCGACGTGGCTTCTTCCTTCGCCCTCGCCAAGGCCTCCGTCAGCTCGCTCAGCCGCGACTCGGCCTCGGAGGCCCGCTGCTCGGCTTCAGTGACAGCCTCCTCGGCCTTGCGGACTTCCACCGTGGCCCGCAGCAGTGCCTGCTCGGCTTCGACGGCGATGGTTTCCAGCTCCGCCCGCCGCTTGCTCTGCGCGGCGTCGGAGGTCCCAAGGGCATCCGAGCTCTTGGGGGCGCGGGCTCGGGAACGCGGGGCAGCCACCGCGGCCGAGGCATCCACCGCACCGAAGCCGGTGTATTCCAGTGCATCGGTCAACCAGCCCGATCGCACGGCACTCTCGGCACCCTCGTCGGCTATCGCGGCCTCGAACGTCGCGCGGGTCTGCCTCAACATCGCGTCATTCGCCGTTTTACCGGCGCCGGTCGCTATTGCCGAGGCCAGATCCTCCAGTCCCCGTAACTGTTTCTGCCTGGCCTCGGACAGGGCTCGAAGCTCCTTGCCCTTGAGTGACCGGTGTGCGTCGCGGAGCTTGGTGGCCAGCTCGGACAGCCGATCGATATCGGCCGGGTGAGTTCGGACGATGGCGTTGACGACCCATGCGGCGATCACCGGCTTTTTGAGCTTGGCGATCTGCTTAGCCAACTCACGATCACCGTGTTGACGAGCCTGAGCAGACAACTCCGAGCGACGCGCCAGGAACTCATCGAGATGCACGGCGTAGAGATCGTCGGCCGCGGCATCGAGATCCAGGTCGGCAAGATCCCCGCTATCGAGATCCCCGTTATCGAGATCCCCGCTATCGAGATCCCCGCTATCGAGATCCCCGTTGTGGAGATCCATCAGGAACTGCTGTCAGGGGAAAGGACCAAGGCACCTGCGCCGATCAGCTGGGCGTTCTCGGCGAGCGTCCCGATTCGCACGGCCAGGTCTCGGACCATATCCGGCTGGGCGAAGCGGTCAAGTGAATCCCGGACTCCGACCAGAAGCGGTTCACCGGCCAACGCCAACTCACCACCGAGCACCACCACACCCGGATTGAGATTGTTGACCATGTCGGCGAGCACCCGGCCGATCAACCGCCCCGCGTCGCCGAGCACCCGGTTGGCCCCGGCGTCCTCGAGCCGAACCAGTTCGGCCAGCCGGGTCATGGTCAAAGTCTCCTCGTGCGCCGGCTGCAACATCGCCAGCACCTGGGTCACCGAGGCTACGGATTCCAGACAACCCCGGTTGCCGCAGCGGCAGACGGCCCCGGCGGGATCGATCGGTACATGCCCGATCTCCCCGGCCCGGCCGGTGGATCCGCGATAGAGCCGGCCGCCCAGCACCAGGCCGGCGCCGATGCCGGTCGAGGCCTTCACGTAGATGACATCGGTAAAGCTGCGTGCCGCGCCGAATGCCATCTCCCCCAATGCCCCGAGGTTGGCGTCGTTCTCGACCTGCACCGGTAGCTCCAGGGCGGCCTGGAGTTCGTCGGCCGGATGGCGATCGACCCATTGCGGTAACACGTTTCCTGGTCCGACAGTGCCCCGGACCGTGTTCACCGGCGCCGGCAGGCCGATGGCAGCCCCGACCACCCGGTGGCGATCCGTGCCTAGCCCGGACAGGAGTTCGGCCACCATCGCACGAGCCCGCTCGAGCGCGCCGACCGGCGAGGAGTCGACGTCAAGAATGGCCGAGCGAACGGCGAGGACACGTCCGAGGGCGTCGATCACGCCGGTCCGACAGTGACTGTGCCCGAAGTCGATTCCGATGGACAGGTCGCTGGTAGGTGCCAGCACCAGGCGCCGGGACGGGCGACCAGCCCGTCGTTCGGTCAGTTGATCGCCGGCGATATCGAGCAACCGCTGTTCGGCGAGCAGTTCTCCGACGAGATCAGTGACGGTGCTGCGGGCCAGGCCAGTCGTCGCACCTATCTGTGCCCTCGTCGCGGAACCGGTGCGGCTCAGCGCATCCAGAATCCGGCCTCGGTTGAACTCCCGCAGGGCATCGGTCGAGCGCTGATTCGGATCTGCCACCGGCCGAGCATAGAAGCATGAGGGGCGATTCGGGATCGCGGCGGGCAATTATGCCTGACCCGCGGCTCAATATCCGGACAAATTCGGCGTGAAGCGGCCTGTTACGCCTATTGACCGGATAAATTAGATCCCGCTACTCTGCGCACATCTTACCTACCCTGAGTAATCGAGAGGTGCCTCGACGATGCGCAGAACACGGACCACATCTCGGCCGTCCAGCTCCGGACGCAGCCGCTCGGCCCGCGCCGGCGCGGTCGCGGCCATCGGTTGTGCCGCCCTGGTCACCGGGCTCTTCACGGTGTTCACCGGCGCTACCGCATCGGCAGTCGCCGGTCCGCTACCGGTCGTCGAGGACTTCGAAGGCAACGTGCCCATCACCACCAGCTCGCCGGGTATCTTCCCCTTCGGCGGGGATGGCCCGAGCACGCCGGTGCTCACGGTTCAGGCGGCCGCCGACCGCCCCGGGGCGCCCGCCGGAAACCATGCACTCGACGTCCCCTACAGCGTCACCAGTTACGGCGGTTTCAGCAACAACCTCGCGGCACCGGAGAACTGGTCCGGATACGCGGGTTTCAGCTTCTGGGTCAAGGGAAACGGCTCCGGACAGCGGGTCGAATACGAGATCAAGGACGGTGGCAGCGACGGCGAGCACTCCGAGTTGTGGCAGGGTTTCTTCACCGACTCCACCGCCGGCTGGCAACACGTGCAAACCCCGTTCGCCAACCTGGTCAAGCGCGGCGATTACCAGCCACCGGGCGCCCCGACGGACGGCGTCCTGAACCTGACCGCGATGTGGGGCCTGGCCGTCAACCTGCCGGCGGCCAGTGGCCACCTGGTGTTCGATGACTTCGCTGTGTACGGAAACGCCACCCCCAGCGTGACGGCGGTGCCAAGCACATACCTGGTCGACGCCGGTAAGACGGCGTCGGTCGGGGTCAGCGTGAACACGCCCGACGGTAAGCCGACCGCGGCGCCAGTGACCGTCACGTACACGCTCGGTGGCGGAACCGCCGTCCCCGGCACCGATTTCACCGCCGCGACCGGCACGCTGAACTTCCCGGCCGGAACGGCATCGGCCACCGCACAACACATTCCGGTGACTGTCACCGGGGGTACGCCGGCCTCGGTGGCCAAGACGATTCCCGTCACGCTGAGCGCGGACGGCGCAACCCTGCGCGGTTCCTCCCCCACTGTGGTCATCAACGCCCATGGCCTGCCCTACCTAAACAAATCACTGCCGACCGCCACCCGGGTCGCTGACCTGATGTCGCGAATGTCTGCGGCGGACAAGATCGGTCAGATGACCCAGGCCGAACGGGCTGCAGTGGGCAACGGCAGCGATATCACCAAGTACAAGTTGGGTTCGCTGTTGTCCGGTGGCGGTTCGGTGCCCGCCTCGAACACCGCGAGTGGATGGGCGGACATGGTCGACGGCTACCAGACTCAGTCGCTGAGCACGCCGCTGCAGATTCCAATGATCTACGGCATCGACTCGGTCCACGGCGACAACAACCTTGCCGGAGCCACGATCTTTCCGCACAACATCGGCATCGGTGCCTCACGCGACCCGGCGCTGGCGGCCGCGGAAGGAGCGGTGACCGCGACCGAGACCCGGGCCACCGGTATTCCCTGGGCCTTTGCGCCGTGCGTCTGCGTGACCCGCGATCCCCGCTGGGGACGCAGTTATGAGTCCTTCGGTGAGGATCCGGCGCTGGTCAGCCAGCTCGAGACGATCATCGACGGCCTGCAGGGCAACGGCAACCTGGCCAAGAACACCGCCGTGCTGGCTACCGCCAAGCACTTCCTCGGTGATGGTGGTACGAAGTACGGCTCCTCGACCACCGGCAACTACAAGATCGACCAGGGCGTTACCTACGTGACGCAGGCCCAGCTCGATGCGCTCTACGTGGCGCCCTTCAAAACCGCGGTCGACAAGGGCGTCGGCTCGGTCATGCCGTCGTACTCGTCGCTGCAGATCCTCGGCCAGGACGCGGCCCCGATCAAGATGCACGCTCGGGGCGACCAGATCACGGGCGTACTGAAGAACCAGCTGGGCTTCAAGGGCTTCGTGATCAGTGACTACGCCGCTATCGATCAGATCAGCCCGGATTACCAGAACGACGTCAAGATCGGCATCAATGCCGGCCTGGACATGATCATGGTGCCGAACAACTACCAGAGGTTCATCACCGACCTGACGGCGCTGAACACCAGCGGTGACGTCAGCACCGCACGCATCGATGATGCGGTGTCCCGGATCCTCGGTCAGAAATTCGCGCTCGGACTGTTCGAGCACCCGTTCGCGGACCGGACGAACGCCGACACCATCGGATCGGCGTCGCACCGCGCGGTTGCCCGGACCGCAGCGGCCGAATCCCAGGTGCTGCTCAAGAACGACCAGAACGTACTGCCGGTGAAGAAGACCGCCAAGATGTACGTGGCCGGCTCAGTGGCCGACAACGTGGGCAACCAGAGCGGTGGCTGGACGCTGAGTTGGCAGGGTCAGTCCGGCAACATCCCGGGAGGCACGTCGATCCTCACGGGTATCAAGCAGGTCGCGCCGCAGGCGACGGTGACCTATTCCGGTGACGCCAGCGCGCCGACAGCCGGCTACGACGTCGGCATCGTGGCCGTCGGCGACACCCCGTATGCCGAAGGCATGGGCGACGTCGGCGTCAACGGTCACACCCTGCAGTTGAGCGTGAGCGATCGCGACGCGGTGGACAAGGTGTGCGCCGCCATGAAGTGCATCGTGCTGGATGTGTCCGGGCGTCCGTTGGACCTCACCGGCATCGTGCCCGAGGCCAACGCGATCGTCGCGTCCTGGTTACCCGGTTCCGAAGGGGCCGGCGTCGCCGACGTGCTGTTCGGCAACAAGGCGTTCACCGGCCGGCTCCCGGTCACGTGGGTCAAGGCGGAGAGCCAGTTGCCGCTCAATGTGGGCGACAAGAACTACGACCCGCTGTATCCGTATGGCTGGGGTCTGCGCACGGATTCGGCCCGGGACCGATTGCAGAAGGTTCGGGATCAGCTCCAGGTGCAGCCCGGGACCTCGCCGGCGGTCAAGGCCTTGAACTCGGTGCTGACCGCGAAGTATTGGAACTCTGACGGTTCGGCGCGCAAGGCCGATGAGGTCTTGGCCCTGCTGAAGAAGGTTGGCGCTGCCATGGCCGATACCGCCAAGTACAGCTTCACCCAGCAGGATCTGGTCGTGTCGGTTGCTCGGGATCTGGCGCAGGCCGCCATCGTGGCACGCGGGGCGTCCGCGATGACCGCCACGGCGACGCTGACTTCCGGCGCGGAACACAGCATCGTCAGCGGCCAACCGGCTGAGGCAATCACCGCGCTGATCAAGGCACGGTCCGCTGCCCTGCAGATTCCGTCAGCCGGATCGGGGCGGCCGGGCGGATCGGGGCGGGCCGCCGCAACGCCGCGGCGATAGGGATTCCGCTGGTGATCAACTCGCCCTTTTGGGGCCCTTACAACACCGGTTTTCGCGAGTTGATCACCAGCAATCCTGGTAATTTTTCGGATGTCGTCGGCGTGGCGAATTCGACGCACGCGGTCGGCTGAGAGGGTCCGGACATGGCCAACGCTCCGGGCAGCCCACAGCACCCCTCGAACCGACCCCGTTCGCTCCACGCGGTGGCGACCGGCCTCCGGCTTAGTTGCTCAGTGCTGGTCGGCGCCGTAGCCGCCGTGATCACGGTGCTGGCAGGCGCGCCGACGTACGCTCCGGCGATCGGATGGGACGCCCTGGCGATCACCCTGCTGACCTGGACCTGGCTCAAGATCTGGCCGATGGGAGCCGAGGCGACCACAACTCACGCCACCCGGGAGGATCCGACCAGGCCCGTCAGCGATGTGATCGTGCTCAGCGCGGCTGTGGCCAGCCTGGCCGCCGTCGGTTTCTTCCTGCTCCAGGCCAGTTCGGCCAAGGGCTCCAGTCAGGACGTGCTGGCCGCCACCGGGGTCGCGACCGTCGCCCTGTCCTGGTTCGTCGTGCACACCGTGTTCGTGCTTCGGTATGCACTCCTCTACTACACCGGCCACGACGGCGGCGTGGACTTCAACCAACCGACGCCACCCCGGTACAGCGACTTCGCCTACTTGGCCTTCACGCTCGGCATGACGTTCCAGGTATCGGACACCGATCTTCAGACGCCGGCCATCCGAGCCACCGCGCTACGGCACGCACTGCTGTCCTACCTGTTCGGAGCGGTCATCCTCGCCACCACCATCAACCTGGTGGCTGGGTTGGGCACCAGCAGCGGCGGTTAGCGCCGGTGGGTGCTTTCCCGGCCGATGCGGCGTAGCTTCCACCTGGGTAGTAGCGCCAAGCCCTGGTTCGGTCGCCGACGAAATGATCATGCCCATGCACGAACTCGCCATTGCTCAGAGCGTGGTCGATGCTGTGCTCGACCGGTTGCCGGAGAACCGGGTGACGCGGGTCGTCCTGCAGGTGGGAAAGCTGTCAGGTGTCGAGCCTGACGCGTTGCGGTTCTGCTTCGACCTGGCCGTCGCCGACACGGCGTTGGACGGTGCCGAACTGGAGATCGTCGAGCCGGCCGGCCTGGCCTGGTGCGAGACCTGCCGGACGGAGTTCGGGCTGAGCCGTCCGATACTGCTTTGTGCCTGCGGTAGCGCGGATGTCCGCGTCATCAGTGGCGACCAGTTGCTGATCAGCTCGGTAAAGGTGGCCTGATCATGTGCGCTACGTGTGGCTGCGGCCACGAGGAGCAGATCCGATTCACCACGGTCGGCGCGCCGGAGCCTGGCCAATACCGCCAACCTGAGCACCTCGAGGACCACCCGCACCCGCACTCGCACGAACACGGACACGGACATCACGGGGAACCTGCTCGCGAACATGAACACCCACACCCACACCCACACCCGAACGGATCCGTTCATTCGCAACCGTCCGGCCGCACGGTGCCGCTGGCGCAGCGCATCCTGGCCAAGAACGATCAGCAGGCCGACCGCAATCGGGCCTGGCTCGCCGAGCGGCAGGTCGCGGTCGTCAATCTCATGAGCGCCCCCGGATCGGGAAAGACCACGCTCCTGGAGCGCACCATCGCCGAGGTCGGCCCTCGCTTCGGATTGTCGGTCATCGAGGGCGATCAGGAAACACTGCTCGACGGTGAACGCATCCGGGCAACCGGGTGCCGGGTCGTGCAGATCAACACCGGCGCCGGCTGCCATCTCGACGCCGACATGATGGCCCGAGGCTTGGCCGAACTCGCACCGTCGCCCGGCTCGCTGGTGGTCGTGGAAAACGTCGGCAACCTGGTCTGTCCGGCGCTCTTCGATCTGGGCGAGACCTACCGGGTTGTGGTCACGTCGGTGACCGAGGGAGCCGACAAGCCACTGAAGTATCCCCAGATGTTCGCCGTCGCGGACCTTGTCCTGATCAACAAGTCCGATCTGCTTCCGTACCTCGATGTCGAAGTCTCCGAGTTCGAGAAGAACGTCCGACAGGTGAATCCGGCCGCGCAGCTGCTTACTCTGTCGGCTACCCACGGTGACGGAATGATCGCCTGGTATGGCCGGCTCGAACTGCTTGTAACCAGGTTGACAGCTGCCCCGCCTTGACAGGCCGCGGAGAGCGGCGTAGCAAGATCAATGCGTCGTGTACGCCGCAAACCACTGGCTCCGACGACGTGATAGGGCCTCCAATCGCAGGTCCTTTTCGTTGGGGATGGCGCCGATGCCGACAGCCGAAGCGATCAAGGCCGAAGACACCCTCATCCACGTCCTGTGGATAAATGCCGGGCTCAGTTGTGATGGCGACTCGGTAGCCCTCACCGCGGCGACCCAACCCAGTATCGAGGAGATCGCGCTCGGCGCCTTGCCCGGCCTACCCAAGATCGCCGTCCACTGGCCGCTCATCGACTTCGAGTGCGGGCCCAACGGGGGCGCGGACGACTTCCTGGAATGGTTCTTCAAGGCCGACCGGGGCGAACTCGACCCCTTCGTGCTCGTCGTCGAGGGATCGATCCCCAACGAATCACTGAAGGACGAGGGTTACTGGTGCGGGTTCGGCAATGACCCAGCCACCGGTCAACCGGTCACGACCAGCGAGTGGCTGGACCGGCTGGCGCCCAAGGCCCTCGCCATCGTCGCAGCCGGAACCTGTGCCACGTACGGGGGAATCCACGCGATGGCAGGAAACCCAACGGGGGCGATGGGGGTGCCCGACTACCTTGGCTGGGACTGGAAGTCCAAGGCCGGCCTACCGATCGTCTGTGTGCCCGGCTGCCCGATCCAACCGGACAACCTGTCGGAGACGCTGACCTACCTGTTGTACCAAGCCACCGGTCAGGCACCGATGATTCCGCTGGATGAAGCCCTTCGGCCCACCTGGCTGTTCGGCAAGACGGTGCACGAAGGTTGCGATCGTGCCGGGTACTACGAGCAGGGCGATTTCGCGACCGAGTACGGCTCACCGAAGTGCATCGTCAAGCTCGGCTGCTGGGGTCCGGTTGTCAAGTGCAACGTCCCCAAACGAGGCTGGATGAACGGAATGGGCGGCTGCCCCAATGTCGGCGGCATCTGCATCGGCTGCACGATGCCGGGCTTCCCGGACAAGTTCATGCCGTTCATGGACGAGCCGCCGGGTGGCAAGATCTCGACCACGGCGGTCGGTGCCTACGGGACGGCCATCCGCAAACTGCGCAGCGTGACTACCAGAACGGTCGACAAAGAGCCCAAGTGGCGGCATCGCGGCGACACGCTTACCACCGGTGCCCGACGTACCTGGTAGTCCTCCGCTCATGCCCCCTCACGTGTCGCATAAGACCGTTGCCCGTGTCAGCCGGCGCGGACTTTCAGCAGGATCTACATGATCTATCAGTGCGAGAGGACCCGGGCATGACCTCAACGAAGGCGTCGCCACAGCACAGCGGGAGCGCGGGCAACGGTAGCGATCTTGTCGAGATGTCGTGGGATCCGATCACTCGCATCGTCGGGAGCCTGGGCATCTACACCAAGATCGACTTCAAGCAACGAGTGGTGGCCGAGTGCCACAGCACCTCGTCGATCTTCCGCGGCTACTCCATTTTCATGAAGGGCAAGGACCCTCGCGACGCGCACTTCATCACCAGTCGAATCTGCGGGATCTGCGGGGACAACCACGCGACCTGCTCCTGTTACGCCCAGAACATGGCCTACGGGGTAAAGCCACCGCACCTCGGCGAATGGATCGTCAACCTGGGCGAAGCCGCCGAGTACATGTTCGACCACAACATCTTCCAGGAGAACCTGGTCGGCGTGGACTACTGCGAGCGGATGGTCTCCGAGACCAACCCCGGCGTGCTGGAACAGGCCAACCATGCCGAGGCGCCGCACGCCGGGGATCACGGGTACAAGACCATCGGCGACATCATGCGATCGCTCAACCCGTTCACGGGCGAGTTCTACCGAGAGGCGCTGCAGGTCAGCCGCTCGACGCGGGAAATGTTCTGCCTGATGGAAGGACGCCATGTCCACCCATCCACCCTCTATCCGGGCGGGGTCGGCACCGTCGCGACCATTCAGTTGATGACCGACTACATAACCCGGCTGATGCGCTACGTCGAGTTCATGAAGAAAGTCGTCCCGATGCACGACGACCTCTTCGACTTCTTCTACCAGGCTCTTCCCGGTTATGAGCAGGTCGGACTGCGCCGGACCCTGTTGGGGTGCTGGGGCTCGTTCCAGGACCCTGAGTACTGCAACTTCGACTACAAGGACATGACGCAGTGGGGCCGGAAGATGTTCGTCACGCCAGGCGTGGTGGTGGACGGCAAGCTGGTCACCACGAACCTGGTGGATATCAATCTGGGCATCCGCATCCTGCTCGGCAGTTCCTACTACGAGGACTGGGAAGGCCAGGAGATGTTCGTCAAAAACGATCCCCTCGGCAATCCGGTCGACCGTAGGCACCCGTGGAATCAACACACGAACCCGCGCCCCCGGAAGCGGGACCTCGATGACAAGTACAGCTGGGTAATGTCGCCGCGGTGGTATGACGGCAAGGACTACCTCGCACTGGACACCGGCGGTGGCCCCCTCGCCCGGTTGTGGTCGACGGCTCTTGCCGGTCTCGTCGACATCGGCTACGTCAAGTCGACGGGTTCGAGCGTCCAGATCAACCTGCCGAAGACGATCCTCAAGCCCCCGGTCACGTTCGAGTGGAAGATCCCGCAGTGGAGCAACACCATCGAGCGCAACCGTGCGCGCACTTATTTCCAGGCCTATGCCGCAGCCTGTGCCCTCCATTTTGCCGAGAAGGCGCTGGTTGAGATCAGGGCCGGGCACACCAAGACGTGGGAGTCGTTCGAGGTGCCGGACGAGGGAATCGGCTGCGGCTTCACCGAGGCCGTGCGAGGTGTCCTGTCGCACCACATGGTGATCCGCGACGGGAAGATCGCCAACTACCACCCCTATCCACCGACGCCGTGGAACGCCAGCCCCCGCGACAGCTATGGGACACCGGGCCCCTACGAGGACGCCGTGCAGGGCCAGCCCATCTTCGAGGAGAACGATCGGGAGCACTTCAAGGGAATCGACATCATGCGCACCGTCCGCAGCTTTGATCCGTGCCTGCCCTGCGGCGTGCACATGTACCTCGGCGAGGGCAAGACCCTCGAGAGGGTGCATACCCCGACCGGCGCGGTGGGAGCCGATTAGCGCGTCGTTATCCGGACCACCGTCGTCGCGAAGAAGGAAAGCGGATGAGCCAACCCGAACGACCTGGTCCCGAAGTCAGCGCCGCCACGCAATTGCAGGTCAGTAGCGACCGCATCGAGGCCTTGCTCACGGCCAGTGAAGCCGCCGGACCGCTGGCTGCCGAGCGGGCCGAGGAACTCGTCCGTGTGGTGGTGGATCTCTACGGCGCGGGCCTGGAACGGCTGCTGGACGTGCTGCACGAAGCGGGTCGGCTGGATGACGTAGCGGTCGGAGCGCTGGCTGACGATCCGCTCGTCTCCGGCCTCTTACTCGTGCATGGCCTGCATCCCCGCGATCTCTCGACGCGGGTGGCGCGTGCGCTGGATTCGGTGCGGCCCTACCTCGGATCACACGGTGGTGATGTCGAACTCGTCGGCATCACCGAGAGTGGGGTGGTCCGGCTCCGCCTGACCGGAAGCTGTGACGGCTGTTCGTCGTCCGCGGCAACTCTGGAACTGGCAGTTGAAGGCGCGGTGCGCGACGCGGCGCCTGAGGTCACCGATATCGAAGTGCTCGCCAGCGCTTCGGCCTCGGCGAGCGGCGTCATCCCGATCGCGAGCCTGCGGGTGCGAACATCCGCGGAGCCCGCGACACCGAGCGCGACCTGGCAAATCCTTGATCGCGCGGACGAACTGATGGAGGGTCGGGCCGAAGGACGCGACGTCGTGGGCGTGGCCGTCGCGGTTTGCCGTATCGGATCTGATCTCTTCGCGTTCCGCGACCGCTGTCCGTCGTGCGCGGCAGGATTGGCCGGCGCCGCCCTGCACCGGCTCGCCGGTGGCCCGATCGGTGCCGCGGTGCTCAAATGTCCGGGATGCGGACTGCATTTCGATGTGCGGCGGGGCGGTGTCGGGCTAGATGGTTCGGACGGGACGGATAGCTCCAAGCCGCCTCAGATGCTGGAGCCGTTGCCCTTGTTGATCCGGGACGGCGCGGTGCAGGTTGCGACGCCCGCGGCTGTAGGGGCGTGAACGCAGCGATGAGTCAGGACAGCGCGGCGCTGTCGGTCTTGCGGCGGATCAGAGCGAGCAAGCGGCAATCCGTCGAGGGCGAACGCTGTGAGATGTGTGCTGCCTCGATTGGCGAAACTCATTCGCATGTGGTCAATCTCGCCAGTCGTAGCCTGCTGTGCACCTGCAGGCCGTGCGCCCTGTTGTTCGCCTACGATTCTGCCGACCTCAGGTACCGCGCGGTGCCGGACCGATATCTGAGCTTCCCCTCGCTCCGGCTGTCACCGGCAGTGTGGGACGAGCTTCAGATACCGGTCGGCTTGGCCTTCTTCTTCCGCAACTCCGCCTTGGGTCGGATGGTCGCGTTCTATCCCGGTCCGGCCGGCGCGACCGAGTCCGAGCTGCCGCTGGGCGCTTGGGACACGGTGGTGGCGGCCCATCCAGACCTCGCCAGCGTGGTCTCTGACGTGGAGGCGATCCTCCTGCGCGCACCGGATCACCGCCGCGCCGGCGTCGAATGCTACTTGGTGCCCATCGACAGCTGCTACGAACTGGTCGGGCGGCTGCGCAAGGTGTGGCGGGGGTTCGACGGTGGGCAGCAGGCCCGCGCCCAGTTGGAGGGGTACTTCCAGCTGCTCGCCACCCGCAGTAGGCCCGCCCGGGGCTCAGGCCCGGCTGCCGAAGACGAAACCGCTCCGGTGCCGTCATGACGGACCTGCAGTTCACCGTGCTCGACCTGCAACCCGAACCGTTCGCTGCTGCGCCGCTGCTGACGGCGCGGCTGCGGGTTGACGAAGGCACCGGTGCTGTCGTGCATGCGCTGGCCTTGCGGGTTCAAGTCCGCATCGAGCCGCAACGCCGCGCCTACAGCGACGACGAGGCGGACGTTCTGCTCGACCTGTTCGGCGGTCGCGCGCGATGGTCGGAGACGGTACGTCCCTTCCTGTGGACGCATTGTGTGACGCTGGTGCAAGGCTTCACCGGTAGTACCGAGGTCGATGTGCCGCTGCCGTGCACCTATGACTTCGAGGTTTCGGCAAGCAAGTACCTGCACGCATTACAGGATGGCGAGGTGCCCCTGGTGCTGCTGTTCAGCGGTACGGTCTTCACACGTGGCGAGACCGGATTCGCCGTCCAGCAGGTCCCCTGGGACAGCGAGGCAGGCTACCGGATGCCGGTCGCGGTGTGGCGTCGGACGATGGACGATCACTTCCCCAACAGCGCCTGGATTCGGCTGGGGCGCGACCAGTTTGATGCTCTACACCGGTTCCGAACGAACCACGCGATGATCGGTTGGGACGACACGGTCGAGCTGCTGCTCGATCGCGCGGCAGCGGAGATCCTCCCGTGACCGCCTCCCGAAATCAGAGGCCGGCGCCGGAGGAGGCCTTGGAGCAGTCCCTGGAAGCAGCCCGACTCGTGGCAGACGCCGTGTTGTACGAGGGTTACCTGCTGTACCCGTACCGCGCGAGCGCTGAGAAGAATCAGCTTCGTTGGCAGTTCGGCATCCTGGGGCCGCCGGGGGCGGCGCGAAACACAGGCGAACCGGCGGAGATGAGCGCGCAATGCCTGCTGATCGCCCCGCTGGATGGACGATTGTCCGTCCGCCTGAGGTTCCTGCAGTTGCAGAGCCGCAATGTCGAGGCCCGGCGCAACGGCACGTCGGGCGGCGCTGAACCAGCGTGCTTCGAGCAGGTGTCCCAGTTGGAGGTGGGCGCCCAGCGGTGGATGAGCTGGGATGAAGCCGTGCCTCACGAACTGGTGCTGGGGCCATTCGGGGTGGGCGAGTTCGAGCGACCGGTGGTGGAGGCGGTAAGTGTCTGCGAGGGCACCGATATCGAGAGCTTGCACGACCTGGCCGGTGCCGAGGTGGGACGCGTCGTTCGACGCCGCCAGCCGCTGCGGGCCTCGGTGTCTCTCAGCCTCGCCGAGCTCCCATCGGCCACGCTGCCGGACGCCGGCATGCAACCGCTCTACCGACTCCACCTGGCGGTGACCAATACGCTTGAAGGGCCGATAGCCGGACGGGCCGAGGCATTGGCCGGCTCGTTCCTCGGTGCGCACCTGCTGCTGTCCACCGACGCCGGCCGCTTCGTGTCGCTGCTCGACCCACCCGATCAGGTAGCTGCCGAGGCCAGGTCCTGCGAGCACAACCGATGCTGGCCGGTACTCGCCTCGGATCGGGACGATGTGCTGTTGGTGTCGCCGATCATCTTGTACGACCACCCTGCGGTGGCGGCGGAGAGCGCCGGCGCCCTGTTCGACTCGACCGAGATCGACGAGATCCTGACCTTGCGGATCATGACGATGACCGAAGCCGAGAAGGCCGAGGCGCGGGCGACGGATCCGCACGCCGCATCGATCATCGACCGTTGCGAGTCGATGTCACCGGATGCGATGCAATGCCTGCACGGCGTGCTACGCAATCCCCATCTGGACCGGCCGACGGCATCCCGGGGCGGCTCGGACCCCGGTCAGACCGACCCCTTCGAGGTCCCGACGTGGGCAGACACCGACGGAGCGCCGTGGTGGGACCCGGCTGTCGATGCGAGCGTTTCGCCTGAAACCGACAGGGTGTTCGTGTCCGGTGTGGCACTGTCCAGAGGGAGCCGAGTACGACTGCAGCCGAACCGGCGGGCCGACGCACAAGACCTCTTCTTCGCGGGGCAGGACGCCACGGTCGCCGCAGTCTACGCCGACGTCGATGGCAACGATCACGTCGCCGTCGTCCTGACCGACGACCCGGCGGCGGATTTGCACGAATGGTACGGACGCTACCTGTACTTCGCTCCGGACGAACTCGAGCCGCTAGCCGCGGCGTCATCACAGCCAACACAGCCGCAACCACACGAGCACGAATCACAGAAGGGTTAGCCATGCGAACTATCGGCAGGATCACGACCTTGGGAATGTCGGCCCTGGTGGTCGGCGCGCTGGTCATGGGCTTGCGTTCATTGCCCGACGTGAAGCGATATCTGCGGATGCGGGAGATGTGACGCCGACGCCTCATCAGGTCGGCGTGCCGAAGAATGCCCAGAGGAGGGGCCATGGAGCAGGAACCAGGTAAGCAACTCAGCGAGGAGCCGCAGAGCGAGCGTGGCGCGCCGGGCTCACGGGACACCGGATCCGACGAACCAGCCGGCGGCCCGGTCGATCGATCGGTAGGAAAGTCCGGCGCCAGCGAGTCCACCACGGTCGACCCGCAAGAACCGATCGACGACGACTCCCCCGCGATGCCGTCCGGCGATCAGGGTGGCTGATGCGGCGCAAGGCAACAATGCGACAGGACAACCAGGTAGGAGAACGCGATGAGCGACATGGAGCCCGCGAGAACCCATGACGGACCGCCCGACGACACACCGGGCGGAAACCCTGCCGTGCCGCCGTACGAAGGCCGCAAGGAATCGGCCGACGTCGCGCCGGCCGATCAGGGGGAGAAGGACGGGGTAGGTGTCGGAGGGGCCAGCCGTCCGACCGAGGCCAAGCCTGGCCTGCGGCAGCCCGATCCTGACCAGTCCCCACGTGGTGCTGTGGCGTCACCGGCGGACGAGCAACCCGCCGCGGAGCAGCAGGAAGCGAAGCCGGACGAAGGCAGCACCGGTCCAGCCCATCAAGCCGGCGTTCCGCGTGCCGAAGGTTTTCAGTGACATTTTCAGTGACATTTTCAGCGACATTTTCAGCGACAGCGGTGCCCAGCGCCGCTGATTCGGCTGGTGCCCGGCCTCGGGTGCTGGTGGCGGGGATCGGAAACATCTTCTTCGGAGACGATGGGTTCGGTCCAGAGGTGGTGCGGCAATTTGCCGCGGACCCGGGCCGGCCCGACATCGTTCGCGCCGTCGACTACGGCATCCGGGGTATGCACCTGGCCTTCGACCTGCTCGACGGGTGGGACGCGCTGGTGCTGGTCGACGCGATCCCGTCTCGCGGTGCGCCGGGCACCCTGCACCTTATCGAGATACCAGCCTCCGGCCCCAAGCTCGATGGCGCCGGGTTCGACGCACATGGCATGGACCCGGCCGCCATGCTCGCCGGCGTGCAAGCTCTCGGCGGGACGCTGCCGCCGGCCGTTCTCATCGGGTGCGAGGCTGCCGACGTCGGCGAAAGTATCGGGCTCACGCCCGCCGTGGCTGGAGCCATCGGCGAGTCGTGCCGGGCCATCGTCGAATGTGTGGCGCGTTTGACTGGTCACACCGAGCCCGGTCACATCGAGTCTCGTCAGACCGAGTCTCGTCAGACCGAGTCTGGTCACACCGAGCCCGGTCAGATCGAGTCTCGTCACACCGAGTCTGGCGAGTTCCGGACCGCTCCGTCGGCGGTGACCTGACATGTGCCTCGGCATTCCCGGCCGCGTAGTTGAACTCGTCGAAGGGTACGAGGGTCAGCTGGTACTGGTGGATGTGCAGGGCGCGGTGCGCAAGGTGAACGCGGGCATGCTCGAGGAGCCCCTGCTCGCCGGAGACTGGGTGTTGCTCCATCTCGGCTTCGCGGTGTCGATCATCGACGAGGCTGAGGCCCAACGGGCGATGTCCGGCCTGGAGCTGATGGGACGGCCGATCGAGGTCCCGGAGGCGCCATGACCGCGACCGTGTCACGCCTGTCCGCCGCGCGGGTTCGGCGGCGATTCCTGGTGCGTGGCGTAGTGCAGGGTGTGGGCTTCCGGCCCTTCGTATATGCCCGTGCGGTCGAACTGAGCCTGAGCGGATCGGTGCACAACGACAGCGCGGGGGTCGTCATCGAGGTCGAGGGTGCCGGCACCGACATTGAGCAGTTCGCGCGCCGGCTCAGCGGCAACCCTCCCCCGCTGGCGATCATCGACCGGATCGAGACCGAGGAGCTGGCTCCGCGAGGCGGTAGTGACTTCGTCATCGGTGATTCCGAGCTCCTGCACTCGGGTCGTACGCTCACCCCGCCGGACATTGCCACCTGCGAGGACTGCCTTCGGGAGCTGAGCGATCCGTCGGATCGTCGTTATCGGCACCCGTTCATAACCTGCACGAACTGTGGACCGCGGTTCACCATCATCACCGGCTTACCTTACGACCGCCCTGCCACGACCATGGCGTGCTTTGCCATGTGCGCCGCCTGCACGGCGGAGTACCGCGACCCTGCCGACCGCAGGTTCCACGCACAGCCGATCGCCTGCCCGGACTGCGGCCCGGGGCTGGAGCTGGTAGTGGCCGGGCGATCCAGCGCGGTGGGCGAGGTCGCACTGGGCCTGGCCCGTCGTGGGCTGGCAGCTGGATTGATCCTTGCCGTGAAGGGAATCGGCGGCTACCACCTGGCCTGCGATGCCGGCAACGAGCGAGCAGTGTCTACCCTCCGCGAGCGAAAGGCCCGGGGCGACAAGCCATTCGCCGTCATGGCGCGTGATGTCGAGACCGTGCGTGCACTGACCCGGGCCGATGAGGCGGAGATCGCGCTCATCGCCAGCACCCGCCGTCCGATCGTGCTGGTGCGCCGCGGCGAGCAGGACGCGGTGGCGGCCTCGGTCGCGCCCGGAAACCCGGACCTCGGAATGATGTTGCCCTACACCCCACTGCACACGCTGCTTTTCGGCCTGGGTGATGACGAGACGGGCCCACGTGCGTTGGTGATGACCTCGGGCAACGTCTCCGGCGAGCCGATCGTCTTCGAAGACGACGACGCCCTCGTCAGGTTGGCCCCGCTGGCCGACGGATTCCTGCGACACGATCGGGCGATCCACGTCCCGGTGGACGACTCGGTGAGCCGCATCGTCGACGGTGCCGAATTGCCGATCAGGCGCTCGCGCGGCTACGCCCCGCTGCCGGTCGCACTGCCGTTCGAGTCCGCTGCCATCCTGGCGGTGGGGGCGGACCTCAAAAACGCCTGCTGCGTCGGCAAAGACCGCTACGCATGGCTGTCCCAACACATCGGCGATATGGACGACCTCCGCACCCTGGAGGCATTCAGCCGCACTGTGCCACGTCTGCAGGAATTGGCCGGCGTCCAGCCGACCGAGCTTGCCGCCGATGCCCATCCGGCTTACCACTCGTCCCGGTACGCCCAGGAGATCCGTGGCGAGCGTCGCCTAGAGACGGTTCAGCACCACCATGCTCACATCGCGTCGGTGATGGCCGAAAACGGCTGGGACGGCCGCACGCCGGTCATCGGTTTCGCCTTCGACGGAACCGGGTACGGCACCGACGGCGCGATCTGGGGTGGCGAGTTGCTGATCGCCGACTACGCCCGCTTCGATCGCTTTGCTCACCTCGGCTATGTGCCGCTGGCCGGTGGCGACGCAGCGGTACGCCGTCCCTACCGGATGGCGCTGGCCCATCTGCACGCTGCGGGTGTGCCGTGGTCCACCGCGCTGCCCTGTGTCCTCGCCTGCCCCGAGGAGGAACGGCTCGTCCTGGCGCAGCAACTGAGCACCGGCTTCGGATGCGTCCCGACTTCCAGCATGGGCCGTTTGTTCGATGCCGTCAGTTCGTTGGCCGGCATCCGGCAGGTGGCCGACTACGAGGCGCAGGCAGCCATCGAGCTGGAAGGCCGCAGTCGCTACGGCACGAACCACGGGACCTACCGGTACCCCGTCGACGGCAACGGGGTCATCGACAGCGGCGCGGTCATCCGGGCCGCCGCCGACGATGTGCTGGCCGGGGTGCCCGCCGAGACCGTCGCCGGGCGATTCCACGCCGCGACGATCTCCCTCATCGTCGAACTGGCCGTGCGGGCCCGGGAGGAACTGAGCCTGCACACCGTGGCAATGAGCGGCGGCGTCTTCCAGAACGCAACATTGCTCGTCGGGGCCTGCACCGCCTTGCGCCAAGCGGGCTTCAGCGTGCTCAGGCACCGGATAGTTCCACCCAACGACGGCGGGATCGCACTCGGCCAACTCGCCGTCGCCGCGGCCCGATCATCAGAAACCAGAGGAGGCACGCCATGTGTCTAGCTGTGCCCGGAAGGATCCTGCGGCGATATGAGAAAGACCTGGCGCTGATGGCCGAGGTCGATTTCGGCGGCGTACTGAAGGAAGTGTGCCTGCAATACATACCCGACGCGGCATTGGGTGACTACGTCATCGTGCACGTCGGCTTCGCCATACAGCGGCTGGACGAGGCATCAGCGCTCGAGACGCTGGCCAATTTCGCCAACCTCGGAATCCTCGAGGAGGAGTTCGGTGACGGGTTCACCCGGGCCGCGAAACAAGCAGGCGCCGTCGAAGGAGTAATGCGATGAAATACTTGGACGAATTCAGCAACCCGGAGCTGGCCAAGCGGCTGCTGGACAGCATTCATGAGATCGCCACTCGTCGCTGGGCGATCATGGAGGTCTGCGGGGGGCAGACCCACACCATCATCCGGCACGGCATCGATCAACTGCTGCCCGACGAGGTGGAGATGATCCACGGGCCGGGGTGCCCGGTATGCGTTACGCCCCTGGAAATAATCGACAAGGCGTTGGCGATCGCCGCCATGCCCGGAGTGATCTTCTGCTCCTTCGGCGACATGCTCCGGGTGCCTGGCAGCAGTCAGGATCTCTTCAGGATCAAGAGCGCCGGCGGCGACGTGCGCGTCGTCTACTCTCCGCTCGACGCGCTCACGCTGGCCCGGGAGAACCCCGACAAACAAGTGGTGTTCTTCGGCATCGGGTTCGAGACGACCGCGCCGGCCAACGCCATGACCGTGTATCAGGCCAAGCGGCTCGGCATCGGGAACTTCTCGCTGCTGGTGTCGCACGTGCTGGTCCCACCGGCGATCGCAGCGATCATGGAGTCTCCGGAGTGCCGCGTTCAGGGGTTCCTCGCCGCCGGACACGTGTGCAGCGTGATGGGAACCGCCGAGTACCCGATGCTGGCTGAGAAGTATCGGGTACCCATCGTGGTGACCGGCTTCGAGCCACTGGACATCCTGGCCGGGATACGCCGGACCGTGATGCAACTCGAAGCCGGCAGCCATGTGGTCGAAAACGCTTATCCGCGGGCGGTTACCGACCAGGGCAACGAGCCGGCGCGAGCCATGCTGCGCGATGTGTTCGAGGTGACCGACCGGACCTGGCGGGGCATCGGCATGATCCCGCGGAGCGGGTGGCGGCTGTCGGAGGCCTACCGCGACTTCGACGCCGAGGCCCGGTTCAACGTAGCAGGTATGCACACCGATGAATCCTCGCTGTGCCGCTCGGGCGAGGTACTGCAGGGCTTGATCAAGCCACACGAATGCGCAGCCTTCGGCAAGGAATGCACGCCCCGCAATCCACTCGGTGCGACGATGGTGTCCTCCGAAGGCGCGTGCGCGGCGTATTACCTCTACCGGCGCCTGGAACTGACCGCGGTCAGTCATGTCTGAGACCGACCTGGAATCAGCCACCAGCATCGACATGAGCACCTGGACCTGTCCGGTGCCGCTGCGGGATTCCCCGACGATCGTGATGGGTCATGGCGGCGGCGGGGCAATGTCAGGCGAGCTCATCGAGCACCTGTTCCTGCCCGGATTCGGACCGGCGGCTCGTGCCGAGATGGGTGATTCGGCGGTGCTCGCGCGGCCGGGCGGGCGGCTGGCCTTCTCGACGGATTCCTTCGTCGTGCGGCCGCTGTTCTTCCCCGGGGGATCCATCGGTGACCTGGCTGTCAACGGGACCGTCAATGACCTGGCCATGTCGGGTGCCCGGCCGTTGTACCTGTCTACCTCGTTCATCCTCGAGGAGGGCACCCCGCTCGCCGACATCGGACGAATCGCCCAAGCCATGGGGGTGGCCGCAACCGCAGCGGGGGTACAACTCGTCACCGGAGACACCAAGGTCGTCGATGCCGGCCATGGCGACGGTGTCTACGTCAACACCGCGGGTATCGGCGTACTCGACGACGGCGTGGACATCAGGCCCGCGCGGGCGGCGGTCGGCGATGTCGTCATTGTCAGCGGGGCAATCGGCGTGCACGGCGTGGCGATCATGAGTTGCCGGGAGGGCTTGCAGTTCGGTACCACGATCGCCAGCGATTGTGCCGCCCTCAACGGCCTGGTTGCGGACATGATTGCCACCGGCGCGGATATCCACGTGCTTCGCGACCCGACCCGCGGTGGGGTGGCCGCCTCGTTGAACGAGATAGCGCGGATCGCCGGGGTAGGTGTCAGCCTCGTCGAGCGCGATCTGCCGATCCCGGAGGCCGTGGCCAATGCCTGCAGCCTGCTCGGCCTCGACCCGTTGTACGTGGCCAACGAGGGAAAGCTGATTGCCATCGTCCCGGCTCAAGACAGCGAACGGCTGCTGGCCGCCATGCAGAATTCCGAACTGGGCAAGGAGGCTGCGATCATCGGCCGCTGCGTGGCCGAGCACCCGCGCATGGTGGTCGCCAGGACCGGGCTCGGGGGAAACCGGGTGGTCGACCTGCCGATCGGTGAGCAGTTGCCGAGAATCTGCTGATGCCGATGACGCAAACCTCGCAATCGACTCGGCCTGGTGAGGTGCTGTTTGCGCGCTACGCCTATCCCCCGAACGAACTGGGCTATTGCGGTCCGGATGACTCAGCCGGCCTGCTCGACGTCGCGGCGCAACTTCGATCTCCGTCGAAGGAGGACTTCCGCTCGCGCGCGCGAGCCTTCGACGGCGCGTGGGTGTATCTGGAATTGATCGCCGCGCATGCCGGTATCGAGGACCCGCTGGATCCCCGCGTGGTAGAGGCCTACTGGATCGGCAATTCCCTGCTCGACGAGGTGGATCCGGTGAGCTTCGCGGCAACAGCCAGAACCCGCTTCGCCGGCGAGGCTGGTGCGCACTGGGCCGCCCTGACGTCGTCGGGATCGCCGGCGAGCACGCCACATCACGGGTTCCAGGTCTTCACCGTGTACCCCTGGGTGCTGCTGCTGGGTCGGGGCGACACACCGCTGATGGTGCTGGACCGGTGCCGCATCCGCTGGGCCCAAGTGGCTGCCGTCCACGGCGATCGCCTCGAGGTGATGTGTGCCCCGCTCAGCTGGGACGGACATCAGCTGGGTTGGGGCCCCGATCACCAGGAAACCGTCCGGTGGGCGTTGGACGGACGGTCGCCGCTTGCTCGCCCCGATATCGGGGACTGGATATCGCTGCACTGGGACTGGGCCTGCGACCGTCTGGCGCCGGCCCAGCTGGACGAGTTACGTTCCCGGACGCAGGACCAACTCGTCATCACCAACCGGGCCCTTGACCGACAGGGCCATTGTGATGGCGGTGCCGTGGGATCACACTGAGCGGCATCAACAGGGTGCCGCCGATGAAGGGAGGCCATGATGGCTGTGCTGCTCACCCAGGATTTGCCCGTGGGACGAGAAGACGTCGAGGCGGTGAGCGCTGAGATGGGGGCCAAGGAGAACCCACCGGATGGATTGATCCTGCACACCTTCACCGTGACCAGTGAGGGCGTGCACGTAGTGGATGTTTGGGAAAGCACCGCGCATTACGACAGGTTCCGGGACGACCGCCTGATGCCGGCCATGGGCAAGGTCATGGCAGAGCGAGGAATCAGCATGGACGGACCGCCACCGACCCCGGAGTTCAGCGAGGCCTTCGACCTGATCACAGTGCGCCGGTAACCGTCTGCGACGGTGGTGGCACCTGTCGTTGTGGGAGCTAGTCGAACGGGATCCAAGCCTGGCGGGACAGCGTCGCAGGGTCACTGACCTGAACACCGCTTCCTGAGACGGTCCATAGCGTTGCGTTGACGATCAGGCTGCGCTGGATACCCAGCCCATCGTCGATCGAGTGTGCCGCGAGTGGGTTGGCCAGCAACCCGACAGTGTTGAGCTTCGTGCCGGACACTTTTAGCACCAGCACCTTGCCGGATTGACCCGGTCGCCACGACTGGACCGGGGTGACTATCAGCCCGGTGGGTGGCCAGTAGAGGAAGGCATGCGGATCAAGACTCGGCCCGCCGGGGGCGTCCGAACGAACCACCTGGGCGGTCCGCAGCGGCTGCGCCGGCTTGCTCACATCGAACAGTGACACCTGTAAGCCGGACACCCTTCCGGTTTTCGACGCTTGTTGGCCGATCCCGATCAGGCGACCGCTGCCGGCGTCGTGCAAGTAGTCCGAGTAGCCGGTCAGCTGCAAGGTGCCGACCAACATCGGAGCCGCCGGGTCGTGCAGATCGACCACATACAGCGGATCGGTCCGCCGGAACGTGACTACGTAGGCCACCGGTCCGATGAAGCGCACCGCATAGATCTGCTCGTCCTTACCGAGGCCGCCGACCCGCCCGGTGACCTTGAGCGTGTTCGCATCGAGGATGTACAGGCTGCTGGACTGGGTCGCCGAGCCGCCGGCACCCGCCGTCGTGGCAATCCGCAGCGACCCGGCGTAGTCCGACAACGAGTACCGGCTCAGCAGCCGGCCGGGGATTCCGCCGGAGCCGAGATAGGTAGGCTGCCCTGATCCGGTGATATCGAAGCGGTGGATCTCGGTCTGCTGGGCCTTCGCCGCGGTAGCACAACACCAGTTCGGATTGCTGGCGATGTACAGGCTCGTGCTGGTCGCATAGACGGTGTCGCCGTCGGCAGCGACGCTCACCGGTTTGGGGCTCACACCGAGGTGGTTGAGATCCAGCGTGTAGATCGTCAACATCGATGCAGCCGTGTACGCCGCCGGATGGCTGACCTGATCGCACGGCACCGTGTAGTCCGTCGTGTTCTGGCCGCTGGTGATCGAATACTGCGGCAACCAGGCCGACAGCGGCGCCTGCCGGATGACAGCTTGATTGGCCGCCGAGCGCGTGGCATTGCTTCCGGCGCCCAGCGGCAAGTTGATGCTCGGTGCGCTGCTCATCACCAGCCGAACCGTCGAACCGATCAGCCGGGCGTCCAAGTAGGACCCGGCTGCCCGGAGCGACCCCGTGATCTTCGGCCCGCCGGCAAGATCCAGGAACAGGTAGGTCGACCGTGGGCCCGAGGCCGCAGCCGGTCCGTTCGAGAAAGACCCGTAGTTGTAACCGTTGTTGCTACCACCAAGGGTCACCAGCGCATGGTCGCCGCCGACGAGCAGCTGCGCGTTCTGCCATCCCTGGTACATCGTGAGATCGAGTGAACCGGTGATCGCCCGACTAGCGGTGTCGACCATTCGGAGCACGCCGTCGGTGATCGTGATCAGCCGGCCACCATCGGTCTTGACGAGGTCGGGTTCGTCGACCCCGGACTCCTGAACGTTGGTCGTCGATGTGTCGCCAGCAGCAGCACTGGTGGCGGCAGGCCCGGCACTGAGCTGCTGCCTACCAGCTAGGGGGGCTATACCGAATCTGATGTCTGTCCGCTTATCTGGCCACCACCCGTACGACCCGACGCTCGCGGCCGCGTGGGTACGCAATCCCGCTAGCACATCCGCACACGAGGAATAGTTACTCAGCAACAGCGCGGCCGGCCGGATCGCGGGAAGGTGCGGAGTTTCCGTGATTCCGCCGTGCGGTGGGGTAGCCGTGCCACCACTAGATATCAACGCCGCAATGGTGACGGCACACGCCAACCCACTGGCCGCCAGCCATACCCGCGGTTTGCGTACGACTCGTCCTCGGACCCAGCCAGGGGCGGCAGACCTGCGTTGTTCCTTCGCGGTGCTCGCTGGGCCGATCCTCCGGTGCACCGCGGCGAGCTGCTCGGCGGCCGCGGGCGTGGCAATCCAATCCTCGTCCGAAGCCGTGCTCGGCCGCACTGAGCGCAACCAACGGCTCATGTTCTCAACCACGTAGTGCCTCCGCGAATTGTCCGGCCGGCGTCGCGCCGCGGTAACCGGCCGCCTCGAGGGCATCCGCCAGTCGCTTGCGAGCCCGATGCAGCCGGACCCCGTACGCCGATGCGGTGCAGCCGAGCGCCTCCGCGGCCTGCATCGGCGTCAGGTCGTACCAGCCGGTGAGCGTGAGCACCTCACGGTCAGCCGCCGGCAGCGTTGCCAACGTCTGGGCGAAGGCCTGCTTGAGCTCGTAGGCGTCGGGGTCGGACTCCTCACCTACATCGTCCATCAGGCGCGCGATGAGTTGATCGTGACGGCGGAAGCCGCGCAGGCGGTTGGCCAGCAGCCTACGGGCGGTACCGAAGAGCCACCCGAGCGGTGGATCGGGCACCTGATCTGCTTTGCCGAATGCCGTCACGAAAACCTCCTGAAGCACGTCCTGTGCTGTCTGCGGATCGGTTCGGTGGAGCAGGTAGGCGAGAACGCGAGCGGCGTAGGCGCGGAACCACTCATCGATCACCGCGCGACGCTCGGCGTCGTCCACCCGTTTCCCCTCGCCATTGATCTCGCCATCGATCTCGCCATTGATGCGAACCGTCATCAGGTAGGTGTCCGGATGTGGCTGTAGAAATTACAGGTGCTCGGCGCGGACTTCAGCGAACGGGGCGCCTGCCTGACGGATCCATCGGCTCGTCGGCCAGCAGCGGGAGGCGCACCTCGACCTGGGCGCCACCCGCGGGACCGTTCGTAGCCGTGACTCTGCCGCCATGAGCGTGCACCAGAGTCTCGACGATGGCCAGACCCAGCCCGCTGCCGGCCGCGGCCGCCGACCGGCTGCGGCCCTGATCGGCGCGGGCAAAGCGATCGAAGACGTGCGGCAGGAACTCGGGGGGAAACCCAGGTCCGGTATCGACGATGCGCACCACCAGCTCGGTTTGGCCAGCGCCCGATGCGGGTTTCGACGTTTCGAGCGCGGCATACAGGGTGATGGCCCCGCCGGCGGGCGTGTGACGCAGCGAGTTGGCCAATAGGTTGTCTACGATCCGGCGGAGTGCGACTGGGTCCAGCTCGGCAATCAGCGTCGGCGGCCGCTCGGTGTGCACCGTGACCCCCTTCGTGCCGGCGCGATCGCGGTAGGCACGGGTCACATCATCGAGAAGCTCGCTGACATCGGTGAGCTGATGGCGCACGATCGGGTGGCCGCCATCAGCCTGAGCCAGCAGCAAGAGGTCTTCGGCCAGCGTGGCGAGTCGGGTGACCTCGATGCGGGCGTGGGAAATGGAGTCCACCAGGTCCGCGCGGGTGCGGGTGGGGCGTACCGCGGTTTCGAGTTCGGTTTGCAGTACGGCGAGTGGGGTGCGCAGTTCGTGTCCGGCATCGGCGATGAGGCTGCGCTGACGGTCCAGGGAACTGTGCAGCCGGTCGAGCAGGGCATTGAAGGTACGGGCCAGGTGGTTGAGGCTGTCCCGGGTCGCGGGCTCGGTGATCCGTCCAGCCACGTCGTGCTCGCCGAGGTTCTGGGCGTCGGCGCTCATCCGGTCGACCGGTTTCAGGGCGGCGCCGGACAGCAGCCAGGCGCCGACCCCGACGAGAGCGAGCAGGATCGGTACCGAGATGTACAGGGCGTGTCGGACTTGGGCGCCGGCCTCGTCGGCCGCGCCCAGACTTTCCCCTGCGACGACCAGCCAGGTGCCCTCGCTACGCCGAACCGGTTGGACGAGGATCCGGAACGATTCACCGCCGTAACGCGCGGTACGGATCGTGACCACCGACGGCGGCGTGCGGGTTTGGTCGGCGGTCAGCGGGGAGGCGGGGAGGCCGGCCGGTTGCGCGTCGATCAGGCGCGCACCGGGAGCGTAAACCGCGGTGAACGCCTGCACGTCGGTAGCAGTGTGTCCTGCAACGCCGATCACCGGAGGCGGGTCCACCTGCTCGATGTTTCCCGACGCCACGTCGCCGGCCAATGCGGTGGCCCGGCTCTGCAGCGTGGCGTCGACGTTGGCCCGCAGGCCGCGGCTGAGTGTGAGCGTAAACAGCGCCACGCCGGCCACCGCCAGGATCACAGCAGCGAGCAGGTAGGTGGCCACCAGCCGGCCCCGTACCCCGCGCAACCACCCGAGGACCGGGGGCACGCCGCGGGACCCGCGCCGCATCCTCACCCGGCGCCCGCCGGGTTCTCATCCGCGTCCCGTAGCCGGTAGCCCGCGCCGCGGACGGTCTGGACATCGTCGCGGCCAAAAGGCTTGTCCAGCTTGCGCCGCAGTGAGCCGATGTACTGATCGACGACATTGCTGGTCGGGTCGTAGGCGAAATCCCACACATGCTCGAGAATGTGCGTGCGGGACAGCACGTCGCCGCGGTGGCGCATCAACAGTTCCAACAGCGCGAACTCTTTCGCAGTCAGCTCGATCCGTTGCCCCGCGCGCGTGACGCGCCGTGACGCCGGGTCCAGCACCAAGTCACCGGCCTGCAGCATCGCCGGGCGTTCACCCGCACCACGACGGACCAGGGCGCGGATCCGGGCGCTCAGTTCGCCGAAGTTGAACGGCTTGGCCAGATAGTCATCCGCACCAGCGTCCAAGCCCTCGATGCGCGCTTCGAATCCGGTGCGTGCGGTCAGCATCAGCACCGGCGCCCAACGATTACCAGCGCGCCATTGCCGTACGACGTCGAAGCCGTCCATCCCCGGTAGCATCCCGTCGAGCACCACGGCGTCGTAGTCGTTCTCCTGCCCAAGCCACAGCGCTTCGGCGCCGTCGCCGGCCACGTCGACGGCGTAACCGTCCTCCTCCAGCGCGCGTTTGAGGAGCACCACCATCCGCTCGTCGTCCTCCACCACCAGTAGCCGCACGTGTCATCCTCCCGCTCCATCTTCCCGCTGTCGGCGGATCTGCTGCTGCCATGCTCGTCCGGCCAGGTGTAGCAGACGTGTCCGCGGCGGGTCATTGCCCGGCCTCGCCGGGCCAGCGATGTCAGCTGCGCCCTAGCGGACGTCGGAAACCCCGAGCAGTAACTGCGCCTGTGCGCAGCCTGCTCGGGGTTCTATGGGTTACCGAGACCTGCCTGGGGAGCAGCCCCGACCCGCCCGGTGTTGTTATCCAGCGGTGTCCGTGCCGCCGGTGTCCGCGCCGCCCGTGTCAGGCCCGGTCTGGTCACCGGACTGGACGGTGTCGGTGTCCGCAGCGCCCGGCTTGTCGGCGGTATCGCCGGCGGTCGGCTTGTCCACGGTCGTGTCCGCGGTATCACCGGCTGTCAACTTGTCAACGGCCGTGGTGGCGATGACGCCGGCCGCCGGCTTGCCAACGGTCGTGTCGGGACCGGTCTGATCGCCCGACTGGACGCTGTCCGTATCGGGAGCGCTGGTCGACTCCTGTGACTGAGTCGTTGACGGCGCCGCTGGAGACGACGGTGTCGCGGCGTAGGCGGCGCCTGTGCCGATCAGCGCGGCCGCGGTGGCGGCGGTGCCGGCAAGCAGCACCTTCTGAACGGTGCCCAGGCCGTTGAGGCGCTGGGCGAGTTTGACTGGCATTGCACGTGCTCCTTTGCAGAGGTTGGGCCACGGCTTGTCCGCTGCCCTAGGTCCACTTTGCGTGCCCGGGCCTATAGGGAGCATGTCGCCGGTCTGAACTTGCCGGCGCAGTGCACCCCGCCCGCACAGCCACACCAGAGCCCCGGCGCCGATCACGCTGGGCAGCCAGAACGACGCGAGCCGGAAGATCAACACTGCCCCCAGCGCGGACCCTGCTGGGGCTCCCACTGTGACCAGGCCGGCGCTCAACGCCAATTCAGCGGGCCCCACTCCACCAGGCACCGGCGCGGCATTGGCGAGCGCCATGCCGGCGAGGTAGACGAGCATCGCTGATGCCACGCTCAGCCCTAGTCCGACTGCGTGTGCAGCGCCCCAAAACGCGAGCACTCGGGCGGTCACCGCCACCGAGGATGCGGCCAGGATCCGCAGAATGGTCCAGCGGTCGCGAGCCAGCCGGTGCACGTGCCCGACCAGCACGCGCAGTTGCATGGCCAGCATGCGGACGGTGCTCGCAAGGCGCCTCGGGACCCAGCGCGGCCAGCCCCTCCGAAGCAGCCACGCAGCCGCCAGCAGAGCTACCCCGGTCATCGCGAGCAGCATTGCCACCGATCCAGGTGCCGCCACCGTGCCTGGGTGCGGTGTCGTGAGTGCCGCGATTGTGATCCCGAGGGCTTGGGTGACAGCACCAATCGTCCCGATGACGGTGACCGCGGCAACGGCCCGCGCCACCGGCAGCCCGGCACAGGTCAGGACTCGGACCCGCAGCAGCGTCCCGCCGACACTGCCCGGCCCGAACCGGTTACAGAAGGCTCCGGCAACCTCGACCAGTCCGGCGCGGACCGAGCTGATCGCCCCGCCAGACGCCGCAGCGAGGCCGGTTCCGGTGGCGAAAAAGCTCACCAACACCGCGCTGACGACCAGGAACGCCCATGGCCTCGATGCGTGGGTCACCGCCTGCAGCGCCAGCATCAGCGTTGCCTTGCCGCGCACGGCCAAGACGACAACCACCGGCAACGCCACTGCCCCGGTGGCCATGCCGAGCAGTCGCCGCACCCGGGGACGGCCGAACCTGCTTGAGCCGGTGGAGGCGAGCGTGATCACCCTTGCGATTCTGATCTCGCCCAGTTGAAGATTTGATGTATGCCCGGGAATGCGGCGGGGGTCGACGACGTCGTAGCTGAATAGGACGTTGTCGATGAGAGGACAAATCATGCGGCCGAGTGTGGGCAGGATCGGGATCTGGGCACATTCTTCGAATCTGAGCCCCGACCTGGCGCGCGCGGTCGAGTCGATGGGTTACGGCGCGATCTGGATCGGCGGCTCCCCCGCTGGAGACCTACGCATCGTCGACGACCTGCTGGCAGCCACCGACACCCTGGTGGTCGCCACCGGCATCGTCAACATCTGGACCGCCGACGCCACCACGGTCGCGACATCTCACCATCGCATCACCGCGGCCTTCCCGGGCCGCTTCCTGCTCGGCGTCGGGGTCGGCCATCCGGAGGCGGTCGGCGACTACCAGCATCCGTACCGCAGCCTCGTGCAGTACCTCGACGTGCTCGACGACGAGGGCGTCCCGCAGGACGAACGCGCGCTTGCCGCGCTCGGTCCGAAGGTGCTGACCCTCTCCCGGGAGCGCAGCGCGGGCGCGCATCCGTACCTGACCACGCCTGAGCACACTCGCCAGGCACGCGCCACGCTAGGTGAGAACGCCCTGCTCGCGCCCGAGCAGAAGGTTGTGATCGAGACCGACCCTCAGAAAGGGAGAGACCTCGGCAGACGGGTTGTCGCCAAGCCGTACCTGGAACTGACCAATTACGTGGCCAACCTGCGCCGTCTCGGCTGGAGCGATGACGACTTTGCCGAGGGGGGCAGCGATGCGCTCATCGACGCCCTGGTCGGGCACGGCGACGCGCCGACTGCCGCCGCGCGCGTGCAGCAACACCTGGACGCCGGTGCCGACCACGTCGCCATCCAGCTCGTCACCGCCAAGGGCACGGACCCGGTCGATGGCTACCGCCGATTGGCGAAAGCACTCCTCGACTGACTCGCACACAGGCAGGACGAAGGCGTGACGAAGCCGCCCCCAAGGCTCGTTACAGCGCGAGTGGTCCAAAGGCGTTGATTTCGAGCATGAAGACGTCCGGCGGGCTCGTCTGGCTGCATCCGACGAAGCTGGCCTTCACCGTGTAGCTGCCGTGACCGTGCGCCCCCTTGTACGCGCCTGTTCCGCCGGTGACCTTGTAGGTGCCCGTCTCGGTGAAGGTCCCGTAGCAGGTGACCTTGTCGAATGCATTCTTGCTGTGCCCGGCCTTGTGCAGGATGTTCAGCGTGCCCTTAGGAAACACGAACTTGTCTTTGGTGTTGGAGATCTGCACGTCGGTGCCACGGGCGTGCACCGGCCCGGTCGCGATCAGGGTAGAAGTTGCATTCTGGGCGGTAGACGTCTGAAGCGCCACGAAGTGCTCATTTCGACTTCCGGTGTCCGCTGCCGAGGATGCGGCGAGGCCAAGCATGCCGACCGCTACGGCTCCGATCACAGCGATGGAGCGTCTGATGTTCATCGGTACCTCCAACTCCGCACGCCGTCGTCCGATGGCGACGCGACGGCACGCATCATGCTCCGCTTGCAGGACTGCGTCAATATCCGTTTCCCCTTTTGTTTCAAGTTAAATCCCTCTATAGAAGCGCGCAACGATACGTCACGGGCGACGGCGGCGTGGCCGCCGGGCCAACCGACGAATTGCCGGCTCGTCATCGACCCGGAAGGATGAGCCGATGGTCGCGTTCCGATGGCGAATGCTCGGACTGTTCGTCGTCGCCGCCAGCGCCGGCTGTACCCAAGCTCCCGCTCCTGACGGAGCCGCGTTGTCCACCCCGACGCCGGCTCGCGCCTCCTCCAGCGCAAGCACCACGGCCAGCGCAAGCACCACCCCCAGCAGGTCCGCCCCGCCCAGCAGCGCCAGTGCGACGCCGGCACGCCCGGCTGCGTCGCGCAGCGCGCCGAGCGGTGCCCCGCGGATTCCCCCGATCTCGGCCGAGGCGCGCGCGGCCGGCCTGCTCGACATCCGCGCGGTTGTCCCAGATGCGATCGTCGATCTGCGCTACGCCACCACCGACAACTTCGTTGGCGTGCGCCTGTACCCGGCCGACGCCCGGTGCCTGGTGCACCAATCGATGGCGGCGGGTCTCACCGCTGCCGCGGATCGGCTCAGACGCGCCGGCTACCTGCTGGTCTTCTGGGATTGCTATCGGCCCCACGCGGTCCAGGTCCACATGTTCCAGGTCGTCCCGGACCCCAACTGGGTCGCCCGGCCCGGACCGTTGGCCACCAGCCACGAAGCCGCGCGCTCGGTCGACGTCACCCTTGCCCACGCGGCGACCGGGCCGGGATGTCCAACCGCCCAACGCGTCCAACGCCACTGCCTGCTGGATATGGGCACCGGCTTCGACGATTTTTCTGCCCGCGCACACGCCTTCGCCACCTACGGGGTCAGCCCGCAGGCACAATCGAACCGATCCCGGCTTCGCACAGCGATGAGTTCCGGGGGTATCACCGTCTATGAGGGTGAGTGGTGGCACTTCGACGGGCCGGGCGCGGAGGTCGGACGCCCACACCTCGACGCGCCGCTCAGCTGATGGCCGCGCGTCTCCTGCCAGCTCCCGCCCGCGAGGTAGGAACCTCCGCGGTACGTTACCTCGGTGTATTCCACCATGGTTTCCCGTCATGTGAATGCGTCGCGTTCGAGTGTCTACCGGGTACTCCTCGACCCGGACGCGATCGCGAAATGGCGCGTACCGAACGGCATGAGCAGCCGCGTGCATGAGTTCGACGCCCGCGAAGGTGGCCGCTTTCGAATCTCGCTCAGCTACGACGCGCCGGGCAGAGCCGGCAAGTCGGCACCGCGTACCGACACCTACCACGGGCATTTCGTGAAGCTCGTCCCGGACGAGCAGGTGGTCGAAGCAATCGAGTTCGAGACTGCAGATGCCGCGCTTCGCGGGACCATGACGATGACGACCACCCTTAGCGACGTAGCAGCCGGCACGGACGTCGTCGTCGTGCACGAAGGGATTCCCGACGGCGTGCCTGCCGCTGACAATGAGATGGGCACCCTGATGGCCCTGGCAAATCTGGCAGTCCTCGTCGAGTCGGTCTGACAGACCAGTGTGCGTGATGGCGTCCGTGCCTGAGTTGGCTCAGGGTGGAGCCGCCAGGTCGCCGGACGAGTGCCCGCAGGGTGTTCACGTGCCGATAGCCGACCGCTGCGACGAGGCCTAGCGTCAGGGGCAACGACAACGAAAGGACCTGGACATGAGTATTGACCGAGGACTGCTGGCGCTCCTGGAAGCCAAGCCGGGCAAGGGTGACCAGCTCGCCGATTTCCTCAGGCAGGGCCGGGAGTTGGCCGTAGCCGAAACCGGAACGGTGACGTGGTACGCCTTCAGGCTCAGCGAGACGACCTATGGCATCTTCGACACCTTCGAAGGCGAGGACAGCCGCCAGGCGCATTTGAACGGGCAGATCCCCGCAGCTCTCGGCACCGTCGCTCCGGACCTGCTGGCCAGCGACCCGGATATCCGCCCGACCGACATCATCGCGGTGAAATAGCTGCTGCTCGGGTTACTGTCCTGGGCGGCGAACCTGACACTACGTTAAGTAACACCCTGATTACGGTGTGTAATCTAACAAGTTATTAACACCTTGTGCGTAAGCCTGTGCACGGCGGTCTCTGGTCTCCAATGCGTTGCCAGCCACCAGATGCCAGCCAGCTGCAAATGTGCGGGTATCTGGGGCTCAGCGGGGCGCCATCCGAATCGCGCCGTCCAACCGGATCGTCTCGCCGTTGAGCATCGGGTTGGCGATGATGTGTGCCACCAACATTGCGTACTCCTCGGGCTTGCCCAGCCGGTTCGGGTGCGGTACGGACGCACCGAGGGAGGCGATGGCCTCAGCGGGCAGCGAGTTGAGCAGCGGTGTCATGAACAAGCCGGGGGCGATGGTGTTGACCCGAATTCGGTGCTGGGCAAGTTCGCGGGCGATCGGCAGGGTCATGCCGACGATGCCTGCCTTGGATGCGGAGTAGCCCGCCTGCCCGATCTGGCCGTCATAGGCCGCGACGGAGGCTGTGTTGATGATGACGCCACGTTCCTCGGCATCGTTCGCCTGCCGCACCATCCTGGCCGCAGCCAGCCGCAGCACGTTGAAGGTGCCGATAAGGTTGACCTGCACGATCTTGCTGAACGCGGACAGCGGCTGCGCGCCGTCGCGGCCGACCACCCGCTGCGGTGGCCCGATACCGGCGCAGTTGACGACCACGGCCAGCTCGCCGAGAGCGATCGCGGCTTCGACCGCTGCGGCCACCGCGTCCTCATCGGTAACGTCGGCCGGGACGAACACGACCTTGCCGTTGAACTCATCGGCCACCGTTTTTCCCTGCGAGGACGGCAGATCCACCACCACGACATTGGCTCCGAGCTCGACCAGCTGATGGACGGTAGCGAGCCCGAGACCAGAGGCGCCCCCGGTGACCAGCGCCGCTTTTCCAGCGACCTCCATGAACAACCCTCCGCTACAGAACTTCGATGATGGTGGCGTTGGCCATGCCGCCGCCTTCGCACATGGTCTGCAGGCCATACCGGCCGCCGCTGGCTTCGAGGTAGTTGAGCATGGTTGCCAACAGCCTGGTTCCGGAGCCGCCGAGTGGATGACCGAGCGCGATCGCCCCGCCCCGAGGGTTGAGCCTTTCCGGGTCGGCGTTGAACTCTCGCGACCAGGCCAGCGGCACCGGGGCGAACGCTTCGTTGACTTCGTAGGCGTCCAGATCCGACAGCGACAACCCTGAGCGGAGCAACACCTTGTGAGTCGCGGGGATGACTCCGGTCAGCATGAACAGCGGGTCGCTGCCGGCGACTGCGAAGGACTGGAACCGGGCGCGTGGCTTCAGTCCGAGCTGGGCCGCCTTGTCCGCGCTCATGATCAGCGCAGCCGAGGCACCATCAGTCAGCGGCGAGGAGTTGCCGGGCGTGATCGACCAACTGATCTCAGGAAATCGCTCGGCTATTGCAGCATCGGTGAAGGACGGACTGAGATCAGCCAGGCCCTCGGCGGTGGTCGTCGCCCGGACCGTCTGGTCCAGAATGTGCTGGCTGATCGTGCCGTCCTCAGCGGTCACGTCGATGGGAATGATCTCGTTGTTGAAGGCCCCGGCGGCCGCCGCCGCGGCGGCGCGCTGGTGGGACTGCGCGGCAAAGGCGTCCAGCTCAGCGCGGCTGAACTTGTATTGCGCGGTGATGAGCTCAGCCGACACGCCCTGGTTCACCAGGCCGAGGGGGTAGCGCTCGGTCAGAGGCGCGGTGGGCTGACCACCCTGGCCGTGCAGGGTCATCGGCACCCGGCTCATGCTCTCGACCCCGCACGCAATCGCGATGTCGTAGGCGCCGGACATCACGCCCTGAGCGGCGAAATGCGCCGCTTGTTGCGAAGACCCGCACTGCCGGTCGATGGACGTGGCGGGCACCGACTCCGGAAGCCCGGCCGTCAGGGTCGCGGTTCGGGCGATGTTCTGCGCCTGGTCGCCGGTCTGGCCGACACACCCGGCGATGACGTCGTCGATCGAGGCCGGGTCGAGGCCGGTCCGCGCAACCAAGGCGCGGATCGTCTCGGCGAGCAGGACCGCCGGGTGTACGCCGGACAGCGCGCCACCCGGCTTCCCGCGGCCGGAGGCAGTCCGGACGATGTCGACAATGACGGCGTCTGTCATGGCAGTCCCTTCCAGTGGTCTAGGTTCCAAACTTACTTCGCGTTCGTTCAAGGTGCCGGACGAACGGTCGACGCCGGTGGTAGTTGGGTGCTACCCGACAGAAGCTGCTCTGCTGTCTCGTCGCAGGGGATGATCTTCGGGGATTTCAACGAGAACGATGGGCGTTCCCTCCGGGTCGCTTATCCACATCTCCACCAG
>JAVEET010000162.1 GCA_030840295.1 Pseudonocardiales bacterium
GCGGCGGCCCTCGGTCCCGCCTCCGCGCCGACCGCAACGGGCAAGACCGACGAGTACCGGCAGGTGACTGCGGCCGGGCGATTCCTTTCCGACCGCGAAGTACTGGTGCGGGGACAAACGGTGGGCAGCGACGCCGGCTACCTGGTGTTGACGCCATTCCAAACCAGCTCAGGCGTGCTCCTGGTCGTGCGGGGATTTGTGAGCCAGACCAGCGCCGCGGCCGATACGCCGACGGTCAGCCCGGCGCCCCCAGGATCGCAGGACATCACCGTCCGACTGGAACCGTCGGACCGAAAGCCCGACCGGCTCGGAGCGCTGCCCCGCAATCAGGTCGAATCGGTCGATCCGATATCGCAAGCCAAGCGCCTGGGACAACCGGTGTGGAACGGGTACGGCGAACTGCTCGGCGGCCAGCCCGGGACGGCTAACCTGACCGCGATCCCCAACCCCGACATGTCTAATCCGGCCGGCGGCGCGGAGGAACCACAGCACGCCGCATACGTCGTCCAGTGGTATCTCTTTGCCGCCCTCGCGCTGGCGATGCCGTTCGTCCTCGCCGCCGCCGAGCGCCGTCGCGACGCCGAGGACGGCGAATCCGACGAGGCAAGCCAGCAGTCCCAACCGCACGCAAGCAGCCGGCGCACCAAGCGGGCCGCACTGGACGATCGGCTTGCCGGCAAGTCGTAGCGACCCGTATCAGGGGCGGCGACGTACCCGTCGGGCCGTACCGGACGAGTTCAGAGCGCGGGTGCGCCCAGCTCGGCCACCGCATCCAGCCAGCGCTGCGGGTCACGACCTACGCCGATCTGCTTGACCTCGCTGAACCTGATGGTGCCGGCCTTGTCGATCAGGAACGTGCCGCGGTTGGCGACGCCGACATCGGCGTTGAACACACCGAAGGACTGGGCAACCGCACCGTGGGGCCAGAAATCCGACAACAGCGGAAAGTCCAGACCGTCGCGCTGCGCGAAGATCTTGTGTGCGTATGACGAATCGATGCTGATCGAGACGACCTGCAGGCCATCGGTGGCGAAGGTATCCAGATTGGCGCTGATCTGGCCTAGTTCACCCGTGCAGATGCCGGTGAAAGCAAACGGGTAGAAGACCACCAGCACCGCCTTCTCGCCTCGGAACTCCGAGAGGGTCACCCACTCGTTGTTCTGATCGCGCAGCGTGAAATCGGGCGCCTCGGCGCCCACCCCGAGCGGGGTGAGGCCGGAGCATGGCGCAGTCTCGCTCACTTCTCAACCTTTCGAACTTTGTCCGCGCCGGATTTGGCGCGTCGCGGCGCCAGCCGGGCGCCGGTCCAGGCCGTACCGACGGGCAGCAGGGACGTCTGCGAGAGGCCCGCCGTCGGCGCGGCCTCCGAGATGTCCGACGGTTCCACATAGCCGTCCCGCCCCCGCTTGGGGGTCAGCAGCCAGATCACCCCGGTGTCGGCCAGCGGCGCTATGGCGTCCACAAGGGCATCCACCAGATCTCCGTCGTACTCCCTGAACCACAACAGGACTACATCTACAACGTCGTCAGAATCCTCATCGACCATATCGTCGTCCAGACGATTTTCGATCGCGTCGCGCAGGTCGTGGTCGACGTCGTCGTCATAACCAAGTTCCTGCACAACCATGCCGGACTCGATACCGAGCCGGTCAACCACTGCGGTCGTGCTGTCCCCGGTTCCGGGGGTGGTGCTCACTGCCAGCCTCCGAGAGTGTCGATGCTTAGCTACTCCAGCGGAACCTGTTTGTCCACTGACCTGCACGCCGTGCCGCCCTGAGCGAGCCGCGCCGCCGATGTTGCCGTGAAGCTTTTCATGCCGGTTGTGCAGGCGTAGATAACCACACTCCGCTGACGATGCAAGCGTCTGGGCCTACTCGTGGGTAAACATCTCGTGTCACAACTGCGGGCGACAAGGGAGGACACTGTACGAGTGACTCGTGATCGCTACAGCATCATCACAGACGGACTGCCCAATCAGCTGCCCGACATCGATCCTGGCGAGACCCGCGAATGGATCGAATCGTTCGACGCAGCAGTGGACCATGACGGCCGGCAGCGCGCCCGCTTCCTCATGTTGAAACTGCTCGAGAGGGCCCGAGAACGCCAGGTCGGCGTGCCCGCCCTGCGCAGCACCGACTACATCAACTCGATCCCACCCGAACGCGAGCCGTGGTTTCCCGGCGACGAAGACATCGAGCGACGAATCCGCGCCTACATCCGCTGGAACGCCGCGATCATGGTCAGCCGGGCCAACAAGCACCTCGGTGTGGGCGGTCACATCGCCACCTATGCCTCGGCGGCATCGCTGTACGAGGTCGGGTTCAACCACTTCTTCCGCGGCAAGGACCTGGCCTCGGGGACCGGCGACCAGGTCTACTTCCAGGGCCACGCCGCCCCCGGCATCTACGCGCGGGCGTTCCTGGAGGGCCGGCTGACCGAGCAGCATCTGGACGGCTTCCGACAGGAGCAGTCAAAGGCTCCGTACGGCCTATCCTCCTACCCGCACCCGCGGCTGATGCCGGACTTCTGGGAATTCCCCACGGTGTCGATGGGCCTGGGCCCCATCGGCGCCATCTATCAGGCGCGATTCAACCGCTACCTGGCCGCGCGCGGCATCGCCGACACCTCGCAGTCGCACGTATGGGCGTTCTTAGGCGACGGCGAGATGGACGAAGTGGAGTCCCTGGGCGCGATCGGCGTGGCCGCACGCGAGGAACTGGACAACCTCACCTTCGTGATCAACTGCAACCTGCAGCGCCTGGACGGCCCGGTTCGCGGAAACGGCAAGATCATCCAGGAGCTCGAGACCTATTTCCGGGGCGCCGGGTGGAACGTCATCAAGGTCATCTGGGGCCGGGACTGGGATCCCCTACTGGCCCAGGATCGCGACGGCGTACTGGTCAACAAGATGAACACCACCCCGGACGGTCAGTTCCAGACGTACACCGTCGAGTCCGGCGCCTACATCCGGGAGAACTTCTTCGGCGGCGACCCGCGGCTACGCAAGATCGTGGAGGACCTCAGCGACGACGAGCTGCGCTTGCTCTCGCGGGGCGGCCACGACTACCGCAAGGTGTACGCCGCGTTCGCCTCAGCCCGCGCCCATGTCGGCCAGCCCACCGTCATCCTGGCTCACACCATCAAGGGCTGGACGCTGGAGAGCTTCGAAGGCCGCAACGCCACCCACCAGATGAAGAAGCTGACCAAGGGCGACCTCAAGGCTTTCCGGGACCGGCTTCACCTGGAGATCCCGGACGCTGCCCTCGAAGCGGACCTGCCGCCGTACTACCACCCGGGCGAGAAGTCCGACGAGATCAGTTACATGAAGGAACGGCGCGAAGCCCTGGGTGGTTCGCTGCCCAAGCGCATCAACCGGGCCAAGCAGCTGGTGCTGCCGCCGGCCGATGCCAGCCCCTACGCCGACCTGAAGAAGGGATCCGGCAAGCAGCAGGTCGCCACCACCCAGGTGCTGGTGCGGTTGTTCAAGGACCTGATGCGGGACAAGGAAATCGGCAAGCGCTTCGTGCCGATCATCCCCGACGAGGCCCGTACCTTCGGGCTGGACGCGATCTTCCCGACGGCGAAGATCTACTCCCCGCACGGGCAGGGATACGACGCGGTAGACCGGGACATGCTGCTGTCCTACAAGGAGTCGACGCAGGGCCAGATCCTGCACGAGGGCATCAGCGAGGCTGGCTCCACCGCATCCCTCATCGCCGCCGGCACGTCATATTCCACGCACGGCGAGCCGATGATCCCGTTCTACATCTTCTATTCGATGTTCGGGTTCCAGCGGACCGGGGACCAGTTCTGGCAGTTCGCCGATCAACTCGGCCGCGGCTTCGTACTCGGGGCCACTGCCGGACGCACCACGCTGACCGGAGAGGGACTGCAGCACGCCGACGGTCACTCCTTGCTGATCGCCTCGACCAATCCCGCCGTGGTGGCCTACGACCCCGCGTTCGCTTACGAGATCGCCCATATCGTCGAGTCGGGTCTGGCCCGGATGTATGGCGCCACCGAGGAGCACCCGCAGGGCGAGGATGTGTTCTTCTACCTCACCATCTACAACGAGCCGATCGCGCAACCGGCCGAGCCGACCGACGTCGACGTAGACGGGATTCTGCGGGGTATCCACCGGATCTCACCGGCGCTCGCCGAACCCGGACGGCCGCGCGCGCAGGTGCTGGCCTCCGGTGTCGGGGTGCCATGGGCGCTCAAGGCACAGGAGCTGCTCGGCGCCGACTGGGGGGTTGACGTCGACGTGTGGTCGGTGACGTCATGGAACGAGCTACGCCGTGAGGCCCTGGCCGCAGATCACCACAACTTCCTCAATCCGGGTGAAGAACCGAAGGTCCCGTACATCACCTCGAAGCTCGGCGATGCCGAGGGCCCGTTCATCGCAGTCTCGGACTACATGCGCGCCGTGCCCGATCAGATCGCCCAATGGATACCGGGCGACTGGAGTTCGCTCGGCGCGGACGGCTTCGGTTTCGCTGATACCCGAGGCGCGGCACGGCGGTTCTTCCACATCGACGCCGAGTCGGTCGTGGTAAACGTGCTTGGCCAGCTGGCCAAACGTGGCGAGGTCAAGCCAGAGTCGGCGCGGGAGGCCCTGGAGAAGTATCGGTTGCTGGATGTGTCGGCCGCCGAGGCCGGATCGACCGCCGGCGACAGCTGACGTCAGTTCGGCTAGTAGCGGCCGCCGACGACCTGGTCGGCCAGCGGGTCCAGCTCCGCCAGGTCCTCGGCACTCAGCTCGACATCGAGGGCCGCGACGTTCTGCTCCAGCCAGGTGGTCCGCTTGGTGCCGGGGATCGGGGCCAGCGGAACCCCGAGCCGGCTGGACTGGGCGTACACCCAGGCCAGTGCGACCTGCGACGCAGTTATGCCACGACGCTCGGCCACCGCCTGAACTGCCGCGACAATCGCTTGATTGGCCTGGCCTGCCTCACCGGAGAAACGCGGATTGACGCCGCGGAAGTCTTTGGCGTCAAGGGCGTTCACGTCGACGGTGCCGGTCAGGAACCCACGGCCGAGCGGGGAGTACGGCACCAGGCCGATGCCGAGTTCGGCCATCACCGGCGTGACCTGCTCGGCATCGCGGGTCCACAACGAGTACTCGCTCTGTACGGCGCTGATCGGGTGGACGGCGTGGGCGCGCCGCAGCAGAGCGCCGTCGACCTCGGAAAGTCCGAGATAACGCACCTTGCCTTCGGAGACGAGCTCAGCCATCGCCCCAACGGTTTCCTCGATCTCGGCGGTCTGCGGCGGACGGTGCAGGTAGTAGAGGTCGATATGGTCCATGCCCAGCCGCAGCAGGGAGGACTCGGCCGACCGCTTGACATAGCCGGCCTCGCCACGGACCGTCCGAGCCTGGTCCCCGCCGGTGCGGTCGATGCCGAACTTGGTGGCCAGCACGACCTGATCCCGGCGATCGTGCAACGCCCGGCCGACCAGCACCTCGTTGTGGCCCGATCCGTAAACGTCCGCGGTATCGATGAAGGTGACACCCAGCTCGATCGCCCGGTGAATCGTGGCGATCGAAAGGTCCCAGTCCGCAGCGCCGTAAAACTCGCTCATGCCCATGCAGCCCAAACCCTGCTGCGAAACCGTGAGTTCACCCAATTGCGCTGATTTCATCCTGCCCACTCCCGATCTCAGCTCTCGTATCCGCCCGTGTTCGGTGCTCGCCGGGTCAGTCAACCGACTGCCGCGACCAGCGCAGTCAGCGTCTGCCCGAGCGGTGCATCGATTCTCACATCGGCGAGGGCATCGCCACGGGTCGACCCCTGATTGATGATGGCGACCGGCACACCCTGGGTAGCAGCTCGCCGCACGAACCGGAATCCGGATGCAACGGTGAGCGACGAACCGAGGACCAAGAGCAGTCTGCTTCCCGCGACCAGCTGATAGCAGGCTGCCACCCGTTGCGGCGGCACGTTCTCCCCGAAGAACACGACGTCGGGCTTCAGCGGCCCGATGTCGCAGTTCAGGCAACCGACCACCGTGAAGCTGCTGACGAGATCCGGATCGAGGTCGACATCGCCGTCCGGCTTGATCTGATCGGACTCGGCGGGCTGGCCCAGCCAATCGGGGTTAGCCTCCTGCAACCGTCGGTCGAGCTCGGCACGGGAGCTCGTCTGACCGCAGTTGAGGCAGATCACCCGGTCCAGGGCGCCGTGCAGTTCGATGACCTCCCGGGTACCGGCCGCCTGGTGCAGGCCGTCCACATTCTGGGTTATCACGCCGGCCAGCGACCCGGCCCGCTGGAGTTGGGCCACCGCCCGATGACCGGCGTTCGGATCTGCCTGGACGATCGCGCGCCAGCCGAGGTGGCTACGGGCCCAATACCGTTGCCGGGCCTCGAGGCTGCCCACGAAATCCTGGTACGTCATGGGCGTGGCCGGACGGGCACGTCCGCTAGGCCCGCGGTAGTCCGGAATCCCTGACTCGGTGGACAGGCCTGCCCCACTCAGCACCACCACCTCGCCATCGGCCACCCGGCTCACGAGTTCCGACAGTCCCGACCGCCGGGGTGAAGCAGGCGATCCGCTGACCAGATCCGGGTCAGCGGGTCGAGATAGCGGCGCAGTCACCCGACCAGCGTATGCGGCAAACCGGCTCACTTCAGCTTGCTGTGCATCTCCCAGACGAGAACCTCGGCGGAACCGATCGCCCTTAGTGAGACACCGCCGCCGTCGGTGATGCGCAGCGCGTCACCGGCCTGCAACACCGATCGCTCCAGCACCTCCTGCGCCGGCATCTCCAGAGCCGGTCGGTCCACTCCCGCCAGCGTGAGGGTGCCGTGCGCGACGAACACGTGCAGGTACGGAGCGCTCGGTAGCTTGACGCGCCCACCGTCGACCAGCCGCGCCACCGACAGACCGGCATCCCGCTGGGAAATCCGGATCCCTGTGTCGCCGCGGTGCCGGGCCAAACCGGAGGCCACCGGGACCAGTTCGCCGCTGGCCAGCCACTCAGCCACCTCGAGCTGCTCGTAGCCCGGCGAGACGCCGACCTCATCCGGGCTCACCCACATCTGGACGAAATGGGCCGGCACCGAGCCGTCGTTCTTCTCCGAGTGCAGGATCCCGGTGCCTGCGGTCATTCGCTGGGCCAGGCCGGGATATATCAGGCCGTTGTTGCCCTGGGAATCCTGGTGCACCAGGGCTCCGGAGATCACCCAGGTGACGATCTCCATGTCACGGTGCGGGTGGGTATCGAACCCGGCGCCGGCAGCCACCACGTCCTCGTTGCTGACCAGCAGCAGCCCGAAATGAAGGTTGTCGGGGTCATAGGCCGCGCCGAAGGAGAAGGAGTGCGCGGAGTCCAGCCATGCAGTTCGGGTTCGTTCCCGGTCATCGGCGCGACGCAATTGCAAGCTGCTCACCTGCCGAACATTAGGCTGCCAGGGTGAAGGTCACCCCGAGTGCCGCGACGATCCGCCGCATCGAGCAGTCCTCGGGCGCACTGGCCACCCGCAGCGTGGCCCGGATGGACGACGAACTCGCATGGTTCCGCCGACTACCCGCGAACCAACGTTCCTGGGTCACCCTGGTCGCCCAGGCGGGCATCGCGTCGTTCGTCGAATGGCTTCGCTCACCCGACGAGGCGCTGCGGCTCACCGGCGAGGTCTTCGGCACCGCGCCCCGGGAGCTTGCGCGCCGAGTTTCCTTGCAGCAGACCGTGGAGCTGGTTCGCTTGACCATCGCCGTCGTCGAGGAGCAGGTGCCCAGCCTGGCCGATCGGGGGGACGAGGACGCGATCGAGGACGCTGTACTCCGGTTCTCGCGGGAGATCGCGTTTGCCGCGGCCCGGGTCTACGCGACTGCGGCCGAGACCAGAGGCGCCTGGGATGCGCGCCTGGAAGCCCTGGTCATCGATGAACTGGTCCGCGGCGTGGGCGATGGCGCCGAGCGGTCGCCGGTCAGCCAGCTCGCCGCGCTGGGCTGGCGCGGCGAGGGCGCGGTGACCGCCGTGGCCGGCTCGCCGCCGCCCGGTCGGACGCCCGCCGACGCCATCGATGCCGTTCACCGCGCCGCCCGACGAGCCGGGTTCGACGTTCTGGCCGGTGTCCACGGAGGCCGATTGCTGGTCATCCTCGGCGGTGTGAGCGACCCGCAGGCCGCGGTCGCCTCCGTGCTGAACGAATTCGGCGAGGGGCCGGTCGTCACCGGCGGCACCGCACCCCAGATGTCCGGCGCAGCGGCGGTCACCTCGATCGCGCTGAGCGCGCTGCGCGCCGTGGTCGGCTGGCCGGCCGCGCCACGGCCCACATCGGCCGATGACCTGCTGGCCGAACGCGCTATCGCCGGCGACCCGCTGGCCCGCTCGCAACTGATCGCGACCGTCTACCAGCCCTTGGCGGACGCAGGAAACGTGCTGCTGGAGACCGTCGTCGGTTACCTGGAGAGCGGACGGGCCCTGGAAGCGACGGCCCGGTCGCTGTTCGTGCACACCAATACCGTGCGGTACCGGCTGCGCCGGGTCGCGGACCTGTGCGGCCAGGCTCCCACCGAAGCCCGCGGTGCCTTCATCTTGCAGGTGGCCCTTACACTCGGGCGGTTAGCCGAACATTCCCCCGAGGTTTCGGCCACGAATCAACCTGACTCTTTAGTGAATACCTCACAGTAAAATCGCTTACACGACCGTTGCAATCCCAGCTGATTGGAGGTTTGCTACAAACAACGTCATCGAAGACTGTGCGTGCCGTGATCGCCGCAGGCAGTCACCACAGGGCAACGTTCAGGGTGTGATCGCCATCCTCGCTCCCGGTCAGGGATCTCAGACCCCAGGCATGCTCAGCCCCTGGCTCGACCTGGACGGCGTGCCGGAACAGATCGCCGCCTTTTCCGAACTGGCAGGTCTCGACCTCCTGCGGTTGGGCACCACCGCCGACGCGGAGGAGATCAGGGACACCGCAGTCACCCAGCCGCTTATCGTGGCCCTCGGCCTGATCGCCGCCTCGCAGTTGAAGTTCGGCGAGATCGTGACCGCCGGCCACAGCATCGGCGAGGTCACGGCAGCCTCGGTCGCCGGCAGCCTCACCGCGCCGGATGCCATCTCCTTCGCGGCCCGCCGTGGCGCCGAGATGGCCGCCGCCTGTGCGCTGACCCCCAGTTCGATGGCCGCCCTGCTCGGTGGCGATCCGGACGAGGTCGTCGCTGCCATCATCGCGGCCGGCCTGACGCCGGCCAACCGCAACGGAGCGGGCCAGATCGTCGCCGCCGGATCGGCCGAGGCAATCGCCAAGCTCATCGACAATCCGCCGGCAGGCGTCCGGGTTCGTCCGCTGCAGGTCGCCGGAGCATTCCACACCAGCTATATGGCCTCCGCCGAGAAGCGCCTGCGCGACGTGGCCGCCCAGTTCACGCCGGCCGATCCCAGCGAGATCCTGCTGTCCAACGCAGACGGAACGGCCATTTCCGACGGGCGCACGGTGCTGGCCCGGTTGGTCGCCCAGGTCACGCGTCCGGTGCGATGGGACCTGTGCCTGAGCACCCTGCGCGCCTTGGAGGTCGGTGCGGCCATCGAGCTTGCCCCGGCGGGCACCCTGACCGGGATCGCCAAACGGGAACTGGCCGGCGTCGAACTGGTAGCGGTCAAGTCACCCGAGGACCTGGCCAGCGCGCAGTCGGTGATCGACGGCCGAGCCCAACACGGCCAGCGCCAGCACACCCCGGATGTGCGGGTCGTGATCACGCCGACCAAGGGCATTTTCACCCGCAGTCACGGCCTGGACGAAGGCGAGGCGATCGTCGCCGGCACCCGGATCGGCACTATTCGCACCAACCGCGACGAGTTTGCAGTGGTCGCCCCCGCCTCGGGCGTCCTGGCCGAATGGCTCAAGTACGACGGTGACATCGTGGGTGCAGGGCTGCCGGTCGCCCGCCTTTCCACCGGATCGGAGGGCTGAGAATGACCACGTTGACCACTGCTCCCCGTCCCGCCGGTAGCCGGGTCGCCGGTTTAGGGCACTATCAGCCACCCACGGTCGTGACCAACGCCGACATCATCGCCCGCGGAGTCGAAACCAGCGACGAATGGATCCAGAGTCGCGTCGGCATCGCCGAACGACGGTTCGCCATGGACGAGACGATGTTGGACATGGCCGAGGCCGCGTCCAGCAAGGCACTCGCCAATTCCGGCATCGCTGCGACCGATATCGACCTGGTGATTCTGGCGACCTGCACGAGCGAGCAGCAGGTGCCGGGCGGCGCCGCCACCCTGGCCAGCCGACTCGGTATCGCGGCCCCCGGAGCGTACGACCTCAATGCGGCCTGCGCAGGATTCGTCTACGGGCTGACGTCGGCCTCGAATGCGATCATCGCCGGGCAGGCCCGCAACGTCCTGGTGGTCGGCTCGGAGAAGCTGACCGACTATGTGGATCTGTTCGACCGCAGCACCGGCATCATCTTCGCCGACGGAGCCGGCGCCGCCGTGGTCACGGTGAGCGACAGTGCACGCATCGGCCCGGTGGTGTGGGGTTCGGACGGGGACAACGCCGACGCCATCGTCACCGATCCGGTGTCGGTCACCCTTCGGCAGGAGGGCCAAACAGTCTTCCGTTGGGCAACCTCGACCATGGGCGGCGTGGCAGCTCGGGCCTGCGCCGCCGCCGGCATCGAGCCCAGCGACCTGGCCGGCTTCGTTCCGCATCAAGCCAATCTTCGGATCATCGACCTGGTCGCCAAGCGGCTCGGAGCAGCCAACGCGGTGGTGGCTCGCGACATAGTGACGTCGGGCAACACCTCCTCGGCCTCGATTCCGTTGGCCTTGTCGAAGATGCTCGAACGCGGCGAGATCGGCAGCGGAACGCCGGTCCTGCTGGTTGGTTTCGGCGCGGGCCTGACCTACGCCGCGCAGGTGATCCTGGCTCCGTAGGGAACGCGGCCGGGCATGATCAGCCGCGGACCGGCTGTTGGCCGGAACTCCGAGGCAGCACCGTTGCCCCGCCGCCGTCCAGGGCCAGCACCGACTGGCGAGATCCTGGCCGGCGGGTAGCACCGCACGACGTCCGACCCAGCCGGGCCCGGACGAACGACTGAGGACGATCGAGTCCGATGCAGAGAGGTAGAGCGCAGTGGCATCAACCGAAGAGATCCTGGCCGGCCTTGCCGAAATCCTGAACGAGGTCGCCGACGTGGCCCCCGAAGACGTGAGCGTCGAGAAGTCGTTCACCGACGATCTGGATGTCGACTCGCTGTCCATGGTCGAGGTTGCCATGGCCGCGGAGGAGAAGTTCGGCGTCAAGATCCCCGACGAGGAACTGCCGAAGCTCAAGACCGTGGGCGACGCCGTCTCCTACATCGAGTCCAACCCCAGCTAGCCAACTCCCGCCGGTCAGACCGACCGAGCCCGAACGCACCGCCCAGCCCCCGAGCGCAGAGGAAGCGAGCTATGACCGACACCGTGCCAAGCACCAACGACCCAGTGGTGGTGACCGGACTCGGCGCGACCACTCCGCTCGGGGGCGACGTGGCGACATTCTGGACCAACTTGCTGGCCGGCAAGTCCGGTGTCGCCAAGCTCACCGAAGAATGGGCCGAGCCGCTCGCCGTCCGGATCGGTGCGCGGATGTCGGTCGACCCGGCTAGTGTCCTGCCCCGGGTTCAGGCCCGTCGGCTGGACAGAGCCGAGCAGGCGGCTATCGTGGCCGCCGACCAAGCCTGGGAGGACGCCGGTTTCAAGGGCACCAGTGACGAGAACGGCCTGGACCCGGCCCGCGTCGCGGTCGTCATCGGAACCGGCATCGGTGGTGTCACCAGCCTCATGGACCAGCACGACATCATCCTGGCCAAGGGGCCGTCCAAGGTCTCCCCCCTGCTGATCCCGATGAACATGCCGAACGGTCCGGCCGCTTACGTCGGCCTGCGGGTCGGCGCGCGCGCCGGTGTGCACACCCCGGTCAGCGCATGTGCCTCCGGCGCCGAGGCGATTGCTTACGGGCTTGACCTCATCCAGCTCGATCGCGCCGACATCGTCGTCGTCGGCGGCACCGAAGCTTGCATGCACCCACTGACGATCTCCGGGTTCGCCCAGATGCGCGCGATGTCGACGCGCAACGACGAACCGGAGCGGGCGTCTCGTCCCTACGACAAGAACCGAGACGGCTTCGTCCTCGGCGAAGGCGCCGGGGTGCTCGTCCTGGAGCGGCTGTCGCACGCCCAGGCCCGCGGTCATCAGCCCTATGCGGTCCTCGGCGGCGCCGCCATGACGGCGGACTCGCACGACATCGTCCAGCCCGACCCGGAGGGTAGCGGCCAGGCCCGCGCGGCCAAGACCGCTATCGAGCGTTCGGGAATCGCGTTCTCCGACGTCGTACACGTCAATGCCCACGCCACCTCTACGCCGGCCGGCGATATGGCCGAGGCTTCCTGGATCGCTGACCTGCTCGGTGAGCAGACAATCGTCAGCGGAACCAAGTCCATGACAGGTCATCTGCTCGGTGCCGCTGGTGCCATCGAGTCCATCGCAACCGTGCTCAGCGTCCAGAACGACGTGATCCCACCGACGATCAATCTCGACGATGCCGAGGACGGCCTGTCGGTGGACGTTCCGCGGGAGGCCCGCAAGGCCACCGTCACGGCCGCGCTCAACGATTCCTTCGGTTTCGGCGGGCACAACGCGGCGCTGCTGTTCCACAAGCTCTGATCTCTGCTCCGTTTTCGCGCCAGTTTGCTCAGGAGGATCGATATGACCGCGGTTACCACTCAGGCTGTCGAAATAGCAGAGATCGATCCGCGTGACGTCGAGGTGCGTCTGAACCTGCTGCTGGACCCCGGAAGCCTGGTCCCGTTGCACCCTCGCGACGACTCCGGGCTTTACGCAGTGCGCGGCATGGTCAATGGTTCGCCGGTAGTGGCCTTCTGTACCGACGCACTCAAGATGGGCGGCGCGATGGGCTCGGAGGGTTGCAAGCACATCGTCACTGCCTACGATCTGGCGCTGCGCGAACGCCTGCCGGTCATCGGCATCTGGCACTCCGGCGGCGCCCGGCTGGCCGAAGGCGTTGAAGCCCTCGATGCTGTCGGACTGGTGTTCCAGGCGATGATCCGGGCCTCCGGCCGCGTTCCGCAGATCTCCATCGTCCTCGGCCCAGCGGCCGGCGGCGCAGCCTATGGCCCAGCCCTGACCGACCTGGTGATCATGTCCAACGCCGGGCGGGTCTTCGTGACCGGCCCGGACGTCGTGCGCAGCGTCACCGGGGAGAACGTCGACATGGAATCGCTGGGCGGTCCGGATACCCACGGCCGTCGCAGCGGCGTGGTGCACGTGATCACCGCGGACGACGCCTCAGCACTGAGCGAGGGTCGCCGGCTCACCGACCTGCTGGCCGCACAGGGTTCTTTCGAGCTCGCCTCCTTGGGCGCCGATCCGGACCTCGGCGCATTGTTGCCCGAGAACCGGAAGCGCGCCTACGACGTCCATCCGCTGGTCAGCGCGCTGCTCGATGAGAACACCTTCTTCGAGTTGCATGCCAAGTGGGCGCCGAACATCGTGACCGGACTCGGGCGGCTGGCCGGACGGACGGTGGGCGTGATTGCCAACAACCCGTTGCGCCTCGGTGGTTGCCTGGACTCCCCCAGCGCCGAAAAGGCCGCCCGGTTCGTCCGGATGTGCGATGCGTTCGGCGTGCCGTTGGTCGTTCTGGTGGACGTCCCGGGCTATCTGCCCGGCGTCGGCCAGGAATGGGACGGCGTGGTGCGGCGAGGTGCCAAGTTGCTGCACGCGTTCGGCGAGGCGGTGGTCCCCAGGCTGACTCTGGTAACCCGAAAGGCCTACGGCGGCGCGTACATCGCCATGAACGCCCGGGCCCTCGGATCGAATGTGGTGTGGGCATGGCCCGGCGCTGAAGTGGCCGTGATGGGCGCCACCGCCGCGGTGGGCATTCTGCACCGCAAGAAGCTCGCGGCGGCGCCTCCCGGGGAACGGGAGGCCTTGCACGCCCAGTTGGCCGCCGAGCACGAGCGGATCGCCGGCGGTGTGGCTCGCGCCATGGAGATCGGCGTTGTGGACGAGGTCATCGAGCCGGCCGTCACGCGGTCTCGGGTGGCAGCCGCGCTGGCCGGGATTCCGCCGGCTCGCGGGGCGCACGGCAACATTCCGCTGTGACGGACGGCGCTCGGTGTAGGACCTGGGCGCCGGCGGGCTGAGCTCGCTCAGACCACCTTGTGGAACAGCGTCACCGGGGAGTTGTCGCCGGCGTTGCGGTAGGGCTCGAGTTCGGCGTCCCACGAGGAGCCGAGCAGTTCATGCAGGCCATGGGCGAATTCCTCGGTGGATCGGGCGCGGGCCAGCAACCCGCGTAGCCGCTCCTCACCAACCACCACATCACCGTTGGCGGACACCGTCGTGCGGTGGAAACCGCGTCCGGGCACATAGGCAAGCCGTTCACCGTCGGTGGCTGCGGTGCCCTCTTCGGTGATCTCGAACCTCAGCATGGGCCAGGCTCGCAAGGAGCCGGCGAGCTTGGCTCCCATGCCTACCGGGCCGACCCAGGTGGCCTCGGCGCGCAGCTGTCCGGGGGAGGCGGGTTGAGCGGTCCACTCCAGCCGGCAGGGTCGACCGAGCACACCGGCCAGTGCCCACTCCACGTGGGGGCCGATGGCAGAAGGGCATGCGTGGATGAACACCACACCCTTCGTGGATGACGCCAGTTGAGCAGCAGACATCGCGCACCTCCGCAATTCGACGGCAACGTCTTCCCCAAGCGCTGCCGCGTCGACTCTCGCGGTGATACGTACGTGAATATTGTGACCTATGAGCCACCTGAACGCTAGTCGGTGGTTCAGCCACCGCTCTTGCGACGGAATTGACGCTTAGCACCGGCCCGGTTGTGCGCCTCGTGGATCTTGGAACCGGCCGGGCCGCTGCCGCCTACCCCATCGGCCTGTTGACCCTGTTTACGAGCGAGCGCCTCCCGGAACCTGGCCTTCACGTCCTCGGCCGGCGGCTGGGCGGCCTCCGGCGGCTGGGTCTGCGCTGCTGCTTCTTGCTTCTCGTCCGCTGCCATGACTCCACCCTCGCACGAAGCACCGGCGAGCACCAAAGCATTGTCCCGGTCCGGTTGTCTGCGCCCTATCATCTGCTCAGGCCCGAGCAGCTGGGACGCGGCCCGGACTAGCGAAGGGCATCGCAGTGACCGCAATCGTCGACGATCACGTCCTGACGCTGGCCTGTGACGATCGCGTCGGCATCGTGCACGCCGTAACCGGTTACCTGGCGCGGGCCGAGTGCAACATCGTCGACAGCCAGCAGTTCGGGGATCCCGACACCAAGCGGTTCTTCATGCGGGTGCACTTCACCAGCCGAAGCGGGACTGCCGGCACCGTGCTTCGGTCGGAATTCCAGCCGGTGGCCACCTCGTTCGGCATGGATTGGCAGATTTATTCTGCGGCCCAGCCGTGCCGGACGTTGGTGATGGTCTCGAAGTTCGGCCACTGCCTCAACGATCTGCTGTACCGATCGCAGACCGGGGCATTGCCCACGACCATCTGTGCGGTGGTGTCCAACCACACAGATTTCGAGCCGATGGCCCGCGCCCACGGGGTCAGCTTCCACCACCTGCCGGTGACCGCGCAGAACCGTAGCGAGCAGGAGGACGCGCTGCTGGCTCTGGTCCGGAGGTACGAGGTTGATCTGGTGGTGCTGGCCCGCTACATGCAGGTGCTGTCCGATCGTGTCTGCGGCGAGCTGAACGGGCGCCTGATCAACATCCACCATTCGTTCCTACCCAGCTTCCGGGGTGGCCGTCCGTACCAACAGGCGTACGACCGCGGGGTGAAGCTGATCGGAGCCACCGCTCATTACGTCACAGCGACCCTGGACGAGGGGCCGATCATCGAGCAGGAGGTGGCCCGGGTAGACCATGCCCAGTCGGTTGAGCGGCTGGTCGCGGTGGGTCGCGACGTCGAATCGGCCACCCTCGCCCGGGCCGTGCTGGCGCACGCCGAGCATCGGGTGTTGCGCAACGGAACGAAGACCGTGGTCTTCCGCTGAGCAGACCCGGCGACCTCGAGCAGGCCCAGCGTCCAAGCGCTCCGAGACGGGTCAGCCTGGGACGCAGTTCTCTGTCTAGACCTTTTAGTGGTCTGCGTGATGGAATGTCAGCCAGGCACCCAATCGGTCTCCGCACCCGATCCCGCGAGCACCCGATCCCGCGAGCACGCGATCCCGCGAGCACACGATGCCGCGAGCACGCGATCCTGCGAGCACGCAGCGGCGAAAGGCTGGCAGCGCACCCATGCAACTCCCCGACGGGCAGTCAGTCGATCCGCAGGCCGGTAATCGGAAACTGCCCGAGCGCGCCCGTGTGGTCATCATCGGCGGCGGCGTCGTCGGAGCGTCGGTCGCTTACCACCTGGCCGCCATGGGCCAACTGGACGTGCTGTTGCTGGAGCAGGGACAGCTGTCCGGCGGCACCACCTGGCACGCAGCCGGCCTGGTCGGCCAACTTCGCGCAACGGAGAGCGGCACCCGACTGGTGCAGTACTCCACCGACTTGTACGCCCGGCTCGAGCGGGAGGTGGGACTAGGCACCGGGTACAAGCGCTGCGGTGGCGTGACCGTGGCGCGGAGCGCGGATCGCATGATCCAGTTGCAGCGCACGGCCGCCACCGCACAGGCATACGGCCTCGAGTGCGAGATCATCAGTCCTGCTCAGGCTGCCGAGCGCTATCCGTTGTTGCGTTCCGATGATCTGCTCGGCGCATTGTGGTTGCCGGGAGACGCCACCGCGAACCCGACCGACCTGACTGCCGCGCTCGCCCGCGGAGCGCGGCTGGCCGGTGTGCGCATTCTCGAGCGTGCGCGCGTGATCGGCATCGAGACCCGCGACGACCAGCACGGCCGTCCGGTCGTCTGCGGCGTCGCCGTTGAATTCGCCGGTGACATCAGGCAGATCGAGACGGAGATCGTCATCAACTGCGCGGGTCAATGGGCCAAGGCCGTCGGCGCGCTCTGCTCGGTCACGGTACCGCTGCACTCGGCCGAGCACTTCTTTGTGGTTACCGATCAGATCGACGGGGTACACCGTGATCTGCCCATCCTGCGCGACCCGGACGGGTACACCTACTTCAAGGAGGAGGTGGGCGGGCTGGTCGTCGGTGGCTTCGAGCCTCAAGCCAAACCGTGGGTCTCACCGGACCAGTTGCCGTACCCATTCGAATTTCAACTGCTCGAGGAGGACTGGGAGCACTTCTCGGTGCTGATGGACAGCGCCATGCACCGGATTCCGGTACTGCAGGACACCGGTATCAAGAAGTTCTACAACGGGCCGGAGAGTTTCACCCCCGACAACCAGTTCATCCTCGGTGAGGCTCCGGAGGTGGGCAATTTCTTCGTGGCAGCGGGGTTCAACTCGGTCGGGATCGCCTCCGCCGGCGGCGCCGGGCGCGCGCTGGCCGAATGGGTCGTCAACGGCAGTCCGACCTCGGACCTGACCAACGTCGACATCCGCCGATTCGCACACTTCCATGGCAATGTGCAGTGGTTGCACGATCGGGTCGGCGAGGTTCTCGGCCTCCATTACGCCGTGCCTTGGCCAAATCGCGAATTGGAGTCCGGCCGGCCGTTCCGACGATCGCCGGTGCATTCAGAACTCCAGGCTCACGGCGCGTCGTTCGGCTCGAAGATGGGCTGGGAGCGGCCCAACTTCTTTGTCGATGGCGGTTCGGTCAACGGCGGTTCGGTGCGCGCCGATCCCGTCATCTGCTACGGATGGGGTCGGCAGAACTGGCATGACTGGTCCCATCGGGAGCAGCTCGCCACGCGCAACGCGGTAGCCCTGTTCGACCAGACCTCCTTCGGAAAGTTGCTCATCGTCGGTCCCGACGCCGAGCGCGCGTTGCAATGGGTCTGTGCGGCCGATGCGTCGGTAGCTGTCGGTCGCACGGTCTACACCGGGCTGTTGAACGAGCGAGGCGGCTACGAATCCGACGTGACCGTCACCCGAACCGGCCGCGAGGAGTACTTGCTGATCACCGGCGCGGCATCGGTGATCCATGACCTCGATCACCTCCGCCGCAATTTTCCCGCCGACGCTCAGGTCAATGTGGTGGACGTGACGTCGAGCTATGCCGTCTTCGGGGTGATGGGGCCGAATGCCCGGCTGCTGTTGCAGAAACTGAGCCGCACGGACCTGAGCGAGCAGGCCTTCGGCTTCGCCACCAGCCAGGAGATCGACCTCGGACACTGCACCGTCCGCGCGACCCGCATCACCTACGTCGGAGAGCTCGGCTGGGAGCTCTACGTCCCGGCTGAATTCGCGGTGGGCGTCTATTACCTGCTGAGCCGCGCGGGTAGCGAGTTCGGACTCGTGAACGCTGGTTACTACGCGCTGAACGGCCTGCGCATCGAGAAGGGTTACCGGGCGTTCGGCAGCGATATCACGCCCGATTCCAATCCGGTCGAAGCCGGCCTGCGGTTCGCCACCAAGCTGGATACCGACATCGACTTCCTGGGCCGGGCCGCGCTTGAGCGCGCGGTGGCGGGCGGTGTCAGCCGGCGACTGACCTCGCTCGTGGTGGATGACCCGAGCGTCACGATGTGGGGCGGTGAGCTGTTGTTACGCAACGGGGCGGCGGTCGGCCAGGTGACCTCTGCTGCATGGGGCGCGACCATCGGCAGCTGTGTCGGGTTGGCTTACCGCTGGCGAGCCGATGGCGAGGCCGTGACCGCGGCCGACCTCAACGGCTCGGACTACCAGGTGAACGTGGGTGGAACGATTTGTTCCGTGACGCTGTCCCAGCAGGCCCCGTACGATCCGAAATCGCTACGAACCAAGTCATAAACGGCGCTCCGACTGGTTGCCGAGCACATCCTGTGTGATTATGCAGGATGTGGAGCCCACACAGAGCGTGACCAATCTCAAGCGCTCCGTGCTTGAACGCGTCCTGGACGTCGTCCGGAAGTTGGGAACCACCCGCGATCTTCAGGCGACCCTCGACCTGATCGCCCAGTCGATAGTCGAGGTGCTCGACTTCGGTGCCGCGGCGATAAACGTCACCGGCCCGGATGGTGAGCTGCGCGTCGCCGCGGTGGCCGGCCCCCCAGAGGTGCAGCAACTGCTCGGTGAGACCGGCGAGCTGAGGTTATGGCTCGAAGTGCTGGACGCGGCCGAGCCGTGGGGCAACCTCCGATTTCTCAGCCATACCGCCGATCAGCAGACCTGGCAGGGTATCTCGTTCTGGACGCCGCCAATTCCGCCGAGTCCGGATCCGGACTCCTGGCATTCCGAAGACTCCCTGCTAGCGCCGATGTGGGACTCCACCGGCCGTCTGCTGGGCGTCCTGAGCGTGGACCAGCCGGCGAGCGGCAAGCTGCCCGACCTCGACCAGCGGACGATCCTGGAGCTTTTCGCCGCACAGGCCGCCATCGCCATCACCGACTCCGCGGCCCGGGAGGTTTCGGAGGAGCTCCGCCGAGATGCCGAGCGTCGGTGGCAACTGGCCTTCGAGCGAGCTCCGACCGGAGCCGCCATCGTGGACAGCGGTGGCCGCGTGGTGCAGGCCAACGACACGCTGGTCGGCATGCTCGGCTACTCCCGCGAGCAGCTGGTGGGCAAGCGGGTCGTCGACATCACCCATCCGGATGATGTCGACAAGAACGTCGGCCTGTTCCAGGAGGTGTTGGCCGGTAGGAGCGATTCCTACGAGATGGAAAAGCGGTTCGTGCATGCCGACGGGCACACCGTGTGGGTCACGCTGCACGTCGGGGTGATCCGCGACGAGAGCGGCGGCATCCGCAGCATCATCAGCCAGCTCGCCGACATAACCGATCGCAAGCACGCCGAAGCCGAACTCGCGCGCCGCATGAGCCACGATCCGCTGACCGCGCTGCCCAACCGCTCGCAGCTCGAGGAACGACTCAACTACTACCTCATCCGAAACGTCCCCGCCGGCGTGCTGTTCTTCGACCTCGATCGATTCAAGACCGTCAACGACAGTCTGGGCCACGAGGCCGGTGATGAACTGCTCGTCGCCGTGACCGCGATCCTGACTGAAGCGGTACCGGACAGCTGCCTGCTCGGAAGGATCGGTGGCGATGAGTTCGCCGTTATCCTGCCGAACGAAATGGATCCTGATGAGGTCGCCCAGCAGGGCGAACGGCTGATGGATCTGTTCGCCGAGCCGCTGCTGGTGCGAGGTCACCAGCACACGGTGAGCGTCTCGGTCGGAGTGACTGTGTCCAGGCCGGAGCACCGGCACGCCGATGAGGTGCTGCGCGAGGCCGACCAGGCGATGCTCCGGGCCAAGCGACACGGGCGGGCCCGCGTCGAGGTGTTCGACCCGACGCAGGACAAGCCGGCCACCCTCGATGATCTGAAGCTCGAACAGGCACTGCGGGTGTCGTTGAATGAGAACCGGGGGTTGATGCCGTATTTCCAGCCCATCATCAACCTTTCCGACAGCACGATCGCCGGGTATGAAGCCCTGATCCGCTGGCTTCATCCCGAACAAGGCCTGCTCGAACCGGATCAGTTCCTCCCGCTCGCCGAGAAGACCGGGCTCATCGTCCCGATCGGCTGGTGGATGCTGGAGGCCAGCAGCCGTGCGATCATCCGGCGGGATTTCTCCGACGACGGCAACAGATGGGTCGCAGTCAACGTCTCGGGCAGCCAGCTTGGTCGGGGGCTGTTGGTCCCGAATATCGCCCGGGTGCTGACCGAGTCGGGTTTACCGGCTGCGCAGTTGCATGTGGAAATCACCGAGACCGCGTTGATCGAGGCTTCCACGGCTGCCATCGACGAGGTGCGTGCGGTGGCCGACCTGGGTGTAGAGGTGGCCTTGGACGATTTCGGCACCGGCTACTCGTCACTGACGCTGCTGCGCGATCTGCCGGTAAGCATCGTCAAGATCGATCGCAGCTTCATCGCGCCCATCGGCGTGGACCGCAGTGCTACCGCCATCGTTCGGCGGGTGATCGCGCTGTGTCAGGAACTGGGCGTAGTGACCGTCGCCGAGGGCGTGGAAACCCAGTCCCAGCTGACCGCGTTGCGGGCCTTGGGCTGCACTCAGGCCCAGGGTTACCTGATCGGGCCGCCCGAACCGCTCGCCGCGTCGGGAATCGCTCAACTGGGCCATCGCCGATCCTCAGCCTGATACTTCCCGCGCCCTTATGGTCTCATCGCACGACCCGGAGTAGTTTGATCGGCGTTGCCTCCGATCTGCACCAAAAAGCGACGCTGATCGGGTTTGCTCCGTGCGGAGGTGAGCCGAGAATTGCTACGACTCGACGTCAACTTCTTCGACTACACGATCTTGGCGATCTACTTCGCCCTGGTGGTCGGAATCGGGTTTATGGCCAGGCGAGCCGTAGCCACCAGCGAGGACTTCCTGTTGTCGGGCCGATCATTGCCGGCCTGGGTCACCGGACTGGCGTTCATCTCGGCCAACCTGGGTGCTATCGAGATCCTCGGCATGGCCGCCAACGGTGCGCAGTACGGCATGTCGACCGTGCACTTCTACTGGATCGGCGCGGTCCCGGCCATGGTCTTCCTGGGCATCGTGATGATGCCCTTCTACTACGGATCCCGAGTGCGCAGCGTGCCGGAGTTCCTGCTCCGGCGCTTCAATCCGGCCACCCATTTGTTCAACGCGCTCTCCTTCGCGCTGGCGGCGGTGCTGACCGCAGGTGTCAACCTGTATGCCCTCGCGCTGGTCATCAATGCGCTGATCGGCTGGCCGATCTGGGTGTCGATCATTGTCTCGGCCGGCTTCGTGCTGGCCTACATCCTGCTCGGCGGCCTGTCCGGCGCGATCTACAACGAGGTGTTGCAGTTCTTCGTCATCGTCGCCGGCCTGGTCCCCTTGGTCATCATCGGCCTGCATGACGTCGGTGGATACAGCGCGCTGAAGGAGAAAGTCACCCACACCGCCCTGGGACCCAACTCGTTCTCAACCTGGAGCGGCACCAACGTCGGTCATTGGACCAACCCCTTGGGGGACTGGATCGGCATCGTGATGGGTCTCGGCTTCGTCCTGTCGTTCGGGTACTGGACGACCAACTTCGCCGAGGTCCAGCGGGCCCTGTCGGCCAAGGATCTTTCGGCAGCGCAACGCACTCCGCTGATCGGGTCCTTCCCGAAGATCTTCATTCCGGCCCTTACCATCATCCCGGGACTGATCGCACTGGTCCTGATACCCAACCTGGGCAAGGACAAGAACGCCACCTACAACGACGCAATCCCGTTGCTGATGAACAGGTTTCTGCCCAACGGAACGTTGGGCGTCGCCCTGGCCGGGTTGTTGGCCGCCTTCATGGCCGGGATGGCCGCCAACGTGAGCTCCTTCAACACCGTGTTCACCTACGACATCTGGCAGACCTACGTGGTCAAGGGCCGCCGGGACGGCTACTACCTGCGAGTCGGCCGGGTCATCACCGTGGTCGGCATCGTGATCGGCATCTTCACCGCGTTCATCGCGTCGGGGTACAGCAACATCATGAACTACATCCAGTTGCTGTTCTCCTATTTCAACGCCCCGCTGTTCGCGACCTTCATCATCGCGATGTTCTGGAAGCGCACATCGCCCTGGTCCGGCGTCGCCGGCCTGGCCGCCGGCACGCTAGGCGCTGCAGTGATGCACTTCGGCGGGTATCACATCGCCTACTTCTACAAGGGCGGGGTGTTCGATCCCAGTCACTCGACCATCAACGCCCAGATGCTCAATTTCTATGGCGCGATCACGGCGTTCGTGGCCGACGTCGTGGTGACGGTGGCGGTCACGCTGGTCACGAAACCGAAGCCGGTGTCGGAGCTGGCCGGACTGGTGTGGGGCGTGCACGATCCGAACGCGCCCGACCCGGACACGGTGCCCAAACCGGCCTGGTGGGCATCGCCCAAGCTGCTCGGCGGCACTGCGCTCGGAATCGTCGCCATCCTGTCCGTAATCTTCGCGTAGGGGGTTGCCATGTCCGACCAGACATCGAACGACGACGTCGACACACCGAAGTCGGCGGCCTCGAGGCTCTTCGACATAAGGCTGCTGATCGGCGGTCTGTTCACCCTCTACGGCCTGATGCTGACCGTTGCCGGGTTCTTCACCAGCGATTCCGCGCGCGCGAAGGCCAGCAACATCAACATCAATCTGTGGCTGGGCATCGGCATGCTCGTCCTGGGTTTGTTCTTCCTGCTGTGGCACAGGCTCAATCCCCTCAAACTTGCGCCACCACCCGACGACGGGGCAGCAGAGCAGCGCCGGCATGAGCACTGAACGCCCCGAAGCAGAGCCGTCCGGCGCTCCGCCGGCGCGCCAGCCGATCATCGTGGTCGGGGTCGACGGTTCGGAGTCCAGCCGAAACGCGGTCAGATGGGCCGCCCAACAGGCGCGGTCGACCGGTGCGGTGCTGCGCGCAGTGTCGTCCTGGCGCTGGCCGAACTATCTGACCCGGATACCACCGGGCGTCGACCTGCCCAGCGATACCGCCCGCACCCTGCGTGAAGTGCTTGACGACGTCATGGCCGACTATCCCGACGTTCCGGTGACCCAGCACGTCATCGACGGCCCGGCCGGACCGGCCCTGCTCACCCAAGCCAACAATGCCGCGTTGCTGGTCGTCGGGGCGAGAGGACGCGCCGCCTTTCCGGGCATGCTGATCGGCTCGGTCGCCGAGTACTGCGTCCGTAACGGCCCGTGTCCGGTCGTGGTGGTTCGCGGACACAGTGACTCCTGGTAACACGCCTTGAGGGTGTACGGTCGGAAGTGGCTCAAAACAGCAGCCGTTCCCCGCCTTCCTGGGCTTGGCTGCTGGGCCCCGTCAGTCAGTGGACTCCAGCCTTCCAGCGCGCGGGTTGTTTCATTTTCCGCAGGTGGAAAGGACGCCGTCATGGGACTCGACGACAAGATCAAGAACAAGGCCGAAGAGGCTTCGGGCAAGATCAAGGAAGGCGCCGGCAAGGCTACTGACGACCGCGACTTCGAGGCTGAGGGCAAGGGCGAGCAGGCCAAGTCCAACCTCAAGCAGGCCGGCGAGAAGGTCAAGGACGCCTTCAAGAGCTAGCAGGACCGCGGACGGCGGGCGGGGCTCCAGCCTCGCCCGCCGGCCCCGCTGCCGCCGGTTCAGACCAGGTCGATGACGTCAGCGATCGAGTCGAAAATATGCGCCGGCCGGAACGGGAATCGCTTGACGTCGCTGGCCTTGGTCGAGCCGCTCAGGACCAGAATCGTCTCCAGGCCGGCCTCGATACCTGCCACCACATCAGTGTCCATCCGGTCACCGATCATGACCGTTTTCTCCGAGTGGGCTTCGATGCGATTCATCGCGCTGCGGAACATCATCGGGTTCGGCTTACCCACGAAATACGGTTCGGCCCCGGTGGCTCGGGTGATGAGGGCCGCCACCGACCCGGTCGCCGGGATCGGCCCGTCAGCGGACGGGCCGCTGGCGTCAGGATTTGTCGCAATGAAGCGTGCCCCTTTCTCGATAAGGCGGATCGCAGTGGTGATCGCCTCGAACGAATAAGTGCGGGTCTCGCCCAGCACCACGAAATCCGGCTCGGTGTCGGTCAGGGTGTAGCCGGCCTCGTAGAGCGCAGTTGTCAAGCCGGCCTCGCCAATCACGTAGGCGGACCCCTCCGGCAACTGGTCCTGCAGGAAAACCGCAGTGGCCAGAGCGGAGGTCCAGATCGACTTTTCGGGCACATTCAGCCCCGATCGGGCCAGTCGCGCGGCCAGGTCGCGCGGCGTGAAGATGGAGTTGTTGGTCAGCACCAGGAATCGCCGCTCCCGATCGACGAGTCGCTGCAGGAAATCAACCGCGCCAGGAAGGGCGAAGCCCTCGTGGACCAGCACACCGTCCATGTCGGTCAGCCAGCACTCGGCCGGGCGCCGGGCGCTCATGTCTGCTCCTGACCGGCGCCGCTGGTCTGCTCGCGCTTCTTCATCTCGGCCTCGTAAACGTGCGGCACGCCGCCGACGAGCCGGGTCCGGATGTGTTCCTCGACCGAGCGGAATGCCGACCAATAGCACCGGTCGTAATCCTCGACAATCTGGAACGTCCAGCGCCCCTCGATCACATCGCGGCCGACCAGCACCTCATCTGCCTGGTCGGCCAGCGATGTCTCGCCGGCATCACGCAAGGCACGCACGGCTTCCTGCAACAGCCGATCGGCCGTTCCCGAGAGCCGGTGAAATTCATAGAGCTTGCCGCGGGCATGCTCGACGACCTCGAGTGCCTCGGAGAGTTTGCCGACCGCGTCGACCACCTCGTCGCTCACACCGTCCGGTCGCTCTCGGGCAACCTCCCGCTCGGGACGGCGAGCGCTGCCATATCGAGCCAGCAGGTCGTCCTTTTCGGCGGACACCATGAGTCACCCCTTCCCGGCCCGCGACGGCGCCGGTCGCGTCAACGGGCTGCCTTCGAAGTGTGCCAGCAAGTCCGCGGGATCCCGAAAGGTCGCTTCGGCACCGGCCGCGTGCAGCTCAGCCGCGCTGGTGCCGCCGGATTCCAGACAGATGCCGGCGAGTCCGGTGTCGTGGCCAGCCTCGACGTCCCAGACGGTGTCACCGACAAAGATCGCCTGCTCGGGTGACAGACCGGCCTTTGGCGTCCACATCGAACAACACACCCTGTTGTCGGCCCGGGTCGGCGTTGTGCTCATAGGGCTCTCCTACGACGGGCGTGAGTCGACGCGCTCACTCGCATCGACAGCTCTCGGAAGGGAACTTTCTGCCCTGCGTGCTGAGTACCCGGATCAAAGTACCAATGCCTGCCCACCGCAACATCCTGACGACCGCGCTGACGCGCGGGGCAGGTAACGTGGCGGCGAAGGCTCAGCGAAAGGCCGGTTGATCGGAGTCGCGGATGAACACCGTTGACGTCGCGGTACTCGGAACGGGAACGATGGGCGTCGGTGTGGTCCATTCCCTACTGCGCGCGGGCTTCGGTGTGCGCGCCTGGAACCGGACCGCCGCCAAGGCCCAGCCGCTGGCCGGGGATGGCGCGACCGTGGCCGCGACCGCCGCCGAGGCCATCTCCGGCGCCGACGTAGTGATCACCCTGCTGTTCGACGCGGATGCCGTGGTCGAGGTGGTCTCGCAGGCCGCGGGCGCTTTCGGCCCCGAGACGGTGTGGCTGCAGAGCGCCACGGTCGGTCTGGACGGCACGGCACGGGTCAAAGCGCTGGCCGACGAACACGGCTTGAAGCTGTTGGACGCCCCTGTCCTGGGAACCAAAGCCCCGGCCGAGCAGGGCAAACTGATCCCGCTCGTCTCCGGTGACCCGGCGCTGCGGGTCCGGGTTCAGCCGGTGCTGGACGCGATCGGAACGCGAACCGTCTGGGCCGGCGATGCCCTCGGCCAGGGCAGCGCGCTGAAACTGGCCTGCAATGCCTGGGTAGCGTCCATCAACGCCGCGGTTGCTCAGTCGCTGGCCTTGGCGGGTGCCCTGCAGATCGAACCCAGCCTGTTTCTCGAGGCGATCTCCGGTGGGCCGTCGGACACGCCATACGCCCAGCTCAAGGGCAAGCAGATGCTCGCCGGGGACTTCACCCCGTCCTTTGCGGTGGACGGCGTGGTGAAGGATGTCGGCCTGATCACCGATGCCGCACAGGCGGCCGGTGTGGACTCCGCCCTGCTGAGCGCCCTGCGCTCGCTCTACACCGAGGCCAGCCGGAACGGCCTCGGTGAGGCTGACATGGCGGCGGTCTACACCGCCTTCCTGCCCCGGTAGATCCGATCGAGCACCGTCGAGGCCACCTGCCGGCGGACGGTGCCCAGTCGGGTGTGATCGGAGATGGCGGCCCGGGCAGCGAGTGCGCCGCACGCACCGTGCACTCCCCCGCCCGGGTGGATCGCGGCGCTGCCGAGGTACAAGTTGTCGATGACCGTGCGAGCACCACCGACGCCCGGGACAGGACGGAAGACCAACTGCTGGTAGAGCTGCGTGGTGCCGCCCCCGACGGCTCCGCCGACGAGATTCGCGTCCTCGGCCGAGAGCGAGTCTGGTGTCTGTACCTCGCGGTCGATGATCTCCGTCCCGAACCCCGGCGCGTGCCCTTCGATCATGTCGTCCACCCGGTCGGCCAGCAGCTGGGCCGAGGACTCGTCGTGGATACCCCGCGGCAGGTGGGTATAGGCCCACATGGCCTGAGTGCCGCTGGGAGATCTGGTCGGGTCGACAGTGGTCATCTGTCCGATCAGTGCGAAGGGCGTCTGCGGTATGCGCCCGGTGGTCAGATCGGCCGACCACCTCACCAGTTCGGCCGAGTCGGCCCCGACGTGCACCACGCCGGCCGACCGCGCGTGGACGGCCGTCCACGCCGGCGTCCTGCGCAACCGATAATTCACCTTCACGGTAGGCAGATCCCACTCGAATCTGTCCAGCTCGGCCAGTAACTCCGCCGGCAGGTCGGCGTCGGCCAACAGCTCCCGGTACAGCGAGGTCACCGCAGTATCGGCGATCACCGCCCGCCGCGCCGCGATGCGGTGGCCGCTGGCCGTGCGAACACCGACGGCCTGCCCACCGCGGACGTCGATGCCTACCACCGGTTCGCCGGTCACCAACTCCGCACCGGCCGCGCGGGCCCGCCGGGCCAGCGCGGCCGTGAGCTGACCGGCACCACCGACCGGGGCGCAGAACCCCACGCTCTGGGCGAGCATCGCCATCAACCAACCCATCATGCCGCTCACCGGCGCGTCCATCGGGGCATCGGCGTGCATGGCGTTTCCGGCCAGCAGCGCACGACCCCGCTGACCGACGAAAGTCTCCTGACCCATGCGATACGCCGGCAATGCGAGAAACCGCGCGAACCTCAGCAGGGCGGGCGGGCCACCGAGGGATTTCATCAACCTGCGGGCCGAGTTGATCGGCGGCCAGGCGGTGAGCAGCGCATCCAGGAAATCCTTGGACACAGTGTCGTACTGGTCGCACAGTTGCAGCCAGGCAGCTCCGTCGGCGGGATTCTCCTCCGCCAGGTTGGCGGCAGTGAGCCGCCGATCCGAGTGAATCAGGGCGCCCCGCTCATCGTCCGGGCCGAGTGGGTGAGCCAGCACGTGCTCGGCGTCGGCCCACACGAGGCCGTGTTCGTGCAAGTCGAGTTCGCGCAGGATGGGTGACGCCTTGGCCAGCGGATAGCAGGCACTGAAGCGATCCATGGTCCAGCCGTCCTGAACGCGGGACTTCACCGCCCCGCCCAGCTCATCCTGGGCCTCGAGTAGCAGGACCGACCAGCCGGCATCGGCGAGTAGCGCCGCCGAAACCAGGCCGTTCGGGCCCCCGCCGATAACGACCGCGTCCACCGCACGAGTCAAGGAGCCATGGCCAGAGGTCATGGCTCGACCCTAGTCGCGGCACTGCCCGCGCCGCCGGGCTCACGCTCGGTGGTGTTCCCGGGCGCGCTGTCGGCAGCGGGCCCGGGCTCGCTGTCGGCCAGTACCCGCCCGTAGCGGTGCAGCACCCGTGCTCGCAGGGTCGGATCTGATCTGGGGACCGGCTGGATGAAGATCTCGTCAAGCGACTCGAACTCGGCCGACAGCTCAGCGTCGATGCGGATGCAGGCCCGCTCGAGTTCGCCCGCGGTCACGGTGTCCACGAAGTCCACCCGGGCACACAACAGGACCCGGTTGGTGCCGATCATCATGGTGAGCACGTCCACCACGTCCACGACCTCGGGCTGCTCTTCCAGTCGCGCCGAGATCTCGCGAATCAGGCGCAGGTCGGCCTGCTTGCCGATGAGCAACGTCTTGCAGGTCTGGGCGAGGAGAAAGGCCGCCAGCACCAGCAAAGCACCGATCGCCAGCGAGGCCGCGCCGTCCCAGACCGACGAGCCCGTCAGCTGGTGCATCGCGACCCCGGCACCGGCGATGATGAGACCGATGATGGCGACTGAGTCCTCGAGCACCACACTCTTGATCGTCGGGTCCTCGGGGTCACGAATATAGGCGCGGACCGAACGCCGCCCGCGACCGGCGGCGCGCTTGGCCTGGTTCAGGGCCTGCCGGAACGACGTTGCCTCCAGGACGAGGGCCACCGCCAGGACCGGGTAGTTGATCCAGAGCAGATCGGTGGACTCCGGTCCACCGAAGATCGTGGAGAACCCCTGGAAGATCGAAAAGGCGGCACCGGAAATCAGGATCATCACGGCGGCCAACAGTGACCAGAAATACCGTTCCTTGCCATAGCCGAACGGATGAACGCGATCGGCCGGCCGGGACGAGCGGTGCAGCGCGGTCAACAGCAGCAACTCGGTGGCAGTGTCGCCCACCGAGTGCGCCGCCTCGGACAGCAAGGCCCCCGAGCCGCTGACCAGCCCAGCGATCAGTTTCAGGACTCCCACGCCGAGGTTGGCGCCCAGGGCGAGCAACACCGTAGTGGTGCTCTCCTCCTCCGGATGGGATTCGGATGCGGCCATGACCCCATCCTTCCCCGTCCCCGGCGATCGCTGCAGCTCCCCGATCGATGTGTTTGCCGTCAGGTGGCTGGCAACCGGACGCCGGAACCGGCATCCTGGCCACAGCAACACAACCGAGCACCCGGAAAGGCCGCCATGGGCGAGGACGTCGCGAGCACGGAGTTCACCCGCCAGGACCGGCAGCGGTACCGGGCGAAGGTACGTCGTTGCCTCGACGTCCTGGCCCGGATGCTGGCTGAATCCAACTTCGACTTCGAGCGGCCGATGACCGGCCTGGAGATCGAGTTCAACCTGATCGACTCGCACGCCGATCCAGCGATGAAGAACGCCGAGGTGCTCAGCGCCATCGCCAACGACGATTTCCAGACCGAGCTCGGCCAGTTCAACATCGAGATCAACGTCAGACCGCGAGGTCTGGCCGGCACCGCCGTCGTGGACCTGGAGCGAGACCTGCGAGCCAGTCTCAACGACGCCGAGCAGCGTTCCCGCACGGTCGGGGCCCACATAGTGCAGATCGGCATCCTGCCCACCCTCGGTCCGGAGCATCTGACGATCGATGCCCTGAGCGCGAACCCCCGATACGCGCTGTTGAACGAGCAGATCTTCGCGGCGCGGGGCGAGGATCTGCACATCGCCATCGACGGCCCCGAGCGGCTGTCTGTCTACGCTGACACCATCGCACCGGAATCGGCATGTACGTCCGTCCAATTGCACCTGCAGGTCAGCCCGGCAGAGTACGCGGCGAACTGGAACGCAGCCCAGAGCATCGCCGGCGTACAACTTGCGCTCGGAGCCAATTCACCTTTCCTGTTCGGTAAGGAACTCTGGCGGGAGACCCGGATCGCGCTTTTCGAACAGACCACCGACACCCGTCCCGACGAGTTGAAAGCGCAGGGTGTACGACCGCGGGTGTGGTTCGGCGAGCGGTGGATAACCTCGATCTTCGACCAGTTCGAGGAGAACGTCAGGTACTTCCCGGCGTTGCTGCCGATCTGCGACAGTGAGGACCCCGTGGAAGTCCTCGAACGCGGCGATGCTCCGAAGCTGCATGAGCTTCGGATGCACAACGGCACCATCTACCGCTGGAACCGGCCGGTCTATGACGTCTATCGCGGCAAGCCGCACCTACGGGTCGAGAACCGGGTGCTGCCGGCCGGGCCGACGGTGGTGGATGTGCTGGCCAACGGTGCCTTCTACTACGGCCTGCTCAAGATGCTGGCCGAGGAGGATCGTCCGGTGTGGTCGCGGATGTCGTTCGCCGCGGCCGAAGACAATTTCACCGCTGGCGCCCGGAACGGGATCAACGCCCAGATCTACTGGCCAGGATTGGGTGAGGTGCCGGCCACCGAACTGGTGTTGCGACGGTTGTTGC
>JAVEET010000163.1 GCA_030840295.1 Pseudonocardiales bacterium
GCTTCGTGTGTGCCGGCGGCCAGTTCTCCTTCGGCGACAACGGCGAACGGTTGACCAGCGGAGGATGCAGTCCGGACTCGATTGTCGGGGCCGATTGGACACGCTATCGCGGCGGCCTACCGGCGACCCTGTTCATCAAGGTCTCGCCGCACACCCAGTGGCGGGTGATCATCCTGACCCATTGAAATTTGCCCACTGAAATTGACCTTCTGAATCCCGGACGTCAGGGCTCCACGGGCCTCTTGATCGGATCCCCGCTGGCGAGGACGGCCGCGGTCAAGGCCTCGACGGGCCCACTGGTGGACCGGTCACGGCGCAGCAGCACCAGATCCATCTCACCGAGTTCGGGCAGGCCGCCGGTGGCCGGCAGTTCGACGAAGTCACTGGGAAACAGGCTGCCGGCAACTACCGCTATGCCGAGGCCGGCCCGCACCGCGGCCAGCACCCCGTTCACGCCGCGGACCGTGCAGGTCACCCGGTAGCTACGCCCGGCCGCCTCGAGTGCTTCCACCGCGATCGAGCGGCTGAAACTCGGTGCCTGGTAGACCACCAGGGGCACCGGTCGGTCCGGCTCCACCTTGGTCCCGGAGATGGCTGCCCAAAGCAGCCGGTCCCGCCGCACCAGCTTCCCCCGCGGGTCGAGCGGACCGGCCGGGTTCTTGATGAAGGCCAGATCCAGATGCCCTGATTCCAGCCGCCGCTGCAGATTCGCACTCGGGGCCACGGTGAGCTCGAGGTCGATCCGCGGGTACTGCTGTCGGAAATCCCGCAAGATCCGCGGCACCTGGGTCAGCGCCAGATCATCGGTCACGCCGAGGCGCAACCGTCCGGCCAGGCCCGATCCGGTGAAGTAGGAAACCGCCTGCTGATGCGCGGCAAGGATCGAGCGCGCGAACCCCGCCATCGCCTCGCCGTCGGCCGTCAGCGCCACCCTGCGGGTGTCACGGATGAACAGGGTGCGTCCGACGGTGTCCTCCAGTTTGCGGATCTGCTGGCTGACGGTGGGCTGGCGCAGACCGAGCCGCTGGGCCGCTTGGGTGAAGCTGAGCGACTGAGCTACCGCGAGGAAGGTTCGCAGCAGCTCCGGGTCGTACATGCGATCCGCCGGATCATTTACCTGGTTATTCATGATGACAATGACACTAATACTAGTAATTGACTTTTGGAATGATCCGATCAGGCGGAGGATGGGTTGGTACCCACACACACAACTACATTGGATGATCCTTGAGCTCGCCCGTCGAGAAACCCAGTCCTCCTGCCGTCGCCGCCATCTTCGGTTCCCTCCGTACCCGTAACTATCGCCTTTTCGCGTCAGGGCAACTGGTGTCCAACACCGGCGCCTGGGTACAGCGCATCGCACAGGACTGGCTGGTCCTGAGCATCACCGGGAGCGCGACCGCCGTAGGCATCACGACTGCCCTGCAGTTCCTGCCCACCCTGCTGTTCGGTATGCACGGTGGCCTGATCGCGGACCGTTGCAACAAGCGCAAGGTCTTGCTGCTGACTCAGGTCGGCATGTCCGGCATGGCCGCCATCCTGGCCGTGCTGACCTTGTCCAAGCAGGTTCTGCCTTGGCACGTATACCTGATCGCATTCGGGCTCGGCCTGGTGACCGCCGTCGACAACCCGACGCGGCAGGCCTTCGTGAACGAGATGGTCGGGCCGGATCAACTGCGGAACGCGATCAGCCTGAACGCGTCGGTTTTTCAGATGGGCGCGCTGATCGGACCGGCGATCAGCGGATACCTGATCAACGCGGTCGGATCCGGTTACGCCTTCGCCATCAACTCGGTCAGCTACATCGCCTCGTTCACCGCGCTGCTGATGATCGATGAGCGGCAGCTGCACCGCAGCGGACTCGCGGCCCGCTCGACCGGCCGGCTGCGCGACGGCGTCAGGTACGTACTGGCTCGTCCTGAGGTGCTCTGGCCCATCGTCCTGGTCGGCGTGTTCGGCGTGTTCACCATCAACCTGCCGGTGACCCTGGCCGCCTATGCCAAGTCGGAGTTCCATTCCGGCGCCAGCGGGTACGGGATGCTGAGCTCCGCGGTGGCGCTCGGCTCGGTCATCGGCGCCTTGATCTCGGCGCGCCGTAGCCGAACCCGACTGCGTGGGCTGGTGGCCATCGGGGCAGTGCTGTGCGCGGTGACGGTGGTGGCCGCGACCGTGCCCGGGCAATGGTTCTACGCGCTGATCCTGGTCGGTCTCGGTACCGCCAGCTTGATGTTCCTCACGGCCGCCAATTCCTCGGTGCAACTGGCGGCGGACGACTCGATCCGTGGCCGGGTCATGGGCATCTATCTGTTGGTGTTCATCGGCAGTGGTGCTTTCGGTGGGCCGCTGCTCGGCGCCATCGACGAACATCTCGGCCCGCGCCTCGGAATGCTGCTGTCGGGCCTCGTGCCGGCCGTCGCCACGATCGCAGTTGCCTGCAAGCTCGCTCACGACGCCCAGCTCCGGGTGCAGGTCCGCCTGAGCGGATCGCGTAGCGGCCACCTGGCCCTCGTGCCACGCTGATTGGCCTGCACCGGATGCCATGATCCGACGGCTGTCGGGGTGGTGGTCGCCGACCAACGGACCCTCTGGTTTGATCGGGGCAAACCTAGGAGAGGTACGCAATGTTTGTCGTAGTCATCACCGAGCCGGATCAGCCGATGGTTGCACCCCGGGCGACCGGCCCGTTCGACACCTTCGATCTGGCGCAGGCGTTCAGTCAGACGCTGATCGATAAGTGGCAGGCCGCTGGCGGCGACATCCCCAGCGCGACCGTGGTCCGGGTCGAGGAAACGCTGCCCGGGGTCGTCGTCGGCGAGCTCTGAAATTGCACGTGTAACGCCACGCAAAGAGGGCGGCCCGCAGAATGCGGGCCGCCCTCTTTGAGCGGTGAAGCTGGAACTACTTGACTGTCACCGAGGCGCCAGCGCCCTCGAGGGCAGCCTTGGCCTTCTCGGCGGCTTCCTTGTTGACCTTCTCGAGCACAGTCTTCGGGGCACCGTCCACCAGGTCCTTGGCCTCCTTCAGACCAAGGTTGGTGAGCGCGCGCACCTCCTTGATGACCTGGATCTTCTTCTCGCCAGCGCCCTCGAGGACGACATCGAACTCGTCCTGCTCGGCCTCGGCCTCGGCCGGTGCGCCGCCAACCGGACCTGCTGCGGCAACCGCAACCGGGGCTGCGGCGGTGACGTCGAAGGTGTCTTCGAACTGCTTCACGAACTCCGACAGCTCGAGGAGGGTGAGCTCCTTGAACGCATCGATGAGCTCGTCGGTGCTGAGCTTCGCCATGATGGGCGTCCTTTCGTTTTTGTTTGCTTAGCCGGGGAGCCGGCGAAACGGGTTTGGGTACTTACTCCGCCGGCTCGGCGGGAGCTTCGGTTGTTGCAGCAGCGTCGGCAACGACCGCGTCAGCGGCCGGAGCGTCCTCGGCGACGACCGCGTCAGCGGCCGGAGCGTCATCTGCAACAGGAGCGGCCTCGGCAGCCGGAGCCGCTTCGGTCGCATCACCAGGGGTCTTCTCCTCGAGTGCCTTCACCAGGCGGGCGACCTGCGACAGCGGGGCCTGGAACAGACCAGCAGCGCGGGACGGCAGGGCCTTCAGGGCACCTGCGACCTTGGCGAGAAGCACCTCACGGGACTCGAGGTCGGCGATCTTGCTGACCTCTGCTGCGCTCAGCGACTTTCCGTCGAGCACACCGCCCTTGATGACGAGCAGCGGGTTGGTCCTGGCAAAGTCGCGCAGGCCCTTGGCGGCCTCGACCGGGTCGCCTTTGACGAACGCGATAGCAGTCGGCCCCACCAGCAGGCTCTCGTCCAGAGCGATGCCGGCCTCGGCCGCAGCGCGCTTGGTCAGGGTGTTCTTCAGCACCGTGTAAGTGGTGTCCTGGCCGAGGTTGCGACGCAGCTGGCTGATCTGCTTGACGGTCAGTCCGCGGTATTCGGTGATGACGGTCGCCGAGGATTCGGTGAAGCGCTCGACGATCTCCGCGACAGCGGTGACCTTTTCGGTGTTCGGCATGTTCCTCCTCTCGTTCAGCTCGTGCTGGTTCGTGCCAGCGCGCAGTGAGTCGAGTAGCTCCAAAACACGAGAAACGCCCCGGCGCAGGGCGCACGGGGCGAGGTAGCCAGCAATCAACACTGGGCACTTCTAACCGGCCATCCTGCGCGGGCCGCTCCGGCGCTTTCCGGAGCTGTTCTGACGCATGTGGCGCATGCGACGACCAGCGGTCTTCGGGTGGATCAGCTTCAAGGGTACGGGGCAAGCGCGGTGCCGCCAAATCGGTCACGATCGGGGGCCCGGGCGGACGATCAGGGCCGCCAGGTCGCTCCGAAACATACGAACGGCGCAGGTGGTCCGTCCGACTCCGAGACGGCCAGGGCAAGCGCCTGGGCCGAATCCGTCCCCGCGGCCAAGAGCTGGTGATACCTGACCATCACCTGTGCGGCCACCCCGTCGTGGACCCCGGCTACACCTGAGACCACGCTTCGAGTGCCTAGATGGAGCAGCACGCTGGTCCAACCGAGTGCCTCGTCGCCGGGCCGGATCGTCGCCTGGCCGAGTTCACACGCCGACAGGATGACATGTTCGGCGGCGCTGGCGGACCGATCGAACTCATACGCGAAGACCGGTCCGCCGGACAGCCGGATCGAGGAGAAGAGCGGATTCTCCGTCTGATGCTGGCCATGCGCGGCGATGTGGACAACGGTCGACGTGGCCATTGCCCGCTGAAGTTCCTGCTGGGTGGCTTCCACACCGGAGAAAGACGTCACCTGGCCCCACACCGACTCAATACCCTTGAGTTCGTCCGAGACGAATTCCAGATCAGGCCCGGCGAACAGGGCCACCGGCGAGGTCGGGCGCTGCGCATCGGATGGCGCCGACGACGCGGTCAGCCAGGCCGTAGCCGACGGGGCGACGACAACCGGGCAACCGCGCAGCGAGGGCAACAGGCCCCACGGCAGCGTGGCCAGCGGACCCGTCGGGGAGATGATCAGCCTCGGGTTGGTCAAACGCAACGGTGCCAGGAGCATTTCGTCCAACGAGATCAGCGAGCGCCGCATCGCAGCCGAAACGGCCACGGCCAGCGCCGCTGGCAGCTGAGCGTGGGCCATCACGTCGAGATCCGCCCGCAGCCGTCGTACCAGCTCGTTGACCCGCACCGCCGGAGCCAGCGCGACCATCCGTGGCCGGTGCTCCCCCAGCACCAATGCGTTCAGCCCGCCGTTGGCCAGCACGAAGGCGACGAAGGCCGACCCATCGGAGGAGAGGGCGTCCACCGTCTGCGTCAGGGTGGCCGGTTTCACGGCCTGCCCCGGACCCTCCGAACGCCAGGCCCGAGACCGCAATAGCTGTTGGATCTCGGTGGCACGGCGGCGGTCCCCGGACACTCGCTTGATCGCGGCCGAATCGGATTCGATGGTCCTCAGTTCCTCGGTCAGCTGTCGTAGCTCGGAAAGCAACTCGGCGGCAACCGGATCCTGCGGGGCGGCAACGGCCTGGAGTCGACTCGAAATCGCCCGCCCCCGTTCGACCGACGCGAGGACATCGGCCGCCTTTCCGCCGGCGACACCCAGCGCCACGTCGAGCTCGGTGAGCTGACGGCCATGCACAGCGCTCGCCGTCTGCAGGTCGATGCTGCCGAATCGGGACTGATGTCGAGCCAGCTCACGTAAGCCGGTCCGGATCTCGCGTTTGGCCTCCGAACGGCCGCCGGCGGCCAGCAGCACCTTCGCCCGGACCAAGCGGGTGTGCAACCGCGCCGAGATGGGATCCGCCGGCCGCACCGGACCGACCGTCGTTGCCAGCGCCCGCGCCTCGTCCAGCAGACCGGCGCGGAGCAATGCCTCGGCCGCGATCAGCTGCGCAGTCCGGGTTCGGATGGTCAGCCCATCGTGGCTGAACTCGGCGGCCAATCGCAGCGCCGGCGGTGTCAGGCGGGATCCGGGGCGGCCGGCGGCGAGATCAGCCTGCAGGAGGACGAGTTCGGCGTCACGACGCCAGCGATCATTACCGCGACGGCGGAACCGGTCCCGAGCGCTCGCCGCCAACCGTCGCGCGGCCTGGGCCTCGCCGTCCAGCAGGGCACACTCGGCTCGAGCCAGCTCGACCTCGCCGACGTCCTTCCACAGCCGATCACGGCGGAACAGCTCCCCCGCGCGGACCAGGGCTTCGTCGGCGTCGCGGTACAGGCCGGCCTCGATGAGCACTTTGGCCCGATCAACCAGGGCGACGGCTGCCGAGACCTCCGCATCAAGTGCGGCGGCCTCGTCCATGAGCTGCAAGGCAAGCGCCAGGTTGCCGGCAAAGAATTCGAGTTCACCGAGGTTGTGCCTGGCCTTCTTCTCCTCCACCAGCAACCCGTGGCGCTGAGCTTCCCGCACGGCCCGCAGGTAGTCGGTGCGCGCCCGGGGTAGGTCACTCAGGAAGACATGAACCATGCCCCGATTTATGAGGATGTTGCAGGCCTCGGCCGGTTGGGTGTGCGCGAGCATCGTCTCGGCGATGTTGAGTTCGGCCAGACCGGCCGAGAAATGTCCCCCACGAACGCGCATATAGCCGAGTTGACAATGCAGATGTACCGCGACGCTCAGGTCGCCCGTTCGCTCGACGTAATCCTCGACGCCCCTCAGCGACGCCAGGCCGCGCTCCAGACCGTTCAATTCCGAATCGCTCATCGCCATGCTGATCACGATTCTGGCGCTCAAGACCTGACCCTGGTGGCTGGCCGCGTCCCCCGACCGGTCGAGCATGGCCAGGGCGCGCCGGAACAACCGGATCGCCTGTGCCGGGTGCCCGGCGTTGTTCTCCGCGACACCCCGACTCCGCAGCTCAGCCGCCCGGGAAAGGACGGCTCCCCCGGGGCCGACGGACATCACCATCGCCCTCCACCTCGATACGGCACGCCGCCCGGAGGCGGGGCCGCCTCAGCACGGCTTCGTCCTCGCGGTACCGGCTACGTCCCAGCCGACCTGTGCCCGACCCTAGCGTTCATGCCTCTGGCCGCATCAGAGGCTGTGCATTCTCGAGCGTCCCTTGGCCCCGATTCACTACGGCAGCTGCCGCCGACCAAGCTCGTTCGGTGGCCGCGCCGAGGTCCAAGTCCTTCAGGCCACCGCTGTGGACCAGCTGCTGGGCGATCTCCCCCGCCAGGATCGGCGCCGCGAAGGACGTCCCGCTCCACGTCCCGAAGCCGCCACGGAAGTCGTCGGGATCGATCGTCGCCCGCAAACCGTCGCCCGCAACGTCCACCTCGGCCGACGGCTGCAACGATCCGTTGAGCGTGGCCGGCAAGGAGCTGACCACGGCGGCGCCCGGACGCCGGCAGAGCACCCATTCGCCTGCATTACTGAACAGCGCGATTGACTTCTTGTTGGGATTCAACGCCGCCACACTGATTACCGGCAGCGCATTCCGGCGCGCCGCGAGCTGGCTCTCGGAGTGCGGAGCGAAGCCGGCTGGGTACATGTGGCGAGCGGTGGCGTCATTGCCGGCGGCAGCCACCATGACGACGCCGAGCAGACCGAGTTCGCCCAACGGGATCAGTAACCGATGATCCTGGGCCTCGTCGGCCGGCAATTCGTGGTAATACCCGAGGGACAATGACAGCACGTCGACCAGCAACTCGGGCTGAACCGTGAGCAGCGCGATCTTCTGCCGGATCACCAGCCGGTTGAGCGTCGTGAGGAAATCGGATTCCGGCACCGCGCCGTCACCGTGCATGACCCGGGCGACGAGAATGTTCGCATCCGGACAGGTCTGGCGAATCAGGCCGCAGATGAAGGTGCCGTGCCCGGAGTCCGGATCCAGCACCCCTTCCAGCGGATCGTCGATCGCGCCCTCCGATTCGGGGCTGGGGCCGTTCGCGGCAACAGTCATGCCGATGGGCAGGTTTCCGACCTTCGGCTCACGCTCGACGATGTCGTCGGTGAGCCATTCATGTTTGCCCGCTCCGGTATCCAGAACCGCCACGACCGGACGACGGTCATGGAAAAGTCCGTCCTCGCAGCGGACGGGCTCCGGGCAGATCCAAGAGACCGGTGATCTGCCGCCCCGGCCGGGAGCCCCGTACTCGAAGCTCGGCGACGTGCCACCCATGTAGCCAGTGCCGCCCATGTAGCCCGTGCCGCCCATGTAGCCGGTCCCGCCCATGTAGCCCGTGCCACCCATGTAGCCCGTGCCGCCCAAGTCTGCGTTGGCGATGATCAGGTGGTCCAGGGTGACGAGGTCCTTGAGGTGAGCGAGCTCGGCATCGCGGCTGACCTGCGATCTGAAGGTCTGCAGCACCTGCCAGGCATCCGGCGGCGGCGTCGGCAGTGTCTCGTCCAGGACCACCAGTTCGATACGGGTGGTCACCAGGCGCTGCGCGAGCGCCGACACCGAGTCCTCGCCGCGGGCGGCCCACTGATCACGCTGGTCGGGGGAAGACTTACCGCGGTCGGGGGCAGCCTTGGCTCGCTCTAGGCCAGCATCGACCTCAGCGGCCAGGTTCAACAGCTCGACGTCGGTGCTCTCCTCACCCAACCGAAGGTTGAACTGGTTCGCGGCCCGTTGGAGTTCGCTCCGCAGCGTCTCTGTCAGGTCACTGGCCTGCACCAACAGGCTTGCCCCGACATACACCGTCGGGCGGACCCGCTGGCCCGTTATCCGTAGCGCAGAATCCGGGTCCAGCACGCGGCTGCCGTGCTTGTTCAAGACATAGGACGGCGGACTCAAGCTGGGTTCCCGCCGCCGACGAGTGCTGGGTAAAGGGTTTTGCGCGAGTTGTTCGGAGCTCATGTACTTCCTCTACTACGCAGGTCGGAAAGAGGCTGGGCAACCGGATTGATTCAGACCAGGGGCTAGATCTCGACCGCGGGAGTGATCACCGGGGGCCGGCTCGAGGGCTTTGCCGAGCGGACCACGAACCGGGTCAGGCCGTGGCTGACGTCGTCGAACACGAAGCGGCCGTCCTCGTCGGCTTGCACCTCGACGGATGCATTCACCTGCCGCAATTCCACAGTCACGCCGCCGACCGGCGCGCACCACCCGTCGATGCGCACCCGGTCGGGACCGGCGGCCGTGACCGTGACCATGGTCGTCAAGCTCTCGCTGGTGAAGGTAAGGGTTTTGGCTTCGTCCGCGTCTACCCCGCGTGCACCCGAGGAGGCCAGTGCGTCCAGCTGCTGCAATTGGGCCAGCTCGGCGTTGAGAGCATCGAGGGTTATGGCGAACTGCAGCCGTTCCACCAGGTCCGCGGGCACCGGATCGATCTGTTCGTACAACGCGGCGAGCAGCTTCATCGTGGCTTCGTCCTGGTCATCCATGGGCTCGGCGGCCAGAGCTTCCCAGCCAGCTGGGTTCGGCGTGGTCATCGGGGCTCCCATCGAGCGTCGGTGGTGAGGGACGAGCGAAGTTTGGCCAGGCAACGTCCCCGGGTCGGGCCGATGCTGCCTACCGGCATGCCGAGGGATTGGGCAAGTTCGGCGTAGTCCGGTCGGTCGGAGAACGCGATCACCCGAAGCAGCTCCCGGCAACGATCCGGGAGCTTGGAGATGTGGTTCCAGAGCACCCGCTCGGTGTCACTGCGCAACACGAGCGCTTCGGGTGACTCCTCGGAACTGACGACATCGTCGGCGATCAGCTCCTGCGGCGTCTGCCTGGACTGCCCACGCGAGACGCGCCAGGCTTCCCGCCGAGCGGTCACGATGAGCCATTGGAGCACTGAGCGCGGGTCGGCGATCTTGTCCGCACCCTTGACCAGCGACAGCCAGGTCGTCTGGAGTACGTCTTCGGTGGTCGTGGCGTCCAGACGTTGAGCCCGCACGGTGTGCCAGAGAATCGGTGTGAGCATCGCGACGAGATCAGCCATGGCATCGGGCTGACCCTGCCGGAACTGGCTGAAGGCATCACCGGCCCGACCGGCGAGCGTGGCGGGTTCGGCTTCGGCGTTGATCATGACCGTGGCGTTTCCTATCGAACTGGCTCCGGCCGCTTCCCGGCGGCCGCGAGTGAGCTTCGGCGCGATCGTTTTCAACAGACTGTCCCCTAACTTCTCTCCACTTCACAAGGAGTAGCTACGCCGGACCCTGATACCTCGCGGGAAATGTCCGGATTCATGACGATTGGCTAGTCGCTCGACCGCGCACAAACGTTCGTCCTGGCCGTATCAACGCCGTCGGCCCGCGCTCTTATTAGCCGATGGACGGGATGAGGCAACCGGGAGCTACGGGGGGATGCGCCGTGACAAGTGCAGTCATGGACGTCAGCACAGCGACCATTGCCGACCGTTCCGGACGGATGCGCGTCAGCAATCCGTTCGATTCGACTCCGGGGCTCGTCCGGCGGGCGGTGAGTGCGGGTCACGATCCACAGGTCGTTGCCCGCGGGGGCCTCTCCGTCGCCGACGAGTCCCGGACCGAGCTGATCCGCCGGCTGCTCGCCGGCAGCGGACTGTTGGGACCGGACTTCCCTGACCCGGCCGCTGCGCCGGGTGATCGGCGCTTCGTTGCGCTGCAGGACTTGATTGGGGCAGTGCCGTACGGGCAGCTGAGTATCGCGGTCCGGGGCTGGGGCGCCGCTTTGGCCGCGCTGCACCGATGGCCGACCAGGTTCGGGTCACCGCCATCGGCCGTGCGGCCCTGGATCCTGGAAGCGGCCGGCCGAGAGGAATCAACCGCTCAGCGGACCGAGA
>JAVEET010000169.1 GCA_030840295.1 Pseudonocardiales bacterium
TCGCTCGAGGTGTCCCAGGTGAAGCGATGCGTCCGGATGTCGAAGTAGGGGAACGACTCGACCGACGAGACGTCGGGAATCGGACGGATCCGGGTGTTGATGATCTCGAAGAGCTCGGCCATGTCGCCACAGACCACCTCCGCGAACAGGTCGTACGCACCGCCGGTCACCACCACGTAGATGACCCGCGGGATGGCGCCAAGCGCGTCGGCCACGGTGAGCGCGTCACCGCTGACCTTGATGCCCACCAGCGCCATCACCGGCAGCCCCAACGCCAGTGGATCGGTGACCGCGACGATTTGGACCACACCGCCTTCGATCAGACGCTGCACCCGCTGCCGGACAGCGGGTGCGGACAGGCCGACCGCGGGCGCCAACTCCGCGTAGGAGGCCCGGCCGTCCTGCTGGAGCAAGCCGATCAGCTGGTGATCGATCTCGTCCAGCGGGATGCGCGTGATGTGCTCCTGGGGCAGCGGCGGTTGCGAGGTCACGCCGACGACCGTATCCCGCCGACCAACTCCGCTACCGCCGCCTTGAACAATTCGATATGCACATCGACATCTTCGGACCGGGTGGCCGGCGACATCAAGGTCATGTTGTGAAACGGGGTCAGTAGCACGCCACGATTGGACAGGTAGAGATGGAAGTACTCATCCAACAGCGGAGCTGCGGCGGCCGCGGAATCGTTGCCCGTCCGTGGTGCGGGGCGGGCGAAGCGGTACTCGGCCCGTGCGCCGAGCTGGGTGACCGACCAGTCCAGCTCGTGATCGTCGATGGTGGCCTGGATACCGGCGGTGTAGTGGGTGGCCAACTCGATCATGTGCGCGAAGGCAGTATCGACCAACACGCTCGACAGCGTGGCTCGCATGGCCGCCGTGGACAGCGCATTGCCCGCCAGCGTGCCGCCCACGCCCCCCACATCATCGATATCGGCCTCGCCCTTCGCGACCAGGGCTGTCACCCGGTCGGCGATGTCTTGTGAGATTCCATATGCTCCACAAGGTATTCCGCCACCGATGGACTTGCCGATGACCAGGATGTCGGGATCGAGTCCCTCGGTCGCGGTCATGCCGCCGGGCCCGGCGGAGAAGGTGTGCGTCTCGTCGATCAGCAGCAGGCAGCCGTGCCGCTTGGCCAGTGCGGCCAGCCCATCGAGAAAACCGGGCTCGGGAAGCACGATTCCGATGTTGGTCAGGGCGGGCTCGGTCACGATCACCGCGACATCCCCGTGGGCCAATTCGCGTTCCACCGAGGGCAGGTCGTTGAAGTGCGCGACCCGGGTGGTCTCGGTGGGATCGACGGCAGGAGCCACGTTGCCCGGACGCGACCGCGGCCGATCCTGCGCGTCGAGCACGATGAAGGTCTCGTCGACGCTTCCGTGGTAGCTCTGCGAGAACACCAAGATCCTGCGCCGTCCGGTCACCAGCCGCGCCAACCGGATCGCCCAGCGGTTGGCGTCCGTGGCGGACAGGGCGAAGGACCACAAGGGCAGCCCGAAACGTCGGCAGAGCTCGGCCGCCACCCATTCGGCGTCCTCGGTGGGCAGCATTGCCGTGATGCCGCCTCGTTCGGTAACCCGATCGCGTATCGCCGCGGCCACCGCCGCCGGGGAATGACCAGCCATCGCCCCGGTGTCACCCAGTGCGAAATCGGCATAGTTGTTGCCGTCGACATCGACGACCCGCGCTCCATCAGCCCGTTCCAGGTACAGCGGAAACCCGCCCGACCATTTCGTCATCCAGGTCATCGGCACTCGTCCGAAGAGGTGGTCAGCTTGCTCGAACAGTCGCTGCGACGTGGGGTTGCGCCGATGGTGGAGTTCGCGTTCGGCCACGATCAGGTCCGGCAGCCGGCTTGCCTGGTCACCGCCAGGTCGGCGACGATGTACCACAGAATCGCTTGTCATGTCGCGGATTATGCCGACTTATCAGTCGTAACTCAATGATATGACGACTGATTCAAAAGAATTGTCTCGTTCAAGGTGGGTTTGGATCAGTCGATCAGCCCGAGTGCCACCAGGTCCGACAGGGGCTCGTCCAAGCTGCAGCTTCCGATGCGACGGAACTGGGATCGCAGTTGCGCAGCGTCGGCGGCGGACAGGCTGCTGGCGCGCCTGGTCAGTTCGGCCTGATCGGTGCTGGACAGCAGGTCGGACGCGTCGCCGGATCGGGCCTGCAGGGCGTGCACTGCCAGGAGCATGTTGAGGAATCCGTGATGCTCGAAACCGGTCTCGTGATCACGTTGGGCCACGGCATGGTGCAGTCCAGCAGTGCACTTGAACGGTGCGCCGGATCGAACTGCCGAGCGCAGTGCCTGGCTCAGATCGGCCACGCTCGGAAACGCCTCAGCCGTCACTCCGCCTGTCCGGAGCTTGATGAAACAACCTGCGGAGGCTATTTCGGCACAACGCTCGGCATCGAGTTGGCCCGGCGGCAACTCCAGGTAGACCGGCACGGCGGGCGGCACCAGCAGCCGGATCTGCTCGATCACCTCGGGTAACCGGTCTGCCTCGGTCGGCAGTTCGAGCGCGCGCAGCCGGAGCTGGGGATGCATCTCGAGAAAGGCGATTGCACCACAGAGGTCGACCACACCGTCGGGTAGCGTCACTGCCAGGTCCAGATCTCCGGTGGCGTGCCGCTCGGCGGATCGGGGCGTGCCGGTGGCGGTCTCCGACGAGCGGGGCGCGCGCAACGCCTCGGTTAATTCGGCCAGCCGCGGCGCCGGGCACACGAAGTTTCCCATCAGCCACGCGTGACGTGAGTGTGCCTGGGCTCGGTAGCCGTCCACCGCCTGTGGCATGGGGACGACAGCCGGCGGGAAGGCAGCTGCGTCGTCGAACAAGGAGTCGTACAACACGGCGGAAACGGTGGGCGCGGCGGCGACGGTGGTCCGCTCGGTGACGCTCACGTCGTCCCCGATCCGTCGGCCTGCTGGATCCGCCCGCCCGACCAGCTCCAGGCGTAGCTGCCGTCGTCGCAGGCCTCGGCGCCCTCGCCCAGTTCGAGCGGCCGGAAGGTGTCGACCATGACGGCCAGTTCGTCGAAGAACTGCACACCGATGCTGCGCTCGTACGCGCCTGGCTGCGGCCCATGCGAATGACCTCCCGGATGAAGGGAAATCGACCCCGGCCCGATGCCGGAACCCTTGCGGGCCTCGTAATCGCCACCGCAGTAGAACATCACCTCATCGGAATCGACGTTGGAGTGGTAATACGGAACCGGGATCGACAGCGGGTGGTAATCGACCTTGCGGGGCACGAAATTGCACACGACGAAGTTCGCGCCCTCGAACACCTGGTGGACCGGTGGCGGTTGGTGCACGCGGCCGGTGATCGGTTCGTAGTCGGCCACATTGAAGGCATAGGGGTACAGGCAGCCATCCCAGCCGACCACGTCGAAGGGGTGGTGCGGCAGGGTGTGGACGGTACCGCCGAGGCCAGCAGATCCGTTTGCGTCACGGTGCTTGAGGTAGACCTCGACACCGTGGTCGCTCGGCTGTTCTGATACCACCAACGGAGTTCCGGGGGAGCGCAGATCCCGTTCGCAGTAAGGAGCGTGTTCGAGCAGCTGCCCGAACCGGGACAGGTACCGCTGGGGCGGCGCAATGTGTGAGTTCGCCTCGATGCAGTAGGCCTTCACCGGATCTTTGCCGGTCGGTAGCCAACGGTGGGTGGTGGCCCGGGGCAGGATCAGGTAGTCGCCGGGCCCGACGTCGATTGCGCCGAAGACCGTCTCGACTACGGCGTTACCGGCCTCGACATAAACGCATTCGTCACCTACCGCATTTCGGTACAGCGGTGAGACGCCGCCGGCGACGACGTAGCTGATCCGAACGTCGGCGTTGCCGAGCACCAGACGCCGACCGGTCACGACGTCGATCGATGAGGTGTCGGCTCCGGCGAACAACTTCGGCAACACCAGATGGCGTGGCAGTAGTGGGGTGTTGGGGATGGTGTGCTGATCCGGCAGTTGCCAGGTGCGGGCGTCGATGATCGCGGACGGGATGTTGCGGTGGTAGAGCAGCGACGAATCTGAGGAGAACCCTTCCTCGCCCATCAGCTCCTCGAAATAGAGCGTGCCCTGCTCATCACGATGCTGGGTGTGACGCTTGGGTGGAACCGCCCCCACCGTTCGGTAGTACGCCATCTGCGACTCCTTTGTCGTCGGCGTGCCTTGAGTCAGCCGAATGCGAGCTGATCAACCGCCGGCGATCTCGCTTCGACTGTGCCCGGATGCGACGGTAGCGCAAGTCCGGGGCCAGGTGAGTTGTTCCGGCCTTGGTGGCCGGGTCAGGGCTGCTCGGGCGGCGGCGCTCCGATGCGCCCACCAACGTCGGGATCGCGGGGTTCGTGCCGCATCACGTTCTGATCGGTCCGGCCTATGTAGAGCCAGCCGAGCAGTTTCTCCGGGTCGGACACGCCGAGCATGGCTCGTACGGTGCTGAGATCGGCCCCCGGTCCGGTACGCCACATTGCGGTCCAACCGGCCTCGAACAAGAGCAGCTGCAGTGTCGTGATCATGGCGACGGTGGCCCCGAGTTGCTCCCATTCCGGCACCTTCGGATGCGGATGCGGGGTGGCTACGACGGCTATCAATAGGGGGGCCCGCAGCGCCTTTGCGGCTGTTTTGGCCGCGGCAGGGGAGCCGGGATCGTCACCGAAGCCGGCTACCAGCGCGTTACCGAGCCGTTGGCGGTCCTCGCCGCGCACCGCGACGAGGCGCCAGGGCCGGAGCGAGGCATGATCGGGCGCGTGCGCCGCAAGGCCGAGCAGTGCCGTCAACTCCTCGTCGTCCGGCGCCTCGTCGGTGATCGGTGCGGTGCTGTTGCGGTATCGCACCGCGTCCTTGAGTTCCATCTTCGCCTATCCGTCGGGTGGTGCTGACTCCCCGACGATCATGCCGCAAGATGGTCGCTGACTAGGCTGGCAGGGTGAGTAAGGACAACCACGGACGGTGGACCGGCGCTGGACTGGACGCCGTGCTTCCGGCACTGACCGGGCCGGACGAGGCGACCCTGCGCCATGTGCTCGGGCACTATCCGACGGGCGTCGCGGTCATCACCGCCAGCACGCCCGAGGGGCCGGCCGGGATAGCCATGAACTCCTTCACCTCGGTGTCGATGGACCCTCCGTTGGTGCTGTTCTGTCCGGCGATGTCGTCGACTACCTGGCCGCAGTTGCGCACAGCGGGCCGGATCGCCATCAACGTGCTGTCGGCCGGTCAGGAATCGGTGAGCCGGCTTTTCGCCTCCCGTTCGGATGACCGGTTCGCCGAGATCGCCTGGACACCGGGCGCGAACGGGGCGCCGCTACTGTCGGACGCACTCGGCTGGCTGGAATGCACCGTTCAAGCCGAATACCCGGCCGGCGATCACACCGTCGTCATCGCCGAGATCGATCGGATGGGCGTGCACGCCGAGATTTCCGAACCTCTCGTCTTCTTCCGGGGGTCTTATTACGAGGGCATGACGCAAGCTGTCGAGGCGGACGAGGCGAGCTGAAGCTCAGCGTGGATCCAACTCGTCCATAGCGGCGTGGATGCGCTTGATCGATACCGGTCTCGCAGTTCCCAATCGTTGCGCGAACACACTTATCCGGAATTCCTCGAGAAGCCATCGGAGAGCGTCGAGCGCGGCATCGTCGGAATCGCCCGGACCGGTGGCCAGCCGGTGAGTCAATTCGGCCAGGTCTCGCTGGACCAGGTCCACGGCCGCTCGGCGTTCGGCGTCCCGCGCGGCATTCGTCGCAGCGTCGGCGAGCCGGATCCGAATGCCCTGCAGGTACCGCGGGAGCTCAGCAAGTTGGCCGGGATCGGTCTGGCTGACGAACCCGTTGAAGACGAGAGAATCGAGATGTGCCCGCTCCTGGCGAGCGATCTCCACAAGCCCCGCGGGACCGCTGGTGGCGGCGTCGAGGGCGAGTTCGACCTGCTGCACCTCATCGATGATGGTTCCGACGGTATCGGCGGTGCGTTGCGCGGTCGCGGTCAGCCGGGACCGCACCTGATCGCGCAGCCGGTTGAAGTCCACGCGGTTCCACGCGACACCGCCGGCGGCGCGCATCAGCAGATCGACCGCTGCCGTGGCACAGTCGGCCAAAAGTGCCTCGAGCGAACCGTGCGGGCTGCGGCTGAGCGTGAGCCGGGCCCGCGGCGACAGACCCGAGCGCAGTTGCTTCGCCGGCGACGGCAGCGTGTCCACCAACAGTCGCCGGGTGCCCAGCCACATCGCTCGGCGTTGGCCCAGCTCCGAATCGAGCACCCGGATGGCGACGGTGGCTTCCAGGCCGGCCGCTGCGGGAACCTCGACCAGTGAGGGATAGCCGGTCATCCGGTGGCCGCTGGCCTCCCGCTCCACCGAGCGCGGCAACTCCTCGAAGTCCCAGTCGGTCACCCGATCACGGGCGAGGTCGCTGGTGACCCGCGCCAGCGTCTGCGTGACCGCCGGCGCGAACGACCTCTGCAGCGCGGCAAGATCTTTGCCGTCGCCCAACAGCGCGCCCTGCTCATCGACGACCCGGTACGTCGGGCGCAGATGGTCGGGCAACTGGTCCACCTGCCACGCGCCGGCGGGGACCAGCACGCCGCGGGTTCGCTCCAGCTCGGCGGCGAGTACCTCGGTCAGACGGTGCGTGCCGCCATCGAGGTTGGCCGGTAACGCGGCCACCAACTGGGCTGCGGTATCCGGAATCGGCACCAACCCGCGCCGCAGCGGCTTCGGCAGCCCACGAAGGAGGGCGGTGACGAGGTCCGAACGCAGACCCGGAACCTGCCAGTCCAGCCCGGCCGCCGAGGCATCGTTGAGCAAAGGCAGTGGAATCGTCACCGTCACCCCGTCCGAGCTGGCCCCGGGTTCGAAGCGATAGCTCAGGTCCAGATCGAAACTTCCGGACGTCCAACGGTCCGGAAACTCCTGAGTGGAGATCGAGCCGGCCCCACCGCGGACCAGGTCACCGGCGGTCAGGTCCAGCAGAGCAGGCGAAGTCTGGCGGGCCTTCTTCCACCACGCGTCAAAGTGCCGGGCCGAGACGACGTCGGCCGGAATGCGCTGATCGTAGAAGGCGAAAAGGCTATCCTCGTCCACCAGTAGGTCACGTCGCCGGGCTCGGGTCTCGAGGTCTTGCACGTCGGAGATCAGGCCACGATTGGCAAGGAAGAAGGCATGCCTACTGTCCCAGTCACCCTCGACGAGCGCGTTGCGGATGAACAGCTCGCGCGAGAGCACCGGATCGATCCGGTGGAAACCGACCTTGCGCCCGACGACCAGCGGCACCCCGTACAGCGTGACGCGCTCGACGGCCACCACGGCGCCTCGGCGCCGTTCCCAATGCGGCTCGCTGTAACTGCGTTTGACCAGGTGTGGTGCGAGCTCCTCGGCCCATTCCGGCTGCACCGCCGCCACCGTCCGCCCCCAGAGCCGGGAGGTCTCCACGAGCTCCGCCGCCACCACGAACGGCGGCTGCTTCTTGAACAGTGCCGAGCCGGGAAAGATGGCGAACTTGGCGTTCCGCGCCCCGAGGTAGTCGCCGCGCGGTCCCTCTTTCAGCCCGATATGCGAGAGTAG
>JAVEET010000180.1 GCA_030840295.1 Pseudonocardiales bacterium
GCGGTGTCGACTGGGATCGGTTCTCCGCCCAGACCATCATCGGCACCGAGGACGAGATCGCGGACAAGGTGGACGCGGCCTTGCAAGCCGGGGCGGACTACATGATCTTCTACGTCCCGGGTGTCGCCCACGACCTCGATCTGGTCGCCCGCGCGGAAGCCGTAGCACGGCGCTTCGCCTGAGAGTGCTGAGCCGTTCGTAATCGATGACATCGCACCATGGCGTGGCGAACACGCGGAATGACATGACTTTCCAACGGTCTGTCATATCGGTCAGCGGGAAACAGCAGCCATCCAGACAATGGGCAGTGGGGGAACAAGAGTGAGACGGAAGTAGCCAGGACGCGGCGTGCAGAGCGCCGCTGTGGAAGGGCGTGTCGTGAACGAGTCGCCGACGAGCGAGCCGGCCTACGAGATCATCGACATCGTCAGTCGCAGCGCAATGCCTGTGCTGATCCTCGAGGTGCGCTCGGAACGGATCGTTGCCGCCAGTCCGGCGGCTCGGGAGTTGCTCGAGCCTGTCGCGCGGTGCGTAGTCGGGCGCAGCTTCGAGGAGTTCGCGGCCGACGGGCCGACGGGCGGCATCGAGCTCATCGTCGGTGGCCGGATCGCTGGATACGAGGCACACCGGGTAATCGAAAAGACCGGTGAATCCTGGCGGTTCTGGGTCCGGGCTATCGATGAATCCAGACCCGTTCGTTTCGTGCTGGTGGTAATACTGCCGTCGGCGGCTGAGGGACCGACGCCAATCCCCGGGCGCGATGACGATGCTTTGCTTCCGGTGGTTGGTTCGACCGATGCCCGGCTGATCATCGACGGCATCTCCAGCGACGTGGATTGCGCGCTGGGCTACCGGCCCCAGGATGTCATCGGAACTTCCCTGTTGGCGATGCTCGACCCGGGCGACGTGGCCGCGATCCTCACGGCGCTGGCGCAAACGGCCAGCACCGGCCACGGGGTTACGCTGCGCACCCGCGTCCTGCGTGCTGACCGGGTCAGGCTGGTGTGCGAGCTGGTGCTGCTGCCGCTGGTGCCGCCGCCCAGCTGCACGTTCGCGCTACTGCCCGACGGCTCGGCCGAGGTGGGCGGCGCGGGTGACGTGAACCGGGACGGTCCGTCGGTCTCGACCCTGCTGACGAGGCTGAGCCGTGGCCTGCGTGGCGCCGCCGCGTCTCAGGTCCTGGCCGCATTGCCCGGCCGGCCTGTTGCCGGTTTGGCCCGGCTTTCCAGCCGAGAACTCGACGTGGTGTCCCGGCTGCTGACCGGCGATCGCGTTCCGGCAATCGCCCAGCAGTTGTTCCTCAGCCAGGGCACGATCCGCAACCACCTCTCCTCCTCGTTCGCCAAGCTCGGCGTGAGTTCCCAACAGGAGCTGATCGCGCTGTTGCGACCAAAGCCAGTGGACTGACCTACAGCTTGGACTCGGGCCGTGTCCATTCGCATGGCCGAGTTGTCAGGATGGCCCAGAGCGCGGACAGGCAACGGCCGTCGTGACACTCCACCCAGGTGCCGCGGTGCATCGCATGCGCGCAATGACATGACTCGTCAACGCTCTGTCACGTCGGTGCCGGTAGGCGTCAGGTTTCCCGATGTCATGTCCGATGGTGGACATAGGTAGGAGATCGGTACCGGCAGGAGGAAGGCGACGGGTGAACACGAAAGAGCAGATCAGGCAGGGGTCGGTGGCACGATACGGCTGGGCGGGCGCCACCGAATCGTCGATCGATGACGGCGACCTGCACAGGTTTGCGGTGCTCGCTCAGCGGCTCTTGCAGGCCGAATTCGGCGCGGTGCACATCATGGACATGGATATGCAGGTCCGGGTCGCGGCATCCTCCGGTGCTCCGCTGGGTGTCATGAACCGGTCGATGAGCATCTGTGAACAGATCCTGCAGACCACACCACGTCCCGATGTGTTCTGGACGGCCGATGCGTCACAGGACGAGGCGCTCGTTGAGAATCCGTGGGTCAACGGGGAACTGGGGTCGATCCGTTATTACGCCGGCGCGCCGCTCGTAGGCAGGGAGGGGCTGCCGCTGGGAACACTGTGCGTCTGGAGCGAACAGCCCGCGGCCGAGCAGACCTCGATCCAGCTGTTGCGCCAGCTGGCGGATGCGGTGATGGCCACGTTGGATGCTCGGCGTGACGCGGCCGAGCGAGCCTATGCCGCCGAGCAGGTGCGCAACGGCGCCTTAACCCCTGGGTCTGCCGCCGCTTTCTATTCGAGCCCTCGACCAGCCACGAGAACACTCGCGTCGGCTGACCGGGGGTGGAACATCGACGCGGTCATCGACGATCGGGCCGTCCGTACGCTTTTCCAGCCGATCGTGCACCTGGGTACCGGATCGGTGGTCGGATACGAAGCATTGTCGCGTGGGCCCGCAGGTAGCGCGCTCGAATCACCGGCGGCTCTGTTGGGTGCCGCGCGTGAGGTCGGCCGGTTGGGCGAGCTGGATTGGCTGTGCCGGGTTCATGCCATGCAGGCTGCCGCCGCCAGCGGACTGCATCCGAGCTTGTCGTGGTTCATCAACGTCGAGCCGGCGGGGCTTGACATTGCCTGCCCTGAACATTTGCTGGCTGGCCTCTCGCAGGCGCGCAGCGACCTGCGGGTCGTATTAGAGGTGGTCGAGCGTGATGTCGAAGGCTACGTCACTCACTTGTTGCATGCTGCTGACCAGGCCCGGCAAGACGCTTGGGGGATCGCTCTGGATGACGTCGGCGCGGAGCAGGGCTCGCTCGCGCTCTTGCCGTTTCTGCAGCCAGATGTGGTCAAGCTCGACATGTCCCTGGTCCACGAGCTGCCCGACAACGCCGCCGCGGCCACCACCGCAGCCGTGCGGGCCTATGCCGAACGCAGGGGCGCTGCGATCCTCGCTGAAGGTATCGAAACCGAACAGCAGGAACGGCTGGCCCGAGTGCTTGGCGCCACCTACGGCCAAGGCTTCCGTTACGGTCGGCCGGGTCTACTGCCGGAATCCGTTCCGGCGCCGATCAACGTCATCCCGCTGCGGCAACGTCCAGAGCCGTTGTCGGGCGCCACCCCGTTCGAGATCGGCAGCGCGGCGTCGACGCCGGAACGCGGCACCAAGAGCTTGCTGTTGCACATCAGTGCACATCTGGAAGCCCAATGTGCCGAACTCACCGAGCCAGCCGTGCTGCTGGCAAGCTTTCAGGATCGCCGCTACTTCACCGAAGCCAAGCGTGCGAAGTTTCAGAAGCTGTCTGAGGGCAACACGTTGACGGTAGTGATCGGTGACGGTATTGCCGGTCACGCCGAGCCGCGGTTCCAAGTGTCGCCGATCCTGGCCGGCAGCCGGATGCGGCACGAATGGGCCGTGATTCTGCTCAGCCCCCAGTCTGCGGCAGCATTCATTGCCAGGGACTGCGGTGACACCGGTCCGGACTTACAGCGACGTTTCGATTTCGTCTACACCCACGATCGGTCGCTGGTCACCACCGTGGCCCGCAGTTTCATGCAGGAACTGCTACCCGACCCGACACCGAGCCCATCAGTCGATGCTCAGGCATCCAGAACATCGCCGAGCTGGGCACCAGAAGTACGACAGCAGAGAAGGAGAAGCCGGTTCCGGATCAAGCTGCGCCAGTGACAATGCTGCTCGAGTGGGAAGCGATGTCTGAGCCGAGGGCAACTATCCTCAGTTAAAGGCCGCCGTGGAAGGTCGTGTCGTGGACGAGTTACCGACAGCTGAACCGGTCATCGACATCACCGACATCATCGACCGCAGCGCAATGCCGGTGCTGATCCTTGAGGTGCCTTCGGAGCGGATTGTTGCCGCCAGCCCGGCGGCGCGGGAGTTGATCGAACCGGGCGCGCACTCGGTGGTCGGACGGAATTTCGAAGAGTTCGCCGCCGGTGAACCGACCGGCGGCCTTCAACTGGTCGCGGCTGGGCATATTGACGGTTATGAGGCGCACCGGGTATTCAAACAAACCGGTGAATCCTGGCGGTTCTGGGTTCGCGCCATCGATGAATCCAGGCCCATCCGTTTCGTGTTGATGGTGATACTGCCCGCGACAGCCGATGGCCCGACGCCGATACCCGGACGCGATGACGAGGGCTTGCTTTCCACCGTCGGTTCGACCGATGCCCGGCTGATCATCGACCGAATCTCCACCGATGTGGAGCGTGCGTTGGGCTACCGGCCCCAGGATGTCATCGGTACCTCGCTGCTGGCGATGCTCGACCCGCGCGACGTGGCCACCATCCTCACCGCGCTGGCGCAAACGGCCAGCACCGGCCGCGGGGTTACGCTGCACACCCGCGTCCTGCGTGCTGACCGGGCCAGCCTGCTCTGCGAGCTGGTGCTGCTGCCGCTGGTACCGGCGCCCAGCTGCACGTTCGCGCTACTGCCCAACGGCTCGGCCGAGGTGGGCGGCGTGAACAGCGAGGGTCCGTCCGTCTCGACTCTGCTCATGCGGCTGAGCCGCGGTCTGCGGGGCGCTACGGCGTCTCAGGTGCTGGCGGCATTGCCGGGGCGCCCGCCTGCCGGTTTGGCCCGGCTTTCCAGCCGAGAACTCGACGTGGTGTCCCGGCTGCTGGCCGGCGATCGCGTTCCCGCGATCGCCCAGCAGCTGTTCCTCAGCCAGGGCACCATCCGCAACCACCTCTCGTCGGCCTTCGGCAAGCTGGGAGTGAAATCCCAACAGGAACTCATCGAGCTGCTGCGACCGAAGCGCAAGGACTGAGCTGGCTCGTTGCCGCTTCGGTACGCTGCTGGTGCTGTCGTACCGCGACGGCCAGCGGCTGACCTCTGCGTCCGTGCCGTAGCTGATGTAATGCCTAAGGTGCCGTGGAGGACAACGATGATCTTCATTACTGCCGTGTTCCAGGTGCGCGCTGAAGATGCGGAACGTTGGCCCGAGATCAGCCGCGCATTCACCGACGCAACCCGTTCCGAACCGGGCTGCCTCTGGTTCGACTGGTCGCGGAGCGTGGATGACCCTTCGCAATACGTCCTCGTCGAGGCCTTCCGCGACTCGGATGCCGGTGCCGCCCACGTTCAATCGGACCATTTCGCCGCGGCGCAGCGGGAGCTGCCGTGGCACCTGGTATCGACGCCCCGCATCATCAACGCCGTGCTCGACCAGGACGGCTGGTCCGAACTCGGTGAAATGGCCGTCCCGCCCCGCGCCGGCGACTGACCGCCCGCTGGCGGTTGCCCCACAAGGCGGGGGAGCAACTCCTGCCGCGGGCACGGCTTCCAGCCTGAGCCCACTGGTACTAGCACCCATGTCTGATGGCGGCTAGAACCCAGATCGTCGAATGATCTCCATATCCACAACGGAGCTAAGGAGAACGACGATGTCACACAACACCATGCGTAGGTCAGCGGTCACCCTCGCCCTTGCCGCCGCAATCGCAGCACCGGCCTTGGCCGCGGCTCCGGCCGAAGCCAAAGGGGGCAACTGGGTTCGGGCCAGTGGCGCTTGTGCAGGCGGCGGCGTCTGGACCTTGAAGGCCAAGCACGACAACGGCCGCATCGAGACCGAGTACGAAGTCGACACCAACCGCGCCGGTCAGCTCTGGCGGGTTGCCATCAGCGACAACAACGTCGGTCTCTTCGCCGGCAACAAGCGGACCGTCGCACCCAGCGGCTCGTTCACGGTACGACTCCTCACCTCCGATCGCGCTGGGGTAGATGTGATCCGAACCCGAAGCACCCTCGGTACCCATAGCTGCGTTGGATCGGTACGGGTGTAGTCGACTCCACCGCGCGGGTTGAGCACCCTGGACTAACCGCCCGGTTCACCACCTAGACTCACCGCCCATGACGAACCTGGACGAGCATGGTCGCCCGGAGCCTCCGCTTGCGGCCGACGAGACCGCCACCCTCCTGGGCTTCCTGGAGTACCAGCGGGCGACCCTGGCATGGAAGTGCGCGGGACTGGACGCGGCCGGCCTGCGCGCGAGAGTCGCCGCCTCGTCGATGACCCTGGGCGGGATGCTCAATCACCTGGCCTACGTCGAAGACTTGTGGTGCTCCCGGTGGCTGCACGGGCGAGACCGGCGGCCACCGTGGGACATGGTGGATTGGGACGCCGACCCCGACTGGGAATGGCATTCGGCCGCCGAGGACTCACCTGAGCAACTCCACGCGCTCTGGCAGGACGCCGTGGCTCGCTCCCGCACCTTGGTCGCGGAGGCGCTGGCGGACGGCGGCCTGGAACGGCTGGCCCAGCGCACGTGGCCCGAAGGTGAGGCACCCAGCCTGCGATGGATCGTGGTGCACCTGATCGAGGAGTACGCGCGGCACAACGGCCATGCCGACCTGCTCCGGGAGTCTGTGGACGGGCTTACCGGGGAGTAGTGCTGGACCTAGCGAGCTGCAGGCGTGATGACCGACGCGACCGCCGACAGAGCCTCCGGGACGACCCGATACCAAGTCCAGACGCCTCGGCGCTCTCCGGTGACGAGTCCGGCCGCGGCAAGGGTGTTGAAATGGTGGGTCACCGTCGGCTGGCTCACCCCGAGCGGACCGGCAAGATCACAGGTGCACGCCTCGCCATTCTCAGCGGCCATCAGCAGCGACAGCAGTCGCAGGCGGGTCGGATCCGCGAGTGCCTTCAGTCGCCTGGACAGCTCCGTGGCCTGATCCACAGACAGTGGCGCCTTGGCCAACGGCGCGCAGCAGGCGGTAACCGGAGCGGGCGAGAGGACGGCAAGCTGGGTCGGCATGCCTCTATAGTGCCACCGCATAGGCCAGCGTCTATGCGGAGCTAAACAGGAAGCTCTGTCAATCAACCGGAACACGCGCGGACGGCATCCTATAAATAGATCAGCATCTATCTTGACAACGCCGGAGTCATCGAGCACAGTGGCGTTGGAAGACATAGATGCCTGTCTATGTGTGGCACAGGGTTGCTGAGCCCGACCATAAAGGAGCACCGTCATGTCCCGTGTCCAGCTTGCCCTCAACGTCGATGACATCGAGGAAGGCGTGAAGTTCTACACCCAGCTTTTCGGTGTCGAACCTGCCAAACGCCGTCCCGGCTACGCCAACTTCGCGATAACCGAACCGGCGCTAAAACTCGTGCTGCTGGAGAACCCCGGTAAGGGCGGTAGCCTCAACCACCTCGGGGTCGAACACGCCGACATGGACGGCGTCTCTGCGGCCGCTGACCGGCTTGAAGCTGCTGGCCTGCCCCTTGACCATGAGGGTGACGTGGTGTGCTGCTACGCCCGCCAGTCCAAGCACTGGGTTACCGGCCCCGGCGGGGAGAAATGGGAGAACTACGTTGTGCTCGCCGACGCCGGCGCCGAACTCGAGGGCAAAACGACCGCTGATCTCACCGATGCTGACACGGCAATCGTCACCGAAACCGCCTCATCGACTGGGGGGTGCTGTGGTACCGCGACAGCCGACGGTAGCGAGACTGAACCCGCC
>JAVEET010000188.1 GCA_030840295.1 Pseudonocardiales bacterium
CGCCCTGAGGTCACCGCCGACGATCTGATCCGCGCAGTGGCGGATCTCGAGGAACCGCACACCACGGTGGGTGGCGTCAACCTGGTGGCGGGGATCCGTCCGTCGCTGTGGTCGGCGGTGGCGCCCCAGGCCACCCCGGCCGGTGCCGCGGACTTCGATGCACCGGTGACCGGGCCCGGGCGGTTCGCAATGCCGGCTACCCAGCACGACATCTGGCTGTGGGTCGCCGGCGCGGCACCGGACCTCGTCTTCGACGTCGCAACCGGCATCGTCGCGCAGTTGCATCCGGTGGCTGAGCTGGCGACCGAGATCACCGGCTGGTCCTATCGGCACAGTCGGGACCTGACCGGCTTCGAGGACGGTACCGAGAATCCGCCGCTGGCCGAAGCCGCCGAGGCTGCGATCGTGCCCGCCGGTCAACCGGGTGAGGGAGCGTCGGTGGTGCTGGTCCAGCAGTGGGTGCATCACGCCAACTATTGGAACAACCTCGACGTCGCCGCCCAGGAGCGAGTCATGGGCCGGACGAAGGCCGACAGCGTCGAGCTGGACGATGACAGCAAGCCGGCCGATTCGCACGTAGCCCGAACGGTGATCGCAGACGAGTCCGGAATCGAACTGCCCATCTTCCGACGCAACGTGCCGTACGGCAGCGTCATCGACCACGGCACCGTGTTCGTCGGCTTCAGCTTCGACCAGCGCCGGATGAGCCGGATGCTGGAACGAATGGTCGGCGCCGAGGACGGCATCCGGGACGCCTTGACCCGTTACACCACCCCGCTGACCGGCGCCTATTACGTCGTCCCGGCTGTCGAGGCCTTGCGCGGGTTTGCCGGAGCGGGTTAGGCGGACGCGCCGTGCGGAAGCGGGCGTCACGCACGGTGGTCAGGGCATCAGATGGCGACGGTTTTGTCGGCGCCTACTGTTAAACCATTCGTGTGACCGTCATCGCCTCAGGAGTTCGCATCCCCGCTTCAACCGGCCGTAGCCCGACCGCGGAAAGCCCCGCCGCGGAAACGCTGGACCGGGTCGCCCTTCGGGCCCGGGCCGAGACCCATCTGCAGGCGTTGGCCGGACCGGCGGCCCGGCTGCGCGAGGACCAGTGGATCGCCATCGAGGCACTGACCGTCGACCGTCGACGAGCCCTGGTGGTGCAACGGACCGGGTGGGGTAAGTCCGCGGTTTACTTCGTGGCCACCGCGCTGCTCCGGGCAGCCGGTGCCGGTCCGACGGTGATCGTGTCCCCGCTGCTGGCCCTGATGCGCAACCAGATCGCCGCCGCGGACCGAGCCGGGATCCGGGCGGCCACGATCAACTCGACCAACCTCGAAGACTGGGCCAGGACGTATGCCTCGATCAGAGCCGGCGACATCGACGTCCTGCTGCTGTCCCCAGAACGGCTGAACAACCCCGATTTCCGGGACAACGTGCTGCCGCAACTGGCTGCGACCTGCGGCTTGCTGGTGGTGGACGAGGCACATTGCATCAGCGACTGGGGCCATGACTTCCGGCCCGATTTCCGCCGGCTGCGCACCCTGCTGCCGGAGCTGCCCGACGGTATTCCGGTGCTGGCCACCACGGCCACAGCCAACAGCCGGGTGGTCGAGGACATCACGGACGTCCTCGGTCTAGGCCAGGATGCCGAGACCGTCCTGGTGTTACGCGGCACGCTGGACCGGGAGTCGCTGCACCTCGGAGTGCTTCAGTTGCCCACGACCGCTCACCGGCTGGCCTGGCTGACCGAACATCTCGACGACCTCGAGGGATCGGGCATCATCTACACGCTCACCGTCGCCGGTTCACAAGAGGTGGCGGCTCACCTGCGCGAGAAGGGGTTCGCGGTCGCCGCCTACTCCGGCCAGACCGAACAGACCGAGCGGCTGACTGCCGAGGATGACCTGATCAACAACCGGGTGAAGGCACTCGTAGCGACCTCGGCCCTCGGTATGGGCTTCGACAAGCCCGACCTCGGCTTCGTCATCCACTTCGGAGCGCCGTCCTCCCCCATCGCCTACTACCAGCAGGTCGGACGTGCCGGGCGCGGGGTTGACAAGGCTCAGGTGATTCTGATGCCCGGCCCGGAGGACCAGGCGGTCTGGGACTATTTCGCCTCCGTCGGGTTTCCCCGAGAACAACAGGTCCGGGCCACCCTGGCCGTGCTGGCCGACCACAGCGGGCCGGTAAGCACAGCAACGTTGGAAACTCAGATCGATCTGTCCCGGTCCCGACTGGAGATGATGCTGAAGGTGCTGGACGTCGACGGCGCCGCCAACCGGGTCCGCGGTGGCTGGGTCGCCACCGGACAGCCCTGGATCTACGACGAGCCGCGGTACGCGAAAGTCGCGGCCGTGCGCCAGAACGAACAAGCGGCGATGCGCGATTACCTGGCCACCACCGGCTGCCGGATGCGCTACCTGCGCGAGCAGCTAGACGATCCGGCCACGCTCGATTGCGGCCGCTGTGACAATTGCGGTGGGCTGAGCCTGGCCAGTTCGGTCTCGGCCGCCACGGTTTCGGCCGCGAAAGACGCGCTGGCTCGTCCGGGCGTGGTGATCGAACCGCGCCGGCAGTGGCCCAGCGCCATGGCCGGCCTAGGCGTGGAGCTCAAGGGCAAGGTCGCGGCAGGTGAGCTGGCCGAGGCCGGACGCGCCGTGGCTCGGTTCACCGATCTTGGGTACGGACAACGGGTTCGAGCGGTGCTTGCCACCAACGGCGCCGTGCCGGTCTCGGACGGGCCGGTCCCCGATGACCTCCTGGCGGCGGCGGTGCAGGTGCTGGCGAACTGGGATTGGCCGCAGCGCCCCGTGGCGGTGGTGCATATCGGTTCCAGCCGGCGGCCGGGGCTCGTCGAGGACTTCGCTCGCCGAATCGGCAGCATCGGACGGCTTCCTCACCTCGGTCAGGTCACCAGGATGTCCCCCGCTCAGGATGGGCCGGCGGCCGATGGCCGGTCGAACAGCGCTCAACGGTTGCGGATAGTCGTCCGGCGCCACGAGCTCGATGCGGGCCTGGCTGGCGCGCTCGCAGGCGAGCATCGTGGGGCGCCGTTGCTGTTGATCGACGATTACACCGATTCTGGGTGGACCTTGACTGTTACCAGCCGATTGCTCAGGCGGGCCGGCGCCGGCGCGGTGTACCCGTTTGTGCTCGGACTGGCCGGCTAACTTCGGCGATCGTGTAACACTCGGCATGCCTGGGCTGCCGGGTGTTACACGATCGGGCATGGGAGAGTGGACTTGTGTCAGTGGAACTGTCTGAACCGGCGCCGCAGCCGGTGCTCCTAGCGGTCGACGGTAACTCGCTGGTGCACCGCAGCTTCCATGCTCTGGCCGGCACCGGCATGCGGTCGGCGCAGGGCCACCCCATCTGGGCCGTACGCGGTCTGCTCACGCAACTCGTGGCGGCCGTCGAACGCATCGGCCCGACCGCCGTGGTCGTCGGTTTCGATGACCCGGTGACCAGCCTCAGGCGCGAGAAATGGCCGCAATACAAGGCGAATCGCACCGATAAACTGCAGACCCTGGTTCAACAACTCGAGCTGGCTGTGACTGTGCTGCGCGAGCTGGGCGTCCACGTGGTGGTTCCCGAGGGACTCGAGGCCGACGATGTGCTGGCGTCCGCGGCGCTGACCGCGCCCCTGGCCGACGCGACGACGGTGATCATGACCTCTGACCGTGACTCCTTCGCCCTGATCGACGAGACGACCAGCGTGCTGCGGATCATCAACGGTGGCGTGGAGGCATCGCCGCTCCTCACACCCGATCGGCTGCTGACCATGCTGGGAATCCGACCGGAGCAATACCGGGACTTCGCAGCATTGCGAGGCGACCCGTCCGACAACTTGCCGGGAGTCCCTGGCATCGGGCCGAAGACAGCGGCGAAGCTGCTCGGCGCCCTGGGCACCGCCCGTGCCGCGTTCGATGAGCTGGATGCCGGCGGGACCCGGGTGCGCGATGCCATCGGAGCCGGTTCGGCGGCACGGCTCGGCGCGGCGACGGCCCGGCAAGCCTGGGAACTGAACTGCCAGGTCATGCGCCTGCACTCCTACCTGGATCTGGGCTTGGGCGACAGCCTGGAGCCCGGCGGGATCGGCGTACTGCCTTTGGACGAAGCGACGGTTCGGGCCGCGTTCATCGAGCAGCAACTGCCCGCCACGCTGCCATCGGCACTCCGGGTGCTGGCCCACGTCGAGCTCGAGGTACCCGCTCCGGTGCTGGCGAGCAGTTCCGCGAGGAACTGGTCGGCGGACCGATTCGGGGGCGGTTCGTACGGATCCTCGCGCCCGCGGTATGGCCGGATCTCGAAGCCCGAGCCACCGCAGTCCGAGCAGCTCTCGCTGTTCGGCTGACCCGGTCCGGGCACGAGGCCCGGTCGGGGCAACAGGCAGGATCCGTGCACCTGGTGTCGAAGCCGCCGGTCTCAGGACGAGGTCGAGTTGTACCGGCGTACCGCAAGAGAGCCGAAGACCAATCCGATGCCCAGCGCCCAAAGCAGGGACTGGATCACCAACGACGAAGTGCTCTGGCCGGCGAACAGTTCGGTGCGCTGGGCCGATGACACGTCACCGATGGTCAGCGACCGCACCGCATTGATCACGGTCGTCACCGGTTGATGATCGGCAAACGCCCGTAACCAGGTCGGCATGGTCGACGTAGGAACGAAGGCACTGCTGGCGAAGGTGAGCGGGAAGATCACCGGAAAGGTAGCGGCGTTCACGGTCTGTACGTTGCTGGCGTACAGCCCCACCAGCGCGAAGATGAAGCAGGTCGAAAGGGCGAAGGCCAGCAGGAGCAGCAACCCGAGCAGCAACCCGAAGAAGCTGTGCGGACGGAATCCCACGGCCAGACCGACCAGCACGATGATGAGCAGTCCGACGGCGTTGCTCAGCGTGTCGGCCGCAACCCGTCCGGTCAGTACGGCGCTGCGAGCCATCGGTAGGGACCGCAGCCGGTCGATGAAGCCCTTGCCCCGATCCTCGGCCAGGGCGAATCCGCTGTTGCCCGCGGTGAAAATGGCTGTCTGAACGGCGATCCCCGGAATCAGGTAGTTCACGTAATTGATATCGCCCAGGCCCTTGATGGCGCCACCGAAGACGTAACGGAACAGCAGGGTGAACATGATCGGCGACAGCAGGGTGAATACCACCTGATCAGGGGCCCGCATGAGCCTACGGACGTTCCGTCCGGTCATCGCGATGCTGTCACCGATGGCCCGGCCGAACCGGTTGCCGGGCTTCGAACCCACGAACGTGGCGGTCATGAAACGTCCTTTGCTTTGCGCCGACCCCGTTTGGGTCGCGGCATTTCGTCATCGGCGCTGGTGCCGTGGCCGGTCAGTGACAGGAACACGTCGTCCAGGCTGGGCTGGCGTAGCTGGAGCCCCGTGGGTTCGAGCTCAGCTGCGTCCAGCCGGCGAACCACCTCGGTCAAGGTGGCCGGTCCGGCCGAGGTAGCCACCCGGACCACCTCGCCCTCCCGGGTCGGCGCGCCCTCACCAGCACCCTTCAGTGCCTGCTCCGCCGTGATGGCGTCATCGGAATTGCTGAGCGTCACCTCGACCACCGTCCCGCCGAGTTTGGCTTTCAACTCCGCGGCAGTGCCCTCGGCGATGACCTTGCCGTGGTCGATCACGCAGATCTGATCCGCGAGCCGATCCGCCTCTTCCAGATACTGAGTGGTGAGCAGCAGCGTCGTCCCGTCGGCCACGAGTTGGCCGATGACGGCCCAGAGGTCGATGCGGCTCCGTGGATCGAGCCCGGTGGTCGGTTCGTCGAGAAACAGCACCGGCGGTCGCGCGACCAGGGCCGCGGCGAGGTCTAGCCGGCGGCGCATACCGCCGGAGTAGGTCTTCAGGGTGCGGTCCGCCGCGTCCGACAGGCCGAACTGCTCGAGCAGTTCTTCTGAACGCTGGCGGCGCTCTGCTCGTCCGAGATGGTTGAGGCTACCTACCAGCCTGAGGTTTTCGGCACCGGTCAAGGCCTCGTCGACCGCGGCGTACTGGCCGGCCAGGCCGATGACACGCCGGGCTGCCTCCGGATCGGCGAGGACATCGACGCCGGCAACCCGGGCGCTGCCGGAATCCGGGCGCAGCAAGGTCGTGAGCACCCGGACGGCGGTGGTCTTGCCGGCGCCGTTCGGGCCGAGTAACCCGAGCACGGTGCCGGTGGGAATCTCGAAGCTCACCCCGTCCAGCGCGCGCACTGTGCCGCCGAAGGTCTTGACGAGGGAGTCGACGCTGACAGCCACAGATTGGTTGGACGACCCTGACCGGGTCGGAGCTTGAGCCATGAGGCGCACGCTAGCGGACCGGGACGACAAGCTCAGCCGGTTTTCACAGCTTCGGCTCAGATTTGGACGCGGTGGACCACTCGACGAGTTCGGTCAGCGTGGCCACCAGCCGGCTCAGCTCGGCCGGAGGCAGGGCGAGCAGGGCCGGTGGCGGCTCGTCCATGATCCGCTGCGCGGCCCGGGCCGCCACGCGTCCGGTCGCGGTGATCGTCACGACCTTGACCCGTCGATCGACGTCATGCACGGCGCGCTGGACCAGACCCCGCTGTTCCAAGTCGCCGACGACCACCGTTGTGTACGAGGCATCGATCGCCAACGCAGCGCCCAATTCGCGCATGGTCATCGGGCCACCGACCAGCCTGCGCAACGCCTTGGCGCGGATGAAGCTCATGCCGAGCGCGTCGGTGACCTCGGCGCGCTTGTCGTGCAGCTCGAGGACCAGGCTGCGCATAGCCCGCCAAGCCATCTCCGCGGGGTCAGCACCGGCACTATCGCCAGAACTGCTCATGATCGGCTTCCGACCGGGGCCCGCTCCTCGAGCGCGTCATCGTCGAACAGCTCGGCTACCCTCGCGGCGCTGGTCCGGGCCCGCTGGCCGTTGGTGCCGATTCCCAACGCCAAGACCGCGAGGCCGAGGCCGACGAGGATCCACCACGCGACATGGGTGGCAGGGGCGAAATTCGCCGCCGACGGGGCCGACACGGCAGCACTGACCACCGAACCCACCACGGCCACACCGAGCGATGCCCCGACCTGGCGGCTGGTCGAGGCAACGGCAGCAGCCACACCGGCCTGGCTGCGCGGCATACCTGAGACAGCGGTGTTGGTGATCGGAACGTTCACCACGGCGAACCCGATTGCAAACACGATGTAGGAGCCGAACAGCCACCAGTAACTCATGTCGGAAGTGAGCCGGGTGAGTCCCAACGCCCCCAACGCCATGCAGGTGCCGGCGACGATCAACGCTCCCCTAGGGCCGCGGGTAGCGACGACGCGGCCGGACAACGGTCCGAGCAATACGATCACCACCGCGATCGGCAGCATGCAGAGGCCGGCCTGCAGCGCGCTCAGGCCACGAACGTCCTGCAGGTACAAGGTATTGAGGAACAGGAAGCCGCTGAAGGCCCCGAAGGTGCAGACCGCGATCAGCGTGGCGCCGGCGAACGGGATGCTGTGGAAGAACCGGATCTCGATGAGCGGATCGACGCGTTTCGGTTCATAGACCATGAGGGCGAGCAGTGAAAGGATCGCCACGACCACCAGTGAGTCGATCTCCATCGAACCCCAACCGGCCCGCGGCGCCTCGATGATCGCGTAGGTCAGGCTGAGCAGCAGCACGATTACCAGTACCTGCCCGATCGGGTCGATCCGGCGAGCCCGGGCGGCCTTCGATTCCGGCACGAACAAGGCGGTCAGAATTACTGCCGCGACACCGATCGGCACATTGATCCAGAAGACCGCGCGCCAGCTGAGGGTCTCGGTGAGCAGGCCTCCGACGACCGGACCGATGCCGATGCTGAGCCCGATCACGCCACCCCAGACGCCGATGGCGCGGGCCCGTTCGCGCGGATCGGTGAACACATTCGTAATGATGGACATCGCCACCGGGTTGAGCATCGAACCACCGACGGCCTGCATCATCCGGAACGCCACCAGCCAGCCAAGTCCAGGGGCCACGCTGCACAACAGCGATCCGAGGGTGAACAGCACCAGACCGGTCTGGAACGTCCGGCGCCGCCCCAGCCGGTCCGCGGTCGAGCCGGACAGGATGAGCAGGCTCGCCAGCACGACGGTGTAGGCATCCACCGTCCACTGCAAGCCGGATACCGAAGCACCCAGCTCCCGGCGGATGGACGGCAGCGCGACGTTCACGATGGTGTTGTCCATACCGACTATCAGCAGGCTCATGCAGCAGATAGCCAACACCAACACGCGGCGACGGGACGTCAGGTCTGGCATGTCACTTCCAAGATCATTGTACACGTATAACCATTGTACGCCTACAACGACCCGGGAACTACCCGATCGTGTAACAACCGGCAGCTATGAGATGCCCGGTGTTACACGATCGGGTCTTACATCTAGACCAGGTCCAGAACTCGTTCGTGCGGGTTAGCCACCGCCGAGACGGAATCCGCCGGTGCGACCGACCGCCCCGGCCACCAGTTCCAACGTCCGAGCATGATCATCAGAGACGGCAGCAATACGATGCGTACCACCAGGGCATCCAGAAGTACCGCGGCCGACAAGCCGACCCCGAGTTCCTTGAATTCGACCATGGACAGCGTGGCGAAGATGGCGAACACCGACACCATCACGAGGGCGGCGCTGGTGACCACGCCGGCTGACCGGGTGACGCCGTAGCGCACGGCTTCCCGGGTCTGCATACCTAGGCCGACACCCTCCCGGATCCGGCTGACCACGAAGACGTGATAATCCATCGACAACCCGAACAACAGCACGAACAGGAACATCGGGATCCAGGCGATGATGCCGCCACTGGAGCGGAAACCCAGCAACGACTCAGCCCAGCGGCCCTGGAACACCAAGACCAGCAGTCCGAAAGCCGCCCCGGCCGACAACAGGTTCACCGCGATGGCCGTCACGGCGATGACGATCGACCGGAAGGTCAGGGCCATGATGATGAAGGTCAGCGCCAGCACGAATGCCATCACCCAGGGCAGCTTCTGGGTGGCATGCTCGGCGTAATCGATGTTCGACGCCACCTCGCCACCGACCGCGTAGCGCACACCCGGAATCCCTGCCAGGGCCTGTGGCACCAGGGTTGAACGCAGGCTTGCTACCGTCCGCTCCGCTTGCTTGGAATTCGGGCTATACGGAAGCGCGATGTCGACCAGATGAACCCGCCCGTCGGCGGAGGCCCGAACCCCCTCTACCGCCGCTCCCGCGAACAGCGGGTCATCGGTCAGTCCAGGCATCCTCGCAAGCGCGGACTGCACCCGCGACGAATACTGAGATGGCGCCTGCACCGCGACGAGGTGACTAACTCCCTGATTCCGAAAGGCCGAAGTCAGCCGATCGTAATCCTGCACTGCCGGGATCGCCCGCGGCAGGTCATCGGTGGTCGACGAGTGCAGTTTCATCGTCAGGGCCGGCGCGGCCAGCAACAACAGGCCGGCCAGCGTGACCACGAACGTGCGGCCGGGCCGCCGCAACGCCGGACGGAGCAGAGCCGGCCACAGCCGGGGCGCACGCTCGGGACGGTTGGTCAGGCGCCACAGCAACGGAATCCTCGGCCGATCCATCGCCCGGCCCAATTTCGCCAGCAGCGCCGGCAGCACCGTGAGGGAACCGATCATCGCCACCGCGACCACGATGATCGAGCCCGTTGCCAGGGAAGCGAAGGTGACATCCGCGGCCAGGTACAGCCCGGCCATCGACACCATCACCGCGACGCCAGAGACGAGCACTGCATGCCCTGACGTACGGGCGGCGATCTCGATGGCATCGATCCGACCGCGACCCTTGGCCCGTTCCTCTCGTTCCCGCTTGAGGTAGAAGAGTGAATAGTCGACGCCGACAGCCATGCCCATGAGCAGGATCACCTCGTTGATAGTCGGCGACGCCGGCAGCACGTGCGACGCCAGGCTCGACAGCCCGATCGCGGCGAACACCGAACAAAGGGCGAGGATCACCGGCACACCTGCCGCGATGATGGCCCCGAACGCGATAGCCAGGATCAACACCGTGATGGGCAGGCTCATCGTGCTGGCCCGGCCGAAGTTCTTGCCCAGTTCGTCATTGATACCGGCGCTTAGGGAGCCATCACCGACCTCGGTGATCTTCAGAGCCGGGTGCCGCTGCTGGATCAGCGCCGTCGCATCGAGGAGCGGCTTGACCCGCGAATCAGCGGTGTTCGGATCACCACTCATACTCACCGACACCAGCAGGGCGCGGCCGTTCTCGGAACGAACCGGCTCGGCCACCGCGGCGACACCTGGCAGCCGCTTCATCGCAGCGGTGGCATCGGCGGCTGCGCGCTGTCCCGCGGCCCGGTCGAGCAGCCCCGTCCGAGCCTCGATCAGCAGGTTCTCGCGGGCCGGATCCTGCAAGCCGCCGAGCCGCGCGATGTCGGCAGCTCGGCCCGATTCACCCATGCCTAGTTGATGATCGGTGGGTTGCCGGGTCCCGCTGAGGCTTCCCACCATGAAACACGCCGAGACGAAAACCACCCACATCGCGATGGCTCGCCAGGGGTTGGTCGCGCTCCATCTTGCTACCGCTACGGTCGCCGATTTCTTGGCCACTGCTATTCCCTCCACGTCTGAACCACCTGTGCTGATGGCCTTCCGGTCACGCAGATCTCCTGCGACCGGTCAACCGTCGCGCTCCCGCGCCGTCAAAGCAGGGGTGCCAGAACCCAACCCGCAGTGGAGAAAACTCCACTGTCAAATCCAGCTCGCGACGGCAAACTTGCCTCATGCAGCAAGATGGTGGGGTCATGAGGAATCCAGCGATCGCGCTTCGGTTGCGGCTACTGGCCTGGTCCCTGCCGCTGGCCATCGCCGCAGAACTGGGCATCGCCCTGTTCTCGTTGTGGATCACATCGATCTCGGTGATCGTGGTGACGGTCGGCGTGCCGTTGACCCTGGCCTCGACCTTCGCCGTCCGGTGGTTCGCCGACCGGCACCGCAGCTGGGCTGCCAATGTGCTCGGCGAGGCGATTCCAAGGCCCTACCTGTTGGTCCGGCCCGGCGCCGGGGTGCTGAGCCGGCTCTGGACGATCATTCGGGACCCGGCGACGTGGCGGGACTGGATCTGGCTGCTGGTCAACGCCTCCGTCGGGTTCACGCTGTCGATCCTGTCGTTCTCCCTGTTCGCCGGCGGGCTGTTCTACCTGATCTATCCGTTCCTGTGGTCCGTCACGCCGCCGGCTGTCTTCTCCGACCCGTTCGGCGGGGTTTTCCACATCGGCCAACTGTCCGAAGCCTTCCTGATGGTGCCCCTCGGCCCGGTGTTCCTGTTGATCTGGTGGTCCTCGGTCGTCCCGCTCGGACGGCTGAACGCCCGGATCATGCACGGCTTGCTGGCGCCTACCGATACCGCACGGTTGACGGCGCGCGTCGAGCAGTTGGCGTCGTCGCGCGCCGAAACCGTCGACACCCAGGCCGCCGAGCTGCGCCGCATCGAGCGGGATCTGCACGACGGCGCCCAGGCCCGGCTGGTGTCGCTCGGTATGAGCCTGGGCCTGGCCGCGGAGCTGATGGCCAACGACCCCGAGGCGGCACGGAAACTGCTGAGCGAGGCGCGCGATTCCACGACCAGCGCGCTGGCGGAGCTGCGGGACCTGGTGCGCGGTATCCACCCGCCGGTCCTGGCCGACCGTGGCCTGGACGGTGCCGTCCAGGCGCTGGCCCTGGCCAACCCCATCCCGACACACGTGACGGTGCAGATACCCGGACGACTTCCCGCGCCGGTGGAGTCGGCCGCCTACTTCGCGGTAGCCGAGTGCCTGACCAATGCCATCAAGCACTCCGGCGCCGGTTGGATCGGTGTCGATGTGTCCTATCAGAGCGGTCCGCCGTCAGGTCTGCTGGTCATGCTGGTGCAGGATGACGGTCGTGGCGGGGCGGATACCGCTGCAGGTAGCGGCATACGGGGTATCGAACGTCGTCTGGCAGCATTCGACGGACACACCGACGTCACCAGCCCGATCGGTGGCCCGACCCAGGTGAGGATGACGTTGCCGTGCGAGTTGTCATCGCCGAAGACCTCGCACTCCTCCGCGACGGGCTGATCCGGCTGCTCGAGGCGTACCAGTTCGAGGTGGTCGAGGCTGTGGACAACGGTCCGGGGCTGTTGCGAGCCCTGATCACCCACAAGCCCGACGTGGCAGTTGTCGATGTTCGGTTGCCGCCGTCCTTCACCGACGAGGGCCTCCGAGCGGCGATCCAGGCACGCCGCGAGGTGCCGGGCCTACCCGTGCTGGTGCTGTCTCAGTACGTCGAACAGTTGTACGCCCGCGAGTTGCTGTCCGACCGGGCCGGCGGGGTCGGATATCTGCTCAAGGATCGGGTGTCCAACGTCGGCCAATTCGTCGATGCGGTGAAGCGGGTGGCCGCAGGTGGGACCGCGATGGATCCCGAGGTGATCTCGGCATTGTTGGTTCGTCGGGCGAGTGACGAGCCCCTCACCACGCTGACCCCGAGGGAACGCGAGGTGCTCGAGTTCATGGCCGAGGGACGGTCCAACTCGGCAATCGCGGCCAGGATGTTCGTCACCGAGAAGGCGGTCAGCAAGCACTCGAACAACATCTTCGCCAAGCTTGGCCTGGAACAGTCCGAGGAGGACAACCGCCGGGTACTGGCTGTGCTCGCTTACCTACAAGCCTGAAATACCCGATCGTGTAACAACCGGCAGCCCTGACATGCCAGGTGTTACACGATCGGGTGGTTAACCGGTTACCAGCGCGAGGGTCCGCTGATCTCGCGGACCGCTGGACGGACGTCGGCCATGTACACCGACGTCACGATGAGCGCGATGTACATCAAGAAGTTCAGCTGGAGGCCGTATCCGCCCAGCACCGACAACGTGCTGAAGACCGCAGGCAGACCAGTCAGCAGCAGCCAAGCCGGTTTTGTCAGCTTCCCGGCGGCCGGAAACGCCGGGGCCTTGCGGGTGAGGCAGTCGATGAAGGCCCACACCATGAAGGCGCAGACGGCCCAGCCGAGCACCAGGAGTAGCCAGTACTCGATGTGGTTGATTGCCTGCACGACCTCAGCCTACTGAACGACGAGGTCGGCCCGTACGCGAGCGGCTGCGGGTGCGACATCCGACGGGAGCGGGACCTAGCTGGCAGGCGACTTGCGGGCCGTTGCCTTCTTGGCCGGTGCCTTCTTGGCCGGTGCCTTACGGGCTGGCGCCTTCTTGGCCGGCGCGTTGCGGGCCGTGCTCTTGGCCGCCCCGGTGTTCGTGGTCAGCGCCTGCGAGGCCGGCGCCTTACGGGCCGGCGCCTTCTTCGCGGGCGCACTGGCGGCTGACCGGCGGACCGGATTAGCGGACTTCACGGTGCCGATCACGGTGTCGATGACCGGGCTGACGTGGGCCTCGACGCTGCCGACAACCGGACGGACCCGCGCTTCGACCAGATCGGCGGCGCCATTGACCTCGCCGATCAACCGGGTCAGACGGGGGTCGCTGGCCAGATCCTTGCGCAGTTCGGCCAGCTTGGCCTCGCCCCGGCCAGACAGGGTGCCGTACCGGGTCTTGGCGGTAGCCAGGTAGGCCTCCGTGACGTCCTTGGCCTTGGACTGCAGGTCGGCCGAGCGCAGGTCCCTGGCCGCGGACACCCGCGCGTCGAACCGGGTACGCAACTCGGCGACGCGGGTGACTGCCTCCTCCTGAGCCTTGGCAATCCGAGCTTTGGACGTCGTCTGGGCCTTCGCCAGGTTGGTAATCGCGTCGGCCGGCAGGGCCTCGATGCGGGCCGTGACGGTCTCTGCGACGAGGTCCGCGGCGCCGATCGCGGCCAGGGCCGGCGAGGACACGGCGGACAGGTTGATCGAGGAGGGCAGCACGTTCTCGATGCGCTTGTTCGCGGTTGCGACCACACCGGTTGCCGTCGTGGTAGCGGCGCTCAATGCGGCCAGGCCCTGCTCGCGGGCGTTTTCGATTTGTGCGCTCGCTCGACGCTGGAGGTCGGTGGCGATAGACATGATGTGTCTCCTTCTCAATATTGGCCGCAGGTGCGCGGCTGAGTGCGGTGAGACTCGGTCAGCTCGCCGCGGGTGCGGAGGGCTGGTGTGGGCTGTCTGGCTGGTGTCGGGTGTCCGCTCCGGTCGCATCGTTGCCTCGGGTCGCGTCGTTTTCGCGGCGGAACGATTCATAGATCTCGACAAGGACGCTCTTCTGTCGTTCGCTCAGGGCGGCGTCGGCGAGGATTGTGCCGATCACTTCACTGTCACCCTGCCGGTTCTCGAGAATTCCGGCCCGGACGTAGAGCTGCTCGGCTGAGATGCGCAGCCCCTTGGCGATCTGTTGCAGGATCTCGGCGCTCGGTTTGCGCAGACCCCGCTCGATCTGAGAGAGGTACGGGTTCGAGACTCCGGCCAGCTTGGACAGCTGCCGCACCGAAACCTGAGCCAGTTCCCGCTGCTCACGGATGAAGTCCCCGATGGTGCCGACCTTGAGGGTCTGCGCCTTGGCGACTTCCTTGATGTCCTCGACCTTCACCGGTCAAGCGTGCCTCCCGGTGCTAGCAATTGCAAGCAGGCAGCTAGCACTGTGGTTCGGCTCACGGGCTGCTCATCGTCAAGGGATTCAGTCCCGCTCCCATCACCTCACACGATGTTCCACGTCGCAGTGCGCGCAGGTTGGCCCCGCGTCGGAGCAGCGCAACCGCGACCGGGGGCGAACCCCGGTCTTCGCCGTCAGAGTCTGACCGGACGCCTTCGCCGGGACGATGAACTCGGTGACCAGCGCGCGTGCGTGCCCGCGTCCTGCGCCGCGTCCGCGTCCTGCGCCGCGTCCACGGCCCGCAGCATCCATCCCGCACATGCTGACCGCGCACCAAACGCGGGCCCGCAGAACCGCGAGGGCGGCCCCGTTTCGCCGCCGCGTAGCGTTTGACCTCGAGCCGGCGGGCACCCGGGAAGCTCTCATCCGCCCCCGCTGAAAGGTAACGCCGTAGTGCGGCGAGAGGGGATGCTTCGTGTCTGACCTGCCTGTGCGCTGGGGCATCGTGGGACCCGGTCGGATCGCCGCCGCACTGGTTCCCGACTTTGCCGAGGTGGCCGATGCGCAGCTCGCCGGCGTGGCATCGCGGTCCACCGAACGGGCGCACGCTTTCGCCGCCGAGCACCGCATACCTCGGGCGTTCGGCTCGTATCGCGAGATCATCGAGGATCCGGACATCGACGTGCTCTATATCGCCACCCCGCATCCGCAGCACTGGGCCATCGGCCTTGCGGCGTTGCGTGCGGGCAAGGCGATCCTGGTCGAAAAGGCGTTCACGGCCACGCTCGCCGGTGCCGAGCAGTTGGTGGCCGAGTCGCGCGAGCGCCAGGTCTTCGCCATGGAAGCAATGTGGACCCGCTTCCAGCCGGCGGTCGTGCGGGTCCAGGAACTCATCGCCGATGGCGCGATCGGCGAGGTGCACGGTGTCCAGGCCGATCTCGGCGTGGTTCGCAAGTTCGATCCGTCCGACCGGGTTTTCTCCGCTGAGCTCGGTGGCGGTGCGCTGCTCGACCTCGGGGTCTACCTCGTATCGTTCGCGCAGATGATCCTCCGAACGCCCGGCCGAACGGTGGTGAGCGGCTCCCTCGAACCGTCCGGCGTCGACGCGGCGGCCAGCATGCTGCTCGACTTCAGCGACGGCCGAACGGCCACCTTGATGTGCGACCTGCACAGTCCGCTACCCGGTCACGCCCGGATCTTCGGCACTCAGGGCTGGATCGATGTGCTCCCGCGCTTTCACCATCCGGACACCTTCGTCCTGTACCGAACCGGTTCGGACCCGGAATCCGTTACGTTGCCGCCACTCGGCAGCGGGTATGCCCATGAGGTGATCGAGGTCAACCAATGCCTGCGGGCCGGGCGGACCGAGAGCGCCGTGATGCCGCTGGCGGACACCCTCGAGGTGCAAGCCGTGCTCGAGGACGCGCTACACCAGCTCGGTGTCGAGTTCGCCGAGGACGATGCCGCGCTGGCGCCCGCGATCTAGCCGATGCGCGAAGGACATCCACCCGCCCGGACGCTGGCGGCGATCGCGATCGGTGGCGGTATCGGGAGCGTCGCCAGGTATGGCATCTCTTACGGCTGGCCACCCAGGAGCGGGCAGATCCCCTGGTCGACGCTGGCCGTGAACCTGGTCGGTTCGCTCCTGCTGGGCATGCTGGTGGTTGCCGTGACCGAGA
>JAVEET010000195.1 GCA_030840295.1 Pseudonocardiales bacterium
CCTTGCTGCCCGGACTCGACTCCCATCCGGACCGGCTGCGGGCCCATCGGTTGCCGCTGTCGTCCGGCCGTCCGGCGATCGGGTCCGGCCGCGTTCTGCTTGTGGGCGATGCCCAATCGCTGATCAATCCGTTCACCGGTGAGGGGATTTTCTATGCCGTGGCCTCGGGTGCGCTGGCCGGACAGGCGGCGGCCGAGGCGCTGCGGTCCGGACTCGATGCCGGGACGGCCTACCGGCGGCTGACGCGCGAGCGACTGGGTCGGCATTTCCGGCACACGTCAGCCCTGGCTCGCCTGGGACGATGGCCCGGACTGGTCGACGCCGGTATGCGCGCGGCACGGGCGGACCAGCGGGTGTTCGACGACCTCGTCCATTTCGGCTTGGCCGACGGCAAACTGACTGGGCGGATCATCAGAAACCTCAGGTTCAGCTGAGCTCCCGGGGCCCAGCGGCCTCCGCCCGGTTCGGGTCAGGTGATCAGCTCGCAAATGCGCTATATCGCGATATCGCCCCGGAAAGCGGGAGTGGATCACGTCCCGCGGGACCCCCGAGAACGGGAGCATCCACACCCGCGGGTTGGCCAGAAACCACACCTCGGGGTTGTCCAATCGGGTCGACCAGCCTATGGTGGACGAATAAGTTCAGGCATTAAACAAAAGGCCCGGACGACCCGCCCCCGCACTGGTAAAGGTGACATTCCCATGGTCGATAGCACATCTGGAAAATCTCCCGCCGGCCCGACGCCCACCAAGGCCGACCGGTTCTCCTTCGGTCTGTGGACCATCGGCTGGACGGCGCGCGATCCGTTCGGTGATCCCACCCGAGCCCCGCTGGACCCGGTCGAAGCCGTCCACAAACTGAACGACTTGGGCGCCTACGGCATCACGTTCCATGACGACGACCTGGTCCCGTTCGGGTCGTCGGTCTCCGAGCGCGACAAGGTCATCGAGCGGTTCAAGACGGCGCTGGACGAAACCGGCATCGTGGTGCCGATGGTCACCACCAACCTGTTCACCCACCCGGTGTTCAAGGACGGCGGATTCACCAGCAACAACCGCGACGTCCGCCGGTACGCCCTGCGCAAGGTCATCCGCAATATCGAACTTGCCGCAGACCTGGGTGCAAAGACATTCGTCCTCTGGGGTGGCCGCGAAGGCAGCGAGTACGACTCGGCCAAGGACGTCCAGGCCGCCCTCGAGCGTTACCGCGAGGGCATGAACCTGCTCACCACCTTCGTCACCGAACGTGGCTATGACCTCAGGTTCGCCATTGAGCCCAAGCCCAACGAGCCCCGCGGCGACATCCTGCTGCCGACGCTCGGTCACGCGATCGCCTTCACGAACTCCCTCGACCGGCCCGATCTGGTCGGCGTCAACCCGGAGGTCGGCCACGAGCAGATGGCGGGTCTCAACTTCGCCTCCGGCATCGCCCAGGCGATCTGGCACGGCAAGCTGTTCCACATCGATCTCAACGGTCAGCGTGGCATCAAGTTCGACCAGGACCTGATCTTCGGTCACGGCGACCTGATGAACGCCTTCAGCCTGGTCGACCTGCTCGAGAACGGCGGCCCGAACGGCGGCCCGTCCTACACCGGTCCGCGGCACTTCGACTACAAGCCCTCGCGCACCGAGGATTACGAAGGCGTCTGGCACTCGGCTTCGGCAAACATGCGGATGTACCTCATCCTCAAGGAGCGCGCCGCAGCCTTCCGTGCCGACCCGGAGGTACAGGAGGCACTTGCGTACGCCAGGGTCCCCGAGTTGTCCGAGCCGACCCTCAATCCCGGCGAGACCTACGCGGACCTGCTCAAGGACACGACTGCCTTCGAGGACTTCGATCCCGATGCGGTCGGCGAGCCCGGCTACGGATTCGTCCGGCTCAACCAGCTCGCCATCGAGCACCTCACGGGCACTCGCTGATCCGGGTGAGCTAGCGGTAGGCCCCGATTCGGGGCCTGGTGGGGCCAGGACCGATGCCCACTTGATCTACGTCGCGGATCCGGTGACGATGGCCCGGATCCGCGGCGCTCGGTGCTGCCGAGCACCGTCGCCTTCGTACCAGTTCCAGGGAGAAACCGATGCCCCTCGTGGCCGGAGTGGATTCATCTACTCAATCGTGCAAGATCGTTATTCGGGACGCCGAGACCGGACGGTTGGTTCGCCAGGGTCGGGCCGCCCATCCCGATGGCACCGAGGTCGACCCGGCCGCCTGGTGGTCGGCCCTGCAGCAGGCCATCGATTCGGCGGGTGGCCTCGATGATGTCGCGGCGCTCAGTGTCGGTGGCCAGCAGCACGGCATGGTGTGCCTGGACGAGGCCGGTGACGTCGTCCGTCCGGCGTTGCTGTGGAACGACACCCGGTCGGCGCAAGCGGCCGCTGATCTGACCGCGGAGCTGGGCGCTGAGAAATGGGCTGACGCGGTCGGCCTGGTGCCGGTCGCGTCCTTCACTATCACCAAGCTGAGGTGGCTGGCCGAGCATGAGCCGGCGAACGCCGACCGGGTGGCGGCGGTGTGCCTGCCGCACGATTGGCTGACCTGGAAGCTGTCCGGATCAACCTCTATCCGAGACCTTGTCACGGACCGCTCGGATGCCTCGGGCACCGGATATTTCGATCCGAGGACGAACAGCTACCGCCGTGATCTGCTGACGCTCGCATTCGGCCGGGACCTGTTGCTGCCCCGGGTAGCGGCACCCTCTGAAGCCATCGCCGGTAACGGCTCGCTGGTGTTCGGACCGGGTGGCGGTGACAATGCCGCGGCCGGATTCGGTGTCGACGCCGGTGACGATGCCGTGGTCTCGCTCGGCACCTCGGGCACCGTGTTCGCCCGAAGCACCCAGATGGCGATCGATCCGACCGGCATCGTTGCCGGATTCGCTGATATGAGCGGGGCATTCCTGCCGTTGGTGTGCACACTGAATGCGGCCCGGGTCCTGGACGCGGCGGCCCGGATGCTCGGCGTGGATCTGCCCACCTTGAGTGAGCTGGCTCTGCAGGCCGAGCCCGGCGCCCAGGGGCTGACCCTGGTGCCCTACCTCGAAGGCGAGCGGACCCCGAACCTTCCCGACGCCACCGGAGCTATTCACGGGCTGACGCTGGCCAGTGCAACCCGGGAGAATCTTGCCCGGGCGGCGGTCGAGGGGATGTTGCTGGGCCAAGCTGCCGGCTTGGATGCGCTTGCGGCCCAGGGGTGTTCGGTGTCCGGGGTGCGCATCGTCGGCGGCGCGGCGCAGTCCGCGGCAGTGCGCCGGATCGCTCCGACGGTGTTCGGCGTCCCGGTCGAGGTCCCACCGCCGGGCGAATACGTTGCCGACGGCGCGGCGCGGCAGGCAGCCTGGGTGCTGGCCGGTGGTGCACAGGCGCCGTCCTGGAGGGCTGGTCTGGCGGATGTTGACCGGTACGAGGCACCGCTGACCCCCGGGCTGCGCGAACGCTACGTCCAGGCCTCTCAGCGGTACCTCGACCGGTGACCGAGGCGCCTGCTCCCGCGGGCCAGCACACCGTGCGGGAGCACAACCTCAAGCTCGTGCTTGCTGAACTTGTTGCCGGCCCGGGGTCTCGGGCCGAGCTCGCGCAGCGCACCGGTCTGACCAAGGCCACCGTGGCCAGCCTGGTGGATACCGTTATCGAGCAGGGAATACTGCTCGAAGCTGACCCGGAGGTATCCGGGCCCGGCCGGCCGTCCCGGATACTGAGTTTCCATCCCGAGGGGCCGGTGGCGGTGGGAGTGGAGATCAACATCGACTACACCGCCATCTGTGAGCTTGACCTGACCGGGAAGTTGATCCGGCACGAACAGCACCCTGTGGACAACCGGGTGGGGACCCTGACGGGCGTGCTCCGGCACACCGCGCGCATCTGTCGTGCATTCGTGCAGGGTGGCCGTCGACCGCTACTGGGTGTTGGTCTCGGCGTCCCTGCTGTCGTCAGCCCGGATGGGAAGGTGCTGCGTGCCCCGAACCTGCCGGTCCTCAACGGTGAATCGATCGGTCCGAGTTTCAGCCAGCAGCTGGGCCTCAACCTCGGTGCGCCCGTCATCGTGGAGAACGAGGCAAACCTAGGCGCCCTGGCCCGACTCCGATCGGCGCCGGACGCCGGGCAGGATTTCGTCTACGTCTCAGGAGAGATCGGGGTCGG
>JAVEET010000226.1 GCA_030840295.1 Pseudonocardiales bacterium
CGACGGAGTCGGTGTGGGACTGGGGGTCGAGGTCGGGGCGGTCAGCGCGAGGACCTCGATCTGATTCGTGAGCACCTGGTCGAGCTGGGCGACCACGAGCCGGCGCCGTGAGCCCACCTGCGCATAGACGGCGAACGCGGATCCGTCGGGTGCGAACGAGGCCGGACCGGTGACGATGAACCCCCGGGTCGGGTCGTACCAGCGAGTGCCCACCACGATCGTCGGGGTTGCCGACGGTGACTCCGACGACGCAGACCGGGACCCGGATGAACCTTGGGTCGGATCGGGCGAAGGGCTCGCCGTCGAAGTGGCGGTCGAGGTCACGTATCTCAACGGCATGATGCCGAACTGGCGTCGCTGCACGTCCCACACCAGCAGATCCGAGGTCGTGGCAGCCAGCGGGTGGACCGATCCCAGGGCGCGAAGGGTGCCGTTGGGTCGCACCAGTTGGGCGGCTGCGGACAGCGACTCGAGCGGGGTGGAACCGTCGAAGACCGGGTTGACCGGCTTCCAGACCACCAGTCCGACGACGGTGTCCACGGCTGCGCGCATGCCCCTGGGCAGGTCTCGCAAGGCCTGCACCATTCTCCCGGAGGAGTCGTAGCGACGGATCCCGAAATCCTTGGCGACTGCCTGCCCTGGGGGTGGTTTGCTGCTGGTTGTCACCGAACCCGACGGTGAGCTACTGGCGCTCGGCAACGGTGCCACCTGATCCAGCACCCCGGGATCGACCAGGGCCACCTCCAGCACGATCGCCTCAGTCCCCTGTGCAGCGGGAAGGGCCGCGTCAGCCGGTCCGAGATCGGTGACCTTCAGATCCTTGGTGACCGCGTACGCCCGCTGCCGGTTGCCGACAGCAGCCATCACCACACTGAGACCGCGACTGGTCAGTATCGACCGCGGGCGTGCACCGGACGGCAAGGCAACGCGGCGCACCGTCGATCCGAGCCGATACTCCACCCGGCCCTTCTGCAGGACGAGCGTGGCCGGAACGCCGGCCGGCGCCGTTGGCGAGCCCGAGACCACCACCGACTTACCGCTGGGACGCGAGGACGGTTGCGGCTCGCCGTGCACGATCAACAGCACGGCGACCCCGAGAAGTGCAGCAACTCCGAAACCGGGGTGAGTCGTCCACTGAGGCAGGTTGAGGCGCGGGTGGCGGGAAGGCTTCATTTCTTGCCAGAGCTTAGCTCCGCCGACCGTGGATACGTTCAGACCCTCGCCGGGGCCGCCGCGTGAGCTGAGGTGAGAGGCAGTGAGATCTCCACCCGAAGCCCACCTTCGGGCAGGGCCTCGGCCCGGATCGATCCGTGATGCGCATCGACGATCGCGCGCACGATCGACAGGCCCAGGCCCGCGCCGCGCTGCGAGGTTCGGGCTCGCCCGCCGCGACGGAAGGCATCGAACAGTCCCATTACCTCATCCGGGGCCACTACGACGCCGCTGTTGGAGACGATGATGCGCGCCTTGCCGACGGTTGGACCGGGCACGGATACCGTCTCGATGCGCACCCAGCCGCCGTTGACGTTGTACCGCACCGCGTTCTCGACCAGGTTGCCGATGACCCGTTCGAGCAGTCGAGGGTCACCGCTCGTGGTCACCGGGGTGCCGTTCGAGGTGATGCTGATACCTCGCGTCACGGCCTCAGCCTCCGCCGCAGCCACCGCGTTGGGGATCAGCTCGTGCAGGTCCACCCGCTCCGAGACCTCGAGCCCCTGGCCCTCGCGACCCTGGAGTCGTGCCAGGGCAAGCAAGGCATCGGCCAGCCGCTGCGCGCGGTTCGTCGCATCACGCAGTACCTCGCCCATCCGGCGAAGGTCTTCCACGCTCGCTTGTGGATCGGACAGGGTGACATCGAGTTCAGTCTGGATCACGGCCAGCGGAGTGCGAAGCTCATGGCTGGCATTTGCCACGAACCGACGTTGGCTGTTGAAGGCCGCGTCCAGGCGGCCCAACATCTCGTCGAAGGTATCGGCTAGCTCCCGCAGCTCGTCGTCCGGACCACCGAGAGCGATCCGCTCGCTCAGGGTCTTGGTGGACAGGGTGCGAGCGGTCGCCGTGATCCGGGCGACCGGCAGCAACGCCTGCCGGGCGAGCAGGTAGCCGCCCACGGCGCCAATCAGCACGATGATGCCGAAGTACAGCAGGCCGTTGTTGAGCAGGTAGGTCAGTGCGTTGTGCCGGACGCGCTCCTGCATCTGGATCGGGTTGTAACTGAGCGGGTGGCCGAATTTGTCTCGGAAGGTGACGTCGCCCTCCGGGAAGTTCGTTCCGACGGTCAGGCTTCGCAACGCCCGGTCGAGCAGCATGTAGGAAGTCAGCAGCAGCGCAGCACCGATCAGGAGGACCAGCGCGCCGTACAGCAGCGCCATCCTGATTCTTAGTGTGGGCTGCACCAACCTCACGACTCGGCCGTACCCCCTCCACTGTCGGCGAGGACATCCTCGGTAACAAGGGTGGGATCGATCCGGTAGCCCGACCCGACCACCGTCTCGATGATCGCCGGCTCTCCCAGCTTGCGCCGCAGAGTCATCATCGTGACGCGGACTGTCGTGGTGAAGGGATCCGCATGCTCGTCCCAAACCCGATCGAGGAGCTCCTCACTGGATACAACGACGCCGGCCGCCGAGAGCAACGTCTCGAGCACTCCGAACTCCTTGCGGGTCAGGTCGACGTTGCGACCTGAGCGGATCACCGTCCGCTTCGCCGGATCCAGAATCAGATCACCGGCCTGCAACACCGGCGGTGCCGCCGGCGTGGCACGCCTGCCGAGCGCGCGGACCCGGGCGACCAGCTCGGCGAACGCGAAAGGCTTCGCCAGGTAGTCGTCCGCACCGAGGGCCAAGCCCTCCACCTTGTCCTCGATGGACCCACTCGCAGTCAGCATGATGACCCGGGTAAGCACACCCTCATCGGTCAGCGACCGGCAGATCTCATCCCCGCTCTTGCCGGGCAGATCCCGGTCGAGTACTACGACGTCGTAGCGGGTCTGGGTAGCTTTGCTGAATCCGTCGTCGCCGTCGTAAGCGACGTCGACCGCCATTCCTTCGCGACGCAACCCGCGAACCACCGCATCGGCAAGCTGGGTCTCGTCCTCGACCACTAGTACGCGCACGCTGTCTCCGCTTCCTCATCGACGTCGGCCCCCTTCGGGGCCGAGTACTTCGCACACCTTCTCACGAAGGGTGCCGTGGTGTTCTATATCAATTTCTCCAAATTCACTCCTGCTGCTGATCGGCCCTTGCCGTCAGCGGATGTTCCCCCGTCACGCCTTCACTCCCCACGTCGGACCGACCGATGATGCCTGCCGCGAACTCCACCGTGCGCCGGGCGATTCCCTGGGGGGTCAGCCCGATCCTCGCCTTGACGTCGGCGACCTTGCCGTGGTCGAGAAACTCGACCGGGACGCCGAAGTTCCGGGTGGGCACCGAACTCCCGGCCTCGCCGAGCCGTTGGGCCAGCCTCGCGCCGACCCCGTTGACGACAATGCCGTCCTCGACCGTGATGACGACCTCGGCGTCCGCGGCCAGCTCGATCAGCGCCGGCGAGATCGGGGTGACCCAGAGCGCGTCGACGACCCGAACCCGGTAGCCCGCCTCGTTGACCCCACGGGCCGCGGTCAGGACGTCCTGGGCCATCGCTCCCACCGATACCAGCAGGATGTCCACCCCCGACTCGTCCGGTTCGCCCAGCACGTCGACATCGCCCACCACCCGGACCGCAGGCACGTCGGAGCCGAGCGCGGTCTTCGGGTAGCGCACCACACTCGGCCGATCTTCGATCGCGACGGCCTCGCGCAAGGCGCGACGCAGCGTCGGTTCGTCCCGCGGTGCCGCGAGGTGCAGACCAGGGACGATGCCCAGCATGGCCAGGTCCCACATGCCGTTGTGGCTGGCACCGTCCTCGCCCGTGATGCCGGATCGGTCAAGGACGATCGTCACGCCCGCCTTGTGCAGCGCGACGTCCATCAGCAACTGGTCGAACGCCCGGTTGAGGAACGTCGCGTAGAGGGCGACCACCGGATGCAGACCGGCCGCCGCCATGCCGGCGGCGGAGGTCAGCGCGTGCTGCTCGGCGATGCCGACATCGAAGGTACGGCGGGGGAAGCGGGCACCGAAGCTGCCGAAGCCGACCGGATCCAGCATGGCCGCGGTGACGGCGACGATGTCGTCGCGCTCCTCACCGAGCCGGACGATCTCGTCCTCGAAGATCCGGGTCCAACTGCGGCCCGGACTCCGCTTTAGCTGTTCACCGGTCTCCGGGTCGATGACGCCGACGGCGTGCATCTGGTCGGCGACGTGGTTCTCCGCCGGCGCATAGCCGTAGCCCTTGCGGGTGACACAGTGGACCAGGACCGGCCCGCCGAACTGACGCGCCAGGCTGAATGCGTGTTCCAGCGCGACCCGGTCATGACCGTTGACCGGCCCCAGGTATTTCAGGCCCAGATCCTCGAACATCCCCTGGGGTGCGAGCATATCCTTCACCCCGCGCTTGAGACCGTGCAGCGCGTCGTACAGCGGCGGACCCACTACCGGCGTGCGGCCCAGAGTTCCCTTGACGTTCCTGAGTACCCGCTCGTATCCCGGGCGCAGCCGCAGACCCGCCAGATGCTCGGCCAGCCCGCCTATGGTCGGCGAGTAGGACCGGCCGTTGTCGTTGACCACGATCACGATCGGACGATCAGATGCGGCGATGTTGTTCAGCGCCTCCCAGCACATCCCGCCGGTGAGCGCGCCGTCGCCGACCACGGCCACCACCGGACGCCGGTCACCCCGTACATCGAAGGCCTTGGCGAGCCCGTCGGCGTAGGACAGGGCGGTCGAGGCGTGCGAATTCTCGATCCAGTCATGCTCGCTCTCCACCCGGCTGGGATAGCCGGACAGTCCGCCGGTCTGACGCAGCGAGTCGAACCGGTCTCGCCGCCCAGTGACGATCTTGTGTACGTAGCTCTGGTGCCCGGTATCGAACAGGATCGGCTCGGCGGGCGAGTCGAAAACCCGATGCAAGGCCAGGGTGAGTTCGACGGCGCCCAGGTTTGGGCCCAGGTGGCCGCCGGTACGCGAAACCTGCCGGACCAGAAAGTCTCGGATCTCGGTGGCGAGCAGGGACAGGTCCTCGGCGCTAAGCCGGCGCAAGTCCGCCGGTCCGGAAATGCCGTTCAGGACAGAGCCCACGGTGCCAGCCATCAGTCTCGTCCTCCGGCTCCCCCTGGTCGGGCCACCTGTCGGTGCTCTCGGGTCGAGACCGAAGCCGGTCTCGACCCGCGCCCCCGACGCCCGACGTTTCAACCACGTCAAGAGCACAGCGTAGTCGCCTGCGGCCTGTAACCGCTGTCTGACCTCATCAGTGGCGCCCCGGCGCGTCCGTTACCGGTCACCCACCGCCGGCGGGTCGGCCAAGCGAGGCGGCGAGAGGGTGGCGATGCATTCCACGTGGTGGGTCATCGGAAAGGCGTCGAACGCGCTGATGTCGCCCAACTGCCAGCCGGCGTCCAGGGCGGTTCGCACATCGCGAGCCAAGGCAGCCGGATCGCAGGCGACGTAAACGATCACCCGGGGACGAATGTCCAGCAGAGCGGTCATCACGTCCCTCCCGGCTCCGGTGCGCGGCGGATCCAACACCACGATGTCCGCGCCGCCCAGTTCCGAGGCCGTCTGGCGGGCGGTTGCCGCCGTCACCCAACCATGCCGGACCTCGGCCCACGGCAGGTCCGACAAGTTTTCCGCAGCGTCGGACACCGCCGACCGATCCGCCTCCAGACCGCAGACCGCTCCAGACTCGCCTACCGCAAGAGCCAGCGCGGCGGTGAACAGACCGGACCCGGCGTAGAGGTCGAGTACCCGCTCCCCCGGCTCGGCCCGCACCGCCGACATCATCGTGGCCGTGAACTCCGCGGCGGCCTGCGGGTGGGTTTGCCAGAAGCCACCGGGCTGGGTACGGAAAGTGCGGTCGTTCACCTCATACGTAAGGCGTGCCGGCCCCGACACCTGTTCTGCGATCAGCTTCGGCTTGGCCGCGCGCCCCCGGGTCCACCGGTTGCCCTCGGCCCCACCGCCCGTGCGCCGGTTGGTGCCGGCCTCACGATAGGCCAGTACCGCCGCCTCGCCGAGATCGTCGACCGCTACCTCGACCTCGGAGATACCGGGCCACGGTGTAGCCAGCGCAGCGGCATCCCCGACACCGGGCGCTCCGAGCGGACAAGCCGCCAACTCGATGATCCGATGCGAGCGATGGACCCGCAGCCCCAGACGTCCCCGAGAATCCACGGCGAACCGGATGCGTCGCCGCCAGCCGAGGCCACCGGCGCCCAGCGGCTTGACGTCCACCGGTCGATCCAGTCCGGCCAGCCGTAGCAACTGTTCGTGAACCACTGCCGCTTTCAGGGATCGCTGCTCGGCCACCGAGACATGCTGGAAATCGCATCCACCGCACCGCCCCGGACCCGCCTGCGGGCACGGCGGCTCGACGCGGTGCGCGGACGGCTGCAGGATCTGCACGGCATCAGCCCGGCAAAAACTCCCGCCGCCGTCCTCGGTGATCTCGATGACCGCCGTTTCACCCGGCAGCGCGTGCCGGACGAAGACGACGCGGCCTTCGTACCGGGCAACACAGTGTCCGCCGTGCGCCACCGGTCCGACCTCGACGGTCAGGCTGCGGCCGAGCCAGTTCGGAGCCGCACCGGCCGCCGTCCGGTCAGGAAGCTTGGTCACCTTGGGCACCCTAGTCGCCGCGACAGCTGCTCAAACTGTGTAGCGTGCCGGGCGTGCACATCGTAGTGATGGGGTGCGGCCGGGTCGGCTCGACTCTCGCCCACCACCTGCAACGCCTGGAACACAGTGTCTCGGTCATCGACCAGGATCCCACTGCCTTCCGCCGACTGGGGTCCAGCTTCAACGGAAAGACGATCGCCGGAATCGGCTTCGACCGCGACACTCTGATGGATGCCGGTATCGAGGTCGCGGGCGCATTCGCCGCGGTCTCCAGCGGCGACAACTCGAACATCATCGCGGCCCGAGTGGCCCGCGAGACCTTCGGCGTTGGTCATGTGGTGGCCAGGATCTACGACCCGCGACGGGCCGAGGTGTATGAGCGACTGGGCATCCCGACCATCGCCACCGTCCCGTGGACCGCGAGCAGGCTGCTGAAGAACATCCTCGGCGGCACCATCGACGAGGAATGGCGCGATCCCACCGGGCAGGTCGTGATGCTGCACGTCGTCATCGCCGAGGGCTGGGTCGGACACAAACTGAAATCCTTCGAGGAGGTGACCGGCGGCCGGGTCGCCCTGATCAGCCGATTCGGCAAGGGTGAGCTTCCGACGGAGCACACTGTTATCCAGGCGGGTGACGAACTCCACGTCGCCGCCACCGATGATCTGGCCGACGGCCTCCGGGAAGCCGCCGCCCAGGGACCTGTGGGGGGGCACCACTGATGAGAGTCGCGATTGCCGGGGCGGGCGCCGTGGGCCGTTCGATCGCCCGCGAACTCCTCACCAACGGGCACGAGGTCCTGCTGATCGACAAGGATGAGCGCAAGGTGCGGCGGGAGCGGATCCCGGAGGCCCAATGGCTGCTGGCCGATGCTTGCGAAGTGGACAGCCTGGAGAGCGCCAAGCTCGAAGAGTGCGAAGTCGTGATCTCCGCCACCGGGGACGACAAGGTGAACCTCGTCGTATCACTGCTGGCCAAGACGGAGTTCTCGGTACGTCGGGTGGTGGCCCGGATCAACCACCCGGCCAATGAGTGGCTTTTCACCGAGTCCTGGGGCGTGGATGTCGCGGTCTCGACGCCCCGGGTGCTGGCAGCGCTGGTTGAGGAGGCCGTGTCCGTCGGCGATGTGGTTCGGCTCTTCAGCCTGCGCGAGGGTCAGGCCAACCTGATCGAGGTCACGCTGCCCGAAGGCGCGCCGTGCGCCGGGGTGCCGGTCCGGGATCTGGATCTGCCTTCGGATGCGGCGATCGTGGCGATCATCCGCGCATCGCGGGTGATCACGCCGACCCCGGACGAGCCTCTCGAACCTGGAGACGAATTACTCTTCGTCGCCTTGCCCGAGGCCGAGCCCGCCATCCGCAAGGCCGTCTGCGCCTGACCTGGCCGTCTCGGAGGCCAGCCGGCGCCGGGCTCCGCGGACAACCCAGAAGGCGAATGCGACCACGGCAACGTACAGCGGGTAGCCCATGGCCAGCCGGGTGACCGCCAGCCAGCCCGTTCGATTGTCGCGGAAGAGGCTGAACTGGACGGCGGCGCGGGCGGCGAACATTGCAGTGGCGGCAGCGCTGGCCAGGGCATAGGCCCGTAGCAGTATCGGTTCCCGGTACCAGCGGCGATCCGCCGGCAGCGGACTCGGTTCGAGGAACTCCCAGATGACACCGACCAGCGGACGCCGAACGATCAGCGACACGGCGAAGACCGCGGTGTAGACGAAGGAGCCGGCGATCCCGAGGAGGAAGAATCCACGAGCCTGGCCGGTTCGGGCGGCGATGGCCGCGGCAATTGCCACGCTGAACAAGCCCATCAGCGCCTGCTGCACCGGCTGCCGGCGGGCCAAGCGGTAGAGCGCGACCAATACCCCGGATGCCACGGCGGCGATGATTGCCTGCCGGAGGCCGCCGATGGAGTTGGCGATGACGAAGACCACCGGAGGTATCGCGGCGACCACCATGCCGGACCAACCACCGAGGGCGTCAAGCAACTGCTGACGGGTTTGTTCCCTGAGCCCGGCGACCGCTGCCGAGCTGTCCGCTTCCGTCTCGCGCGCTCCGGCACCGGCGTTCGTGTCCTCGGTGTCGCGGGCGCCGGTGTGCCCGATCGGCACTGGCGTGCCCGCCTGATCAGGCGGGTCGCTCGGCTGGCGGGACGCTCCGCCCGCCCCCTCGCGCAACGGCCTGTCCCCCGGTGTGTTCACCGTCTCAGCCTTGCTGGTCCTGTTGCTGGTTCTGTTGCTGGTCCTGTGCGCCGGCCGCCGCGGCGATCTGCTCGGCAGCTTCGGCCGGCAACTGCAGCGGCACCGGCTCCCGGACCGGCAACGGCTCGCTTCCGCGGACGACCACCAGAAGCCGGAATGCCTCTAGGAACACCGCCGCCTTGTCGTCCTCACCAGCAGGGCCACCTGCCAGCATCGCTCGCAGGAACCAACGAGGACCATTGACACCGATGAAGCGCACCGGGGTGATTCCACCGGGTGCGGGAAGGACACCGCCGAGTTCGATGCCGAACTCGCCGTCCTGCTCGGATGTGGTGCCGCCCTGCGATGAGATCGACTCCTTGATCTCGGCCCGCACCTCGTCCCAGATACCTTCGTTTCGCGGTGCCGCGAAGACACCCAACTGCATCTGGCCGGAGTCGTCGACCAGGTTCACGCCGGCCACCGCGCCCTGCTCGTCCACCTCGACCCTGATCTCGAGCCCGGTCTCGACCGGAATTCGCAAGGCACCGAGGTCAAGCCGTTCGAGCCCATCCTCCGGTGCGTCCTGGACGTCGTAGGGACCGGTCGTCGGATCATTGTCGTGGGATCGCCGGGTGTCCCACGGCGGGGTGGCATCGAGCTTGGAGCGCTCGGTGCGCTTCTCTCTGCGCCGCAGCGCCATTACTGATCGTCTCCCTGTTCCGGTGTGGCTAGTTGTGCTGTCGCCGAGGTCAACGGCCCGACCGCACTCGAAGCCGCTGGGCCGAGACCGTCGAGCAGGGCCGATCCCCCGGTCGAACCGTGCCCGCCCGCGCCCCGCGCAGAGGACGGCAGCTCCGAGGTGTCGACGAAGCGAGCATGTTCGACTCGTTGGATCACCAGCTGAGCGATCCGATCACCTCGAGTGAGCGTGATCGGCTCGTGCTGATCGTGATTGATCACGATCACCTTGATTTCGCCGCGGTAACCGGAATCGATGGTGCCAGGTGCATTGACCAGGCCGAGACCCGCCCGAATGGCCAGGCCGGAACGCGGGTGCACGAATCCGGCATAGCCCTCGGGCAGCGCGATGGCAACACCAGTCGGTACCAGCGCCCGCTGCCCCGGATCCAAGGTCACGTCGACCGTCGTCACCAGGTCGGCGCCGGCGTCGCCGGTAAGGGCGTAGCTCGGCAACGGAACGCCGGGATCGAGCCTGCGCACGCTTACCGTCACCGATCCGATCGTCACAGCGCAGAAGGTTACCCTCGTCCACGTGACAGCTCAGCCAGACCACAACCCCGCAGGCGTGAGCTACGACGAGCGGCTGTACAGCCCCTGGTGGTGGTACCCGGCCGGGCTGGGCGTCGCCGTGCTGCTCGGCGCGGAATTCGCCCTGGCCTTCACCGCATGGTGGGCCTGGTTGCCCACAATCGCCCTCGTGGTGATCTGCCTGCTCGTCGTCTGGCGGATCTCCGCCGGACGGGTCACGGTGACGCCGAACGCGCTGACGGCCGGTGACCGAACGATCGACCTCGGAGTCATCCAGAGCGCAATCGGTCTCACCAGTGGCGAGCTTCGTCGGCTCGTCGGGCGCCACAGCGATCCCCGAGCGTTCACCTTCATCCGTTCCTGGGTCGGCCCGGGAGTGCAATTCGTCCTGGCCCGGAATGATTCTGCCCGGAATGATTCTGCCCCGAGTAATTCTGCCCCGAATGATTCTCGTGACGACGTCCCCTACTGGGTCGTCTCCACCCGGCACCCGGAGCGCTTGCTTGCGGCGCTCGAGGCCGGCTCCGTGCCGGTGCGGTGAGCACCGACAGCGTTGACCAGCTACGAAGTCGAGCAGTCAGGTAGAGGGGGGCCCATGCCGGGTGGACAGACTGAGGGCAGGTTCGCCGGGCGCGTTGCCCTGATAACCGGTGCCAGCCGAGGTATTGGTCTGGCCGCGGCCCAACGACTGGTGGACGAGGGCGCGCGGGTGTGTATCACCGCCCGAAAACCGGAAACCCTGGCCGCCGCGATCGCGGTTCTCGGCGGTCCGGAGTACGCGATCGCGGTCGCTGGATCGTCCGACGACGCCGATCACCGGGAGCAGGCCGTGTTCGAGACGGTGTCGACATTCGGTCGACTGGATGTGCTCGTGAACAACACCGGCATCAACCCGACGTTCGGGCCACTGCTCGATGTCGACTTCGGCGTCGCCCGCAAGATCTTCGAGGTGAACGTGCTGTCGGCGCTGAGCTGGGTCAAGCTGGCCCACGACGCCTGGCTGGGGGAGCACGGCGGAGCCGTGGTCAATGTGGCGTCGGTGGCCGGCCTGGGAGCTTCGCCGGGGATCGCCTTCTACGGGATCACTAAGGCGGCGTTGATCGCCATGACCAGGCAGTTGTCCTTCGAGCTGGCCCCCGACATCCGGGTGAACGCCGTCGCGCCGGCCGTGGTGAGGACCCGATTCGCCGAGGCGCTCTACGCCGACAAGGAGGAGCAGGTCGCCGCCGGCTACCTGCTCAAGCGACTCGGCGAGCCTGCTGACATCGGCGCGGCCATCGCTTATCTCGCCTCGTCGGACGCGGGTTGGACAACCGGCCAGACGCTGGTGATCGACGGTGGGCTGATCGGCAATATCTGACGGCGTCGGCTACTGCTCGAGCTGGTGGAACCACCGATCGTCGGCCATTCCGCGTAATTCGGCGAACAGCGTCTCGCCGAGGGCTTTCGTGGCCCGGCGGTTGACCTCGGCCCCGGCAACGGCGCCTGCCAGGAACGGCGCGAGGCTTGTCGTGCTTCGACCGAGCCGGCGCAACACCTGGCTGCGTAGCTCTCGTTTGGCTGCGGTCCCGAACACTGCCGCGAGGCCGGCACCGGTGGCCTGAGGTTTGACGGCGCGGCGGCGCACCCATGACATCAGGTACAAGCTGGCACGTTCGGTCACCGAACCGCGGGCCGGGTGACCGAGGATCTCGTGCAGCTCCGCAACCATCTTGAGTTCGACGGCGGTCACGGCCAGCATCTCCGCGGCCAACTGGATAGGCGCCGCGAGCAGCATCGGGGGCGCCGCGAATTCGACGGCGGCCAAGCCGCCGGCGGCGGCACCCAGCGCCGCGGTCGTCCTGGTCGCCTTCCGGATTAGGTGTTCGGCGATCTGGACGTCGGACAGACCCAAATGCTGTTGGCGCAGGGTCTGGGCGTCGCGGACCGGAACCCGCGGCGCCAGGTCCACGATCTCGTCCACCAGCCAGCGCCCGGCCGTGACCGCCCGGATACCCGACTGTTTGGCCCTCTTGGCAAGCATCGGGATCAGCGCTGCCAATGCCTTCTGGCGGCTGTGCCGGTCCTCCTCGCCATCGGGCGTGACAGTCGCCCGTTGTATCAGGTCGGCCAACTCGTCTTCGGGCATGACAACATCTTGCCGCACCACGACGCCGCTGGGGCGGGCTGCCGTGGTGTTGTCGGCATCAACTTGGCTGGCTGGACTCAGGCACAGTCCCGGCAGATCAGTTGCCCGTTCTTCTCCCGCGCGAGCCGGCTCCGGTGGTGAACCAGGAAGCAGCTCGAACAGGTGAACTCGTCGTCCTGCTTGGGAAGTACCCGAACAGTGAGTTCTTCACCCGACACGCTTGAGAGGTCAGCACCGGGCAACTCCAGGGACTCGGCGAGTTCGGTCTCGTCGACGTCGATGGAGCCCGACTGCGCCTCGGCGCGTCGCGCCTTCAGCTCCTCGAGCGAGTCTTCGTTCAGTTCATCGGCTTCGCCCCGACGGGGCGCGTCATAATCGGTGGCCACTCTTTGTTCATCTCCTCGATCAAATGCACGAGTTCCTGCGATCCGGTCACCTTCGACCGCGGGCGTGGACAGGATATTCCTGACCGCTGGCCGCGGAACCGTATCGCGTCTCGCGTGCCGTCCAACGACCGGGCATGCCTCGCGATTCCCGAACCGCTTCCAGATAGGCTGTCGCCCTGGTTACACCAACCACGTCCAGGAGGTGAACACCCCGGGTATGCCCGCTACGACGACCCGCCGCCCGCTGCCTGCCCTGGCGTTCCTGCTGGCGCTTTCCATCCTCACAACCATCGTCTGGTGGCGAGTGCTACACCGCGATGACGCCTCCAGTTCCATCAAAACGACGGTGACACCAGCGCCTACCTGCGCTGCCGGGGGCTCCAGGCCAAGGCTGCCCAAACCCGGCGCCGTCACGATGAAGGTACTCAACGGCAACGGCACCACCGGCCTGGCCACCTCCGTGGAGGCTCAGCTCAAGGGCCGCGGCTTCGTGTCGGCCGGCCACGGCGACGCCACGACAGTGACCGGCGTTGCCGAAATCCGGTTCGGTACGAAGGGCAAGAGTGGCGCTACTCTTCTCAGCTATTACCTACCTGGCGCCAAATTGGTGAACATCACCCGGGCCGACGCCGCGGTGGATGTCGTCCTCGGTCAGGCCTTCAAGTCGGTGGCCACCCCCGCTGCCGTCAAGGCAGCGGAGACCAAGGCGGCCAAGCCCTGCTGATCGTCGGCTCAGGCCAGATCGCTCCGGCCGGATCGCTCAGGCCGGATCGCTCCTGCCGCGAATCGCGGCCGCGGCCGCCGCCCCGAGTTCATCGAGCAGGGCGAAGAATTCTGCCGCCCGCTCCGGATGGCCGCCGGCGATCATAGCCACCCCAGGCGGCCGGCCAGCCGGGCCGGATAGGCTCACCCCGGCCTCGGTCGCGATCAATGCCCCGGCCGCGAAGTCCCACTCGCTCAGTGACCCCTCGTAGTAGAGATCGATCCAACCCGCGGCCAGCGCGCACAGATCCAGCGCCGCAGATCCCAGCCGTCTCAGATTGCCCACTCGCGCCAGCAGCTTGCCCACTACCTCGCCCTGGGCAGCACGCTGGGCGCGGTCGTAGCCGAATCCGGTGGCAACGACGGCCTGATCCAGCGGAACCGCGCGCGGGCCCGTCAGGCGGGTCTGGTCGAGGTATGCCCCCTGACCGCTCGCAGCGTGGAAGAAGTCTCCGGACACCGGATTGTGGACGCAACCCGCCACCACGGCACCGTTCACCTCGGCCGCGATCGAGACCGCGAATTGAGGTAGCCCGAGCATGAAATTCACGGTGCCGTCTATCGGGTCGAGGATCCACCGAACACCGGAGCCGGATCGGGCCGACACGCCCCGTTCCTCGCCGAAGACACCGTCGGCCGGGCGCAGCCGACCCAGTTCGGTGACCAGGTACGCCTCAACCGCCCGATCGGCATCGGTGACGACATCAGTGATGGAGGACTTGGTGTCGACCTCGAATCCCGCGGCCCGGCGCTTGAGCATGAGCTGACCCGCGCGGCCCGCAAGCTCGATCGCCAGCGACTCGAGTTCGGCGGGCGAGGGGACCTCTGCCGGCGCCGATACCCGCTCTTCTGTCATCTGTTTCCCCTTGGATCACGCGTGTGGTTTTCAAGGCCGATAAGGTTTGCACCAATCAACCTAGTCAGCGGAGGAACGATGACCGCGCCAGCGTCACAACAGGTGGGCACTACGCACGATGCCGCCTTCGGTATCGACATCGGGGGCAGCGGCATCAAGGGGGCGATCGTCGACACCAGAACCGGTGAGCTCAAAACCCAGCGGGTGCGCATCGCGACGCCCGTGGAGTCCACACCCGACAACGTCGCCGAGGTCGTGCTGGAACTCGTGACGCGCGCCAAATGGGACGGTCCGGTCGGAGCGACGTTTCCGGCGGTGATCAAGAACGGGGTCGCGCGGTCAGCGGCGAACGTGGATCCGTCGTGGATCGGGACCGACGTGGATGCGGTTTTCACGAAGGCGACCGGCCGGGAGGTCACGGTGCTCAACGACGCCGACGCCGCCGGGCTGGCCGAGGTGCGCTTCGGCGCCGCCCGGGACGTGCGGGGTGTGGTGATACTGCTGACGTTCGGCACCGGAATCGGCAGTGGCCTGTTCCTCAACGGCCAGCTTGTGCCGAATTCCGAGCTGGGACACCTCGAACTGGACGGTCACGATGCCGAGGACAGGGCGGCCGCCTCGGTCAAGGACAAGCAGAAGATGTCGTATAGGCAGTGGGCCAAGCGGGTTCAGCGATACATGTCCCACGTAGAGGCGCTGTTCTCGCCGGACCTGTTCATCGTGGGTGGCGGCGTCAGCAAGGACGCCGACCGGTGGGTGCCGTTGCTGGACCTGCAGACGCCGGTCCGGCCGGCCCAACTCCTCAACAATGCCGGCATCGTCGGCGCCGCGATGGCCGCGGCGGAGCGCTGATCCACAACTGTTACAGGTCTTCTCGCGCCTCGAGCGAGACCGGATCCTCGGCCCCTCAGCGCGGCGAATTGTTCTGACTGCCCGAGGGCGTGATTACAATGTCCCATGCAGGGCCTGGCACCAACGAAGGCATCGAATTCGCACAGTCCGATTCGGTGAACCCCAGCGGCTAGCTGACCCCACTCACATCCTCCGGCGCACTGCGGAATCATCGTGATGTCATCGAGACGTCCGCGACGGTCTCGCAGCCAAGTTTCATGCGCGATCGCAAGAAAGGGCGTACGTGGTTCCCAGCGAATCAGCCGAGCAGCCGCAGGTTAGTGCGGCGGCGACGGCGCGGAAGACGGTCACCAAGCCGGTTGCTGCCGCCAAGGCAGTGGCCGCGAAGGTCGGGGCAGGCACGGCCACACACCCGCCCGCCAAGAAGGGCGCAACCAAGACGGCCGCTGTCGAGACGGACACCGCCAAGGCCGGGCTGAACGAGCCCGGAGCGGACGCCATCGACGAGGTCGAGCCTGCCGACGTGCCGGCGGACGCCGAGCTCGAGGAGGTCGTGGTCGATCCCGAGGCGGACGCGGAGACCGAAGAGGTCGTGGCGCCGGCCGAAGGTGAGACGAACGAGTTCACCTGGGACGAGGAAGAGTCCGAGGCACTGCGCCAGGCCCGCAAGGACGCCGAAATGACGGCGTCGGCGGACTCGGTACGCGCCTACCTGAAGCAGATCGGTAAGGTGGCGCTGCTCAACGCCGAAGAGGAGGTCGACCTCGCCAAGCGGATCGAGGCGGGACTGTACGGCGCTGAGCGCATACGGCAGCTCGAGTCCACCAACGAGAAGCTGCCGTTGCAGCAGCGGCGAGACCTGAACTGGATCGTCCGCGACGGCGAGCGGGCCAAGAACCACCTGCTCGAGGCTAACCTGCGACTGGTCGTGTCGCTGGCCAAGCGCTACACCGGCCGCGGCATGGCGTTCCTGGACTTGATCCAGGAGGGCAACCTGGGCTTGATCCGGGCGGTCGAGAAGTTCGACTACACCAAGGGGTACAAGTTCTCGACCTATGCCACCTGGTGGATCCGGCAGGCCATCACGCGAGCCATGGCGGACCAGGCCCGCACCATCCGCATCCCGGTTCACATGGTCGAGGTCATCAACAAGCTCGGCCGAATTCAGCGGGAATTGCTACAGGACCTGGGCCGGGAGCCCACGCCCGAAGAGCTGGCGAAGGAAATGGACATCACCCCGGACAAGGTGCTGGAAATCCAGCAGTACGCCCGGGAGCCGATCTCCCTAGATCAGACCATCGGTGACGAGGGAGATAGCCAGCTCGGTGACTTCATCGAGGATTCCGAAGCTGTGGTGGCCGTAGACGCGGTGTCCTTCACGCTGCTACAGGATCAGCTGCAGTCGGTACTGCACACGCTGTCCGAGCGTGAGGCCGGCGTGGTCAAGCTGCGCTTCGGGCTGACGGACGGCCAGCCCCGCACCCTGGATGAGATCGGTCAGGTCTACGGCGTGACCAGGGAACGGATCCGGCAGATCGAGTCCAAGACCATGTCCAAACTGCGCCACCCGTCCCGTTCTCAGGTGCTACGCGACTACCTGGACTAGCGGTCTGATGTCGAGGGCGCTCTGGTCCCCGTATTT
>JAVEET010000161.1 GCA_030840295.1 Pseudonocardiales bacterium
CTCGCTGCCGTGGCGCCGCATCGGCCTGGCCGACCAGTGCGGTCGTCCCGGACTCATCGGGACCTTTAGCCCTGTCGCGGTGTGTTGCGCGGGCGCAGGCTGCTGGTGACGGCGATGTCGTCACTTACTTATTGGGGTTCACCATGAAGGCACTCGTTTATCACGGACCTGGCGTGAAGGCATGGGAAGAGGTCGCTCGTCCCACCTTGGTCGCCGACACCGATGCGATCGTGCGGGTTGATTCGACCACGATCTGCGGTACGGATCTGCACATCCTGAAGGGGGACGTGCCCGCGATGGTCGATGGTCGCATCATCGGCCATGAAGCGGTCGGCACGGTAGCGGAGGTCGGCGCTGCCGTGAGAAACATGGCCGTTGGCGACAGGGTCCTGGTGTCGTGTGTCAGTGCCTGTGGGGCATGCCGGTTCTGCCGCGAGTCCCGTTATGGGCAGTGCACCGGAGGCGGCGGCTGGATCCTCGGCAACGAGATCGACGGCACCCAGGCTGAGTACGTGCGTGTTCCGTTCGCCGACAACTCCACTTACCCGGTACCTGCCGGTGTCGCCGATGAGGCACTGCTGATGCTGGCCGACATCCTGCCCACTGGGTACGAGGTCGGTGTCCTCAACGGACACGTCCAGCCGGGTGACGTCGTGGCGGTGGTGGGCGCCGGACCGATCGGCCTATCGGCAATTAGTGGCGCACGGTTGTTCAGCCCCAGCATGGTGATCGCGATCGACATGGCGGCGACGCGGCTCGAGGCGGCCAAACATTTCGGTGCCGATGTCGTGATCAACAACAGCGAGCAGGACCCGATCGCCGCGGTCTTGGAGCTCACCGGCGGCCTCGGTGTCGACGTGGCGATCGAGGCAGTCGGTGTACCTGCGACATTCGAGCTTGCCGCGGATCTGGTTCGCCCGGTCGGACGGGTCGCGAACATCGGTGTCCACGGCAAGCCGGTCACGTTGCACCTGGAGCGGTTGTGGACGCGCGATGTGACGATCACGACCGGGCTGGTCGACGCTTACTCGACGCCGACGTTGCTACGGTTGCTGACCAGTGGCCAGATCGACGCGCAGCGCTTCGTGACCCACCGCTTCGGCTTTGACGACTTCATCCGGGCCTACGACGTGTTCTCCCGCGCCGGTGAGACCGGCGCGCTGAAGGTCGTCCTCAGCCGAGACATCGTACGATGAACAACTCCATGAAGGCCGTTCAGCCGTGGGGCTGCGACGCTGAACTTGATACCTGATGCTCAACGAGGTAGATGCGGTGCGCGCCGACGGCGGCATGGTTCACATCAGAACGCTCGCCGCCGGTGACCGCGATGCGCTCCTTGAGTTCAACAGGCGGGTGTCAGATCGCTCCCTGTATCGCCGGTTCTTCAATCTGAGCCGCGACGCTGCCGATGCCTACGTAGAAGCGCTGCTGAGCCCGGTTGGTGCCCACCACCAGGTGTTGGTTGCCGTGATCGGCGGCGATCTCGTGGGAGTCGCATCGTATGAGTGCATCGATGTGGCTTCGGCGGAGTTCGCAGTGCTCATCCAGGACCACGAGCAACATGCAGGCATCGGAACCCTGCTGATCGAGCATCTAGCCGGCGTTGCCCGGAAACATGGTATTCGTCGGTTCGTCGCGGACGCGTTGACCGAGAATTACCCGTTGATCAAGATGGTGCGCCAGCTCGGGTTTCCTACGACGACCCATGCAGAGTGCGGCACCATCGTGATGAGCTTCTCCCTGGACGTAACAGCGGACGTGCTTGCGGCGGTCGATGAGCGCGACCGGGCTGCAGATGCAGCAAGCCTTGTACGGTTGCTCGCGCCGCACTCGGTCGTCGTGATCGGAGCGGGCTCGCGGCCCAAGTCCGTCGGTCATGAAGTGCTTCGCAATATCCTCGACGGCGGCTATACCGGACGCGTCGACGTGGTCAACCCGAAACATCGGACGGTACTCGGGGTGGCATCTGTGCCCACTGCGCGACAGCTCCCGGTCGTCCCAGACCTGGCGATCGTGGCTGTTCCGGCGTCGGCCGTCCGCCAGGTGGTAGTCGAGTGCGGCGCGCGGGGCGTGCACGGCATCCTGTTGCTCACTGCGGGCTTCGGCGAGACTGGCGTGGACGGCAAAGCGCTGGAACACGAAGTTCTTTCCGTCGCGCGTGGTTATGGCATGCGCGTGATCGGGCCGAATTGCCTGGGTCTGCTCAACACGGAGCCGTCCATCAGCCTGAACGCCACGTTCGCATCACTGTCCATGCGGCCCGGCGCACTCGGCCTGGCGTCACAATCCGGTGCACTCGGGGTCGCTGTTCTTCAGGCAGCCCACGCATGCGGGCTCGGTGTAGCCCAGTTCGTCTCCGTCGGTAACAAGGCCGACGTGAGCGGCAACGACCTGCTGCTGGCCTGGGAGCGAGACGAGCGGGTAGGGGTCATCGGCTTGTATCTGGAGTCTTTCGGCAATCCCCGAAAGTTCGCCCGCATTGCCCGTCGGGTTTCGCGGACCAAGCCGATCGTCGCGATCAAGGCAGGCCGATCAGCGGCCGGTCAACGGGCCGGTCTGTCACACACCGCTGCCGCAGCTTCTTCGGACGCGGCGGTTGATGCGCTGTTCATCCAGTCAGGAGTATTGCGAGTCGACCGGATGGAACAACTGCTCGACGTGGCACGGATGCTGTCCGATCAGCCGATCCCAGCCGGCCCCCGGGTGGTCATCGTCGGCAACTCCGGCGGTCCCGCGATCCTCGCCACCGACGCCGCCGAGGCCGCAGGACTCGTCGTGACCGAACTGTCCGAGGCGACAGCACACCTACTACGCCAGGTGGTCCCCTCAGCCGCATCGTGCGCGAACCCGGTCGACCTCGGGGCAGCTGTCCAACCGACGGAGGTCGGTGAGGCACTGCGAATCCTCTTAGCAGCCAACGAGGTCGACGTTGTGCTCACTGTATTCACCGATACGCTCGCCGCAGACCCCGACGAGGTGATGGACGCCATTGTCACCGCGACGGCCACCTCCCAGAAGACCGTCGCCGCCACCCATGTCGGTGGTCCAGCACGATCGCAGCACGTCCCCGGCACCAAGCGGGCCGTACCGGTTTTCACGTTCCCGGAGGCCGCCGCAAACGCGCTCGGACTCGCCTGCCATTACGGACAAATCCGCGCCGTTTCGCGCGCTTTGCCAGCGCGTCCAAGCGGAATCGATTGCGACGCCGCCCGCACACTGCTCTCCGATGTAGGCGACCCTGGATGGCTGGATGCGCAGGGGGCCGCTGAGCTGCTGACTCAGTACGGCATCACGGTCGCCCGCCAGCGCATCGTCACCGACGTCGACAGTGCTGTGCGCGCTGCCACCGAACTCGGTTATCCGGTAGCCGCCAAAATCGGTGGCGGCGTCGTACACAAGACCGACGTCGGGGGAGTGCTACTCGATATCGACGACCAGGCACAGCTACTGGCCGCATTTGACGGCGTCCGGGCCGCTGCACCCGATGCACCGGTGATCATCCAGTCGATGATCGACAGCGGCACCGAACTCATCCTTGGTGCGGTGCAGGATGCCCAATTCGGACCGCTGATCATGCTCGGCGCGGGGGGTGTGCTGGCCGACCTGATTGCGGACCGGCAATTCCGCCTCGCCCCCCTGTCGGCGGAGGATGCGGACGACATGATCGCCGCGCTGCGCTGCGCCCCGCTGCTCGATGGCTATCGTGGCAGAACGCCCGTGTCTCGGCAGGCCTTACATACCCTGCTGTTGCGGCTGGCGGCCCTTGTCGAGGACCTGCCGGAGGTGGTCGAACTCGATCTCAATCCAGTAGTTTGCCGGGGCGAGGACCTGATCGTGGTCGACGCCAAGATCCGGGTCGGCCGACGGCCGCTCGCTCCGGATCCTGCGCTGCGCCGCCTTCGCGAGTGAACCTCGGCCTTGGCCTCGACGACCGCGGCGTCGGTATCCTTCCGGGCATGACCGGTTTCGCGGTAGTGATCTGTGGGGCGGGCATCGCCGGGATCGAGGGACTGTTGCGACTGCGACGTTTGGCCGGCCAGCAGGTGGACGTGACGCTTCTCAGCCCGGACGATCATCTGGTTTACAGGCCGCTCGCCACACTCGAGCCGTTCGCTGCGGGCGCAGTCCGCCGCTATCCGGTCGAGCAGATCGCAGCGGATGCCGGCGTCCACTGGGTTCGGGACGCGCTGGCATGGGTAGACCGACATCAGCGAGTTGTGCACACGGTAGGTGGCCAGGAGCTGCCTTACGACGCCTTGCTGCTGGCGGTTGGTGGCCGCGAGCTCTCATCGCTTGAGCACACGGACGTCTTCACCGTCCGCGACGCCGAGGGCACCTACGGCACCGTCCTCGCAGCTGTCGACGCCGGCGACATCGGCACCCTCGCCTTCATCCTGCCTGACGGCCCCACGTGGCCACTGCCACTGTATGAACTGGCATTGCTCACCGCCCAACACGCTCACAATGGCAACCGTCGACTTGAGATTGCGTTCGTGACGGCGGAGCCCAGGCCGTTACACGCCTTCGGAGGTGACGCCGGCGAGGCGATGACACGTCTGCTCCAGCGAGCTGGAATTACCCTTTACACCGATTCCGGCGGGGATATTCCGGAGGCCGGGCACCTGATTCTGCGTCCGAGCGGCCGCGAGCTGCATCCGGACCGGATCGTGACGCTGCCGGTGATCACCGGGCCGAATATCCGTGGCATCCCCGGCTTTGCCCTCGACAGATTCCTGCACGTGGACGAGTTTTGCCGTGTGCGTGATACCGATGGGCACATCTTCGCCGCCGGAGACTCCACCGACCTTCCGGTCAAGCAGGGTGGCGTCGGCGCACAGCAAGCCGACACCGCTGCCGCCGGAATTGCTCACCTGGCCGGGGCAGCGGGAGCACCCAAGCCGTTGCGACCGGTGATCCGCGGGATGCTGCTAACCGGAACCAAGCCGCTGTACCTGGCCGCTCACCTCATCGCGGGACGGGGCTGGATGGCCCAGATCTTCGACGAACCACCCTGGTCGGTGGACGAGAAGATTGTCGCGGAGGAGCTCGCTCCGTACCTCGACCGTTTTGAGTCCTCGGGGCCGCAAGGGCCGACCGGCTAGCTGTACGGCGGTTGGTAGGAGCAGTCGAGGTTCTGTGGTCTACCCATTGACACGGCGAGGGCGGAGACTTCAGGCATGGCCATTGACTCGCAGTCCGGGGTAACCATCCTCGAGGCGAATACATGTTTGATGTTGCTGCGGTCCGGCGAAGTGGGGCGGCTGGCCGTCTCTGTGGCCGACCATCCTGACATCTTCCCCATCAATTACCTGATCGATCACGGGACGATCGTGTTCCGCACCGCGGAGGGCACCAAACTCGCCGCAGCGGTCACCTGTCCCCGAGTCGCCTTTGAAGTGGACGGTTACGAACCGGAGGCGGGCGAGGCATGGAGCGTCGTCGTCAAGGGCCGCGCGGAAGAGATCAGGAACATGGACGAGGTGCTCGATGCCATGGCCTTTCCGCTCTTCCCGTGGCACGCCGGACCCAAGCACAGGTTCGTGCGCATCGTGCCCGACGACATCAGCGGCCGCCGGTTCCACATTCTCGACCGCGCAGCCTGGCGGACACCCCTCACCGATGCGCCACATTCGCCGCCTGAATAACGGGATCCGTCCGACGA
>JAVEET010000251.1 GCA_030840295.1 Pseudonocardiales bacterium
ACGGGATTGTCAAGGTCGGCACGTCGGTTCCCATCGCCGGCGTGGCCTGGGACCAGCACGTAGGTGTGTCGAGGGTCGAGGTACAGGTGGACCACGGCGATTGGCAGGGTGCTCAGTTGGCATCGGTGCCTTCCACCGACACCTGGCGACAGTGGATCCTGATGTGGACGCCAGCGGCGGCCGGTCCGCACACCATCAGCGTGCGTGCTGTCGATGCCGGTGGGACAAGACAGGACGAGTCGCAGCGCGATCCCTTCCCCGCCGGCTCCACCGGTCTGCACACCATCACCGTCCGGGCTCGCTGACCGCCGACAGGCGAGGGTCGGCGAGACATCGGCAATGGCAGGATGCCTGCTTGTGAGCGGATCCCGGCGGTGAGCTTCCACAACCTGCTCCCAGCACCGCAAACGCCGGGGGCGAACCTGCCGGTACGGGCCGTTCTCAGCGAGGTCGAGGCTGCCGTCACCGCGTTCGGCGCCGCGGTACTGGTCGCGCCGCCCGGAACCGGCAAGACCTCGTTGCTGCCCCTTGCGCTGGCCGACCTGCTGCCGGGGCGCGTCATTGTCGCTGAGCCCCGACGGATCGCGACTCGGGCGGCGGCGCGGCGGATGGCCAGCCTGCTCGGCGAGCGAGTCGGCGACCGCATCGGGTACTCGGTCCGCGGTGAGCGGCAGGTGTCGAAGGAAACCGTGGTCGAGGTGGTCACGACGGGTCTGCTCGTCCAACGGATGCAGGGTGATCCCGGTCTTGAGGGCGTCGCGGCGGTGGTCATCGACGAGTGTCATGAACGGCATCTGGACACCGATCTCGCTCTTGCGTTCGCCCTGGACGTCCGGGCGAATCTGCGCGATGACCTGATCGTTGTGGCAACGTCGGCCACCGCAGATTCCGACCGGATCGCCAGCACCATGGGTGGCACGGGTTCCCCGGTCCCGGTGATCGTCGCGCGATCACCCCTGTATCCGGTGGAGATCGTCTGGGCCCCGGCCGGTCAGTCCGTCCCGTTACTCGCCGATCGACGGGTGAATCCGGCCTTGCTCGATCAGGTTGCCGCCCTGGTCCGGCGGGCGCTGGTCGAGCACGAGGGCGATGTGCTCGTGTTCCTGCCCGGCGAGTCGGAGATCAACGCGGTAGCCCGCAGACTGCATGGTGCGGTAGCCATTCTTCCTCTGCTCGGCCGACAGTCGGCCGCTGATCAGGACCGCGTCCTGCAGCCTGGCGCCCAGCGTCGGGTGGTGCTGAGTACCGCGGTGGCCGAGAGCAGCCTGACGGTGCCCGGCGTGCGGATCGTGGTGGACGCCGGCTTGTCGCGGGAGCCGAGGACTGATCAGGGCCGTGGGCTCAGCAGCCTGATCACGACCCGCGTATCACGTGCCTCCGCTGAGCAGCGCGCCGGACGTGCGGGCCGACTCGGGCCCGGCGTGGTCTACCGGAGCTGGTCAGAGGCTGACCATGTCCATTTGGCCGACCATGCCGAGCCCGAAGTGGCGATCGCTGATCTGAGCGGCTTCGCGCTGGCACTGGCGCGCTGGGGATCTCCGCGGGGCGCCGGACTTGCCTTGGTGGACCAGCCGGCGACGCGGGCCATGGAGGTGGCCGAGCGAACACTGCGCACGCTGGAAGCCGTGGATCTGCACGGCAGGATCACTGCGCGTGGTCGGCAGATCGGCGCGATCGGCATCCAGCCCAGGCTCGCTCGCGCGCTGCTGGACGGCGCCGCGGCGATCGGGGCCCATCGGGCCTGCGAGCTGGTTGCGATCCTGTCGGCCGAAGGCCTGGTTGGTGCTGGGCAATCCGATGATCTGGCCGCCAACTGGCGGCGGCTCAGATCGAATACGGCGGACCAGGCGGCGACGGGACGCTGGCGGGAGGAGACGAATAGATTGTCGCGCGCGTTGGACCGCACCGCGATAGCTCGATCCGCCAGCCGGGATCGGTTGTCCGACGACGCCGCAGCCGGGCTGGTGGTCGGTCTGGCCTTTCCGGAACGGCTCGGACGCAGCCGGGAGGTCGGCGGTACCCGCTATCTGATGGCCGGTGGAACCGGAGCGGCGCTGGCCCCGAGCTCGACCTTGCGCAACGCCGAATGGCTGGCGATCGCGGTGGCCGATCGCTCCCCCGGGGCTGTGGACGCCCGGGTCCGGCTCGCGGCGACGATCGATGAATCGAGCGCCGTGGAACTGGCGGCCTCGTTTCGGGCCGGCGACGACGTCATCAGCTGGGACGACGGTGAGCTTCGGGTGCGGCGGATCGATCGGCTCGGTGCCATTATGCTTGCCGAACGGCCGCTACCGGATGCCGATCCGGCACAGATCGCTGCGGCGTTGCGCCACGCCATGGTTCGCGATGGCCTGAGCATGCTCAACTGGTCCGCGGCCGCGCAGCAGTACCGCGACCGGCTCGACTTCTGCCGCCGGAACCTCGGCGCACCGTGGCCCGATGTCTCCGATGCCGCGCTGCTGGCCGGTCTCGATAACTGGCTGACCGAGGACCTGACTGGCGTCCGCCGAACTTCGGATCTGGCCCGCATCAATGTCGTCAAAGCGTTGAAGAGGCTGCTGCCCTGGCCCGACGCCGCCCGGTTCGATGAGCTGGCTCCGGAATGGGTCCAGGTGCCATCGGGATCGCGCGTAAGGCTGGACTACGGTCACGCCGAGCCTGTGCTCGCGGTCCGGATCCAGGAGCTCTTCGGCTGGCCCCGCGTGCCACGCATCGCCGATGGGCGGGTCGAGGTGGTCTTGCACCTGCTGTCCCCGGCCGGCCGGACGGCCGCGGTGACCAGCGACCTAGCGTCATTCTGGGCGCAGGGGTACCCACAGGTCCGGTCGGAGTTGCGTGGTAGGTATCCCCGGCATCCCTGGCCTGCGGATCCGACGGTGGCCCAGCCGACCAAGCGCGCCAAGCCGCGCCGGTAACCAGGCCGAGCTTCGGCACGCGAAGGAAACGCGTTGCAGACGCATGTCGATCGTGGGGGCACAATTGAGGGATGCCGAGAGAGAACAGGGCGGACTCCGATCCAGACTGGGAGTATGCACCGCTGCGAATACCCTCTGATGTCACCAGGGTGAACGCGGCGGTGCGGCTCGCTTTGCACGCCGAATACGGCGGCTGGGAACTGGCCCGAGTCCGCAAATACGAGGACGGATCGCGACAGGTTCTGCTCAGGCGCAAACGCCGGGCGGCCGAAATGGTGCCGATGCCCGGATTGATCGCCTGACGGTCAGCCTGGCTTCAGCAGGCGCGCAGGAACCGGTCGAGGACGCGTACGCCGAACTGCAGGGCGCTGACCGGCACCCGCTCGTCGATGCCGTGGAACAGCGAGGAGAAATCCAGTTCCGGCGGCAGTAGCAGTGGCGAAAAGCCGAAGTTGCGGATACCCAGTTGCGAGAAGGACTTGGCGTCCGTCCCGCCTGACATGAGGTAGGGCACGGTTATCGCCGACGGGTCTTCCGCCCTGAGCGCAGCGGCCATAGCGTCGACGATCGGGCCGTCGAAATCGGTCTCGACGGCGATATCCCGGGTGAGAAATTCGCGGCTGATCGCCGTGCCAGGGGTTGCCGCCGAGGCGATGATCTCGTCGATGGTGTCGAACAGCTCCTGCTCGTAGCCGGGCAGGAAACGGGCGTCGATCGTCGCCTCGGCCGAGGACGGGATCACATTGGCTTTGTAGCCCGCGGTCAACATGGTCGGGTTGGCCGTGTTGCGGAGTGCGGCGCCGATCATGCGGGCCATACCGCCGAGGCGTGGCAAGGCCGGACCAGGGTTGTCGGGGTCGATGGGCAGTCCGGTGACATCCGCGATCGTCGTCAGGAATTCTCGGACGGTCGGCGTGACATGGATGGGAAACTCGTGCTCACCGATCCGGGTGACTGCCCGGGCCAGCGCGGTGACTGCGTTGTCGTCATGCACCATCGAGCCATGGCCGGGACGGCCCTCAGCCCGCAGCTTGAGCCAGCCCATACCCTTCTCGGCCGTCTGGATCAGATACAGCCGGAGGTCACCGCCCACCGTGACCGAGAAGCCGCCGACCTCACTGATGGCCTCGGTGCAGTCAGCGAAATGGTCGGGATGGTGGTCGACCAGCCAGTGTGCCCCCTTGGCGCCACCGGCCTCCTCATCAGACACGAACGCCAGGACGATGTCGCGCTCGGGTTGGACACCGGTTCGCGCCCAGTTGCGAATCACCGCCAACGTCATCGCGTCCATGTCCTTCATGTCCACGGCGCCGCGACCCCAAACGTGGTCGTCCTTCACCTCGCCGGCGAACGGGTCGAGTGACCACTCAGATTTCTCGGCCGGCACGACGTCGAGGTGGCCATGGATCAACAGCGGTTTGCGCTCGGGGTTGCTCCCGGAGATCCGGGCGATGGTCGAGGCGCGGCCAGGTTCCGATTCCAAGATCACCGAGTCGATGCCGACCTCGTCCAGTCGTGCGGCCACCCATTCGGCGGCGGGCCGCTCCGGGTGCGTCGGATTGGAGGTGTTGATGCGGATCAAGTCCGAGAGCAGCTGCACCACTTCGTCGGTGGCCGCCGGTACGTCCGGCCTGATGGAACGGTCGGCAGTGGCTGCGGGACTCGTGCGCAGTTGGTCGGCAGGCGTCATGGGTCCTTCCTACCAGGGTGCGAGCTGGCCCGAGCGGTCGGCTAGACTCTTGCTTCGCACTCGTCCGGGTGGCGGAATGGCAGACGCGCTAGCTTGAGGTGCTAGTGCCCTTTATCGGGCGTGGGGGTTCAAGTCCCCCCTCGGACACTTCATAGAGCCCAGTAAATACTGGAACGATAGTGCTTCCATCCGTTCGATCGGGTAGGACATTGGGCCGCCTCAGGTTCGTTCGAAGATCTGAACTCCCGGGAACGCGGGGTTTCTACGACTTCCCGATCGGGGTTTAGGACCCCCTCCGGTCGGCCATCCCCGCCCTTCGCGGGAGGCCCCGCGGTGCGTCAGATGACGGGCTCCGTCGTTGCCTTGCTGCTCCCAGCGCACAGCACGCTGAGAGCTGCTCCTTCAATTCAGCCTGGCCCGCGCCGGCTCGGCCCACAGCCGCCGCGGCATCGTGGACCCGTCGGCAGTGATCTTCGCTATCTCACGCCGGGTAGACACCGCAACCGTGTCGCGGCGGCACGGCCGGTACCGTCACGCTGGTTGTGCTCTACACCGGTCAGTGGCGCGCCTCGACGCCGACCGGCCCGAAGCGCGCGCCAGATCCGAATCGGGACGGACGAATCCGCGCCGTGGGAAGTACGCCATGACGCACGGATCAATCTGTCTTCTAAGCTCAGCGGTAAGCGTTGCAGCTACCGCATGACGCACCGATCGCGGAATCGTCACCGGGCGGGTCTATCGGGACGGCCCACCTGTATTCGTCGGCAAGGACGGCCGAGCCGCCATCGCGGTGTCAGTTGACGTTCCTCTGCGGGACGGATGCCGGCGTCGCCATCAAGAGCGTCGCGCAATGTCTACCCTGCCAACGTCGATCTGATCGGCAAATATGCTCCTGTGGCCTGGCGTCAGGTCACGGTGCGCCGATTGGGAAGGTCAGAAAGTCGTGGCTACAGCGCAGGAATACGAGCGGGTCTTGCTGAAGGCCGACCTGAGCGGTCTGGCGTCGCTGAACAGCCAGGAGAAGGAGATGCTTCGCCGCCTGGTGAATCAGGCTGGGTCGATGGGCAATCGCGCACGCAAGACCGTCAACGGCTGATGTCGCAGACCGTAAACGAGCCCCTAGCCGCACTTGCGCGGCAGGTCGCATCCGCGGCGGCGGCGCCATCAGCGTTCGAGGTTGTCGCGCGTGAGACGGTGACCGTCCGTGGTCTGTTCGGGAAAAAGCAAAAACGCTCGACCAGCGGACCGCGGTCTGCACTGGCTGGCAACTCGCCAAGTATAAGAAACGCGAGACAATGAATCATGTGCCGGGCGGTTGGTACGAGGAAGTCGAATACGCGCACCTGTGGCTG
>JAVEET010000265.1 GCA_030840295.1 Pseudonocardiales bacterium
CAATGCACCGACGTCGAGGTCGAGTCCTCGTTGGCCGGCCGGGTCAGCAACCCCGCCTTACCGGTCGGAAAGGTGCGCATCGGTGGCTTCGGGGGAGTTGACGGGCTCACTCGTTTGCTCCAGGAGCAGGCCTTCGACGTCGTGATCGACGCGACCCATCCGTTCGCGGCGACCATCACGGCCAATGCGGTGCGAGCGTGCCAGGCCTTGGACCTGCCACTGCTGGTGTTGCGTCGCCCGGGTTGGACGGCAACTGCCGGTGACGATTGGCATCGGGTCGCCGATATAGGTGAGGCGGCAACCGCGGTATCGGCGCTGCCGGTCGAGCGGGTTCTGCTGACAACCGGCCGCCGCGACCTGGCCGCATTCGCCGCGGACCGTCGACACCGGTTCGTGGTGCGCACGGTCGATCCGCCGTCCGGGCTCGTTCCTGAGCAGATGACCCTGTTGCTGAGCCGGGGTCCTTACACAGTCTCCGGCGAGCGGCAACTGATGTTAGAACACCGGATTCAGGCCGTCGTGACCAAGGACAGTGGTGGGCAGATGACGGTGGCCAAGCTCACCGCGGCCCGCGAACTGCGATTGCCGGTCATCATGGTCGATCGCCCGCCGGTGCCGCCCGGCACCGAGACGGCGGGTTCGGTGCAGGCCGCGGCTGGGTGGCTGCAGGCGAGGACTGCTGCGGGCTAGGACTGCTGCGGGATAGGACGGCTGCGGGCTAGGACGGGTGCAGGCTAGGACGGGTAACGGCGTGGGGTGAAAACCCGCGGCCGACCGTCCGGTCCGGGCACGGCCCGGGTCTGCGAGGACCCGATGATGAGCAGGCACCGCATGTCGATCTGGTGAGGGTCCAGCTCGGCCAGCGTGACCACCGAAATCTGCTGCTCCGGCGATCCGACCGCCCGGCCGATCACGACAGGTGTCTGCGGATCGCGATACCTCAGCAACAGATCCTTGGTGTCGCTGATCTGCTGGCGGCGGGTCTTCGAGGCCGGGTTGTAGAGCGCGATGACCAGGTCCGCCCCGGCGGCCGCCTCGAGACGCTGGGCCACCACTGACCAGGGTTTGAGTCGATCGGACAAGGACAGTATGCAGAAATCATGACCGAGCGGTGCGCCGACCTGGCTGGCCACGGCCTGCGCTGCGGTGAGGCCGGGCACGATCCGGACGTCCACGTCGGAGTATTCGGGCCGGGTGGCCACCTCGATGACCGCGCTGGCCATGGCGAAGACACCGGGATCGCCGGAGGACACCACCGCCACCCGCGCCCCGCGCCGGGCCAGATCCAGAGCGAATTCCGCCCGTTCCGATTCCACCCTGTTGTCGCTGGAATGTCGCTGCTGTCGGCTGTTGGCTGGCACCCGGTCGACGTACGGTCCATAGCCGACGATGTGTTCGGCGGCCGACAGCACTTCGGAGGCCTGCGGCGTAAGCCAGTCCCGGCCTGCGGGACCCAGACCGACCACATCGACGCGTCCGCCACCTGCGGTAGGCGCAGCGACAGGTTCGGACGGTGTGGTCGTCGTTTCCGAGGCGGTCGAATGGATCGTCGGCCCGGCAGCGGCAACAGGGCCGGGCACGATGACGATGCCCATGTAGGGCACGCCCGCCGGATCGACGTCGGCCGCCGGGGCCGTCCGTTCTCCCGGAGTCGACGCGCGTTCGACGTAGATGGCGTCGTCGAGCCGCCCGGCTTGTCGCAACGCCGTTTGGATACCTGCGAAACCGCGGCTCACCTTCATGATGGCAGCGGCGTCGGTCGAGGCAAGGCGTTCGGCGAGTACGTCGGGCGGCAGGGTGCCCGGCAGTACGGTGAGCACTTCGTCGCCTTCGACCAGGGGCGTGCCGGCGGCGGCGCTGGCCGCGCTGACCGATGTGACGCCCGGAACGATGTACGTCTCGAAACGTCCGGCCAGCCGTTTGTGCATGTGCATGTAGGAAGAGAAGAACAGCGGATCACCCTCGGCCAGCAGCACGACATCACGGCCGGCGTCCAGGTGGACGGCGAGGCGGCGGGCGGCCTCGCTGTAGAAGTCGGCCATCGCGCCGGCATAACCACCTGGGTGATCGGTCGATTCGGTCGTGACCGGATAGACCAACTGCTCCTCGATCTGGCCGCCCCGCAGGTACGGTTCGGCGATACTGCGAGCGATCGATCGGCCGTGGCGGGCCGAGTGGTAGGCGATGACATCGGCCTGCCCGATCAAACGGACCGCTTTGATCGTCACCAGTTCCGGATCACCTGGACCCAGCCCGACACCGTAAAGCCGGCCGGCCTGCTCACTCATCCGGGCTGGCCAGGGCATTCACGGCGGCCACCGTAATGGCGCTGCCACCGCGGCGGCCGCGGACGACCAGATACTCAAGCCCCAGGCTGTTGCGCTCCAACGCCTGCTTCGACTCAGCGGCCCCGATGAACCCGACCGGGATGCCGATGACGGCGGCCGGTTTGCCCGCCCCCGACTCAAGAAGCTCGAACAGGTGGAACAAAGCGGTAGGAGCGTTGCCGATGGCCACGACAGCGCCGCCGAGTCGATCACCCCACAGGTCCATGGCCGCGGCCGAACGCGTCGTACCGCTGCGCCGAGCCAACTCCGCAACCGCGGGATCGTCGAGGGTGCAGATGATGTCGTTGGAGGCGGGCAACCGGGATCGGGTGATGCCGCTGGCCACCATCTTGGCGTCGCAGAGGATCGGCGCACCGGCGTGCAGGGCGGTCCGGGCCGAGTCCACCACACCTGCGGAGTATCCGACGTCGGCGGGTAGATCGACCATGCCACAGGCGTGAATCATCCGGACCACGATGGGCGCGACGTCGGCGGGCAGGCCGGTCAGGTCGGCCTCTTGGCGAATGGTGGCGAAGGACTGGCGGTAGATCTCCGCCCCGTCGCGGACATAATCGATCACGTAGTTCCGTTTTCCGTTCTTCGGTAACCGTTGCCGGTCGCGATCAGGTCGATCTGGACATCGTGGGGACGCCCGCAGCGGCGCTCGCAGCCGCTCCACCGCACGGTGTGTGGCGGCGCGCCGTG
>JAVEET010000267.1 GCA_030840295.1 Pseudonocardiales bacterium
TCATCGGACGCTCTGATCGATGCCAACCGCCGCCATCAGCTACGCCTGCACCGGCTGGGAACCCCGGATACCGACGACGTGCTGGTCTTCGACCTGCCGGAGGAGCCCCAGGTTCTCTTCTCCCCGGAGATCAGCGACGACGACCGCTGGCTGATCATCCTGGCCGAACGCGGCACCGATCCGACGAATCGGGTCTGGATCGCGGATCTGACCGAAACCGGCGGCCAGCTGCACCCGAGGCCCCTCATCGACACCGATGATGCGGCTTGGCGGCCGGTCACAGCCGCCGAAGGCTCCTTGGTGCTGTTCACCGATGCCGAGGCCCCCCGGGGGCGGCTGGTCCGGCTGGACCTCCAGTCCGGTGACATCACCGAACTCGTCGCGCAACGAACGGCCATCCTGAGCGAGGCTTACTCGGCCGGCGGCCGGCTGGTACTGCATTGGTTGTCTGAGGCGCACTCCGAACTCACCGTGCACGACCTGGATGGCCGCCAGGTCGGTGAGATCACCCTGCCCGGCCTGGGCTCGGTCCTCGAGGTGCAGACGCGTCGCGATTCGTCCCTGCTGCACCTGACGTACACCTCGTTCGGAGTGGCCCGCTTGATCCTGCAACACGACCTCGCCAGTGGCCGCAGCACAGCTGTCTTCACTACGCCGGACGCCGGGCTGGCCGACGTTGTGACCGAGCAGGTCCGGTTCACCAGCGCCGACGGCACGTCGATACCGATGTTCTTGGTCCACCGGGAGAATCTCGAGATATCGAACGGACCACACCCGGCATTGCTCTACGGCTACGGGGGATTCCGGATTCCGATGCTCCCGGCGTTCAACGTATCGCGCGCCGCGTTCGTCGCCGCCGGTGGCGTGTTGGCCGTTCCGTCGCTGCGGGGTGGTGGCGAATACGGCGCGGAGTGGCATGACGCCGGACGGCTGGCCAACAAGCAGAACGTCTTCGACGACGCGATCGCCGCCGCCGGATACTTGATCGAACAGGGTTGGACCACTTCATCCCAGCTAGCTTGCAACGGCGGCTCCAACGGTGGCTTGCTCGTCGGTGCTCTGCTCACCCAGCGACCAGACCTGTTCGCAGCGGCGGTTCCGGAGGTCGGAGTCCTGGACCTGCTGCGATTCCAACACTTCACCATCGGCTGGGCCTGGACGTCGGACTATGGGGACCCCGACCGCAGCGAGGCGGAGTTCGCATCCGCACACGCCTATTCGCCTTACCACCGGCTGTCCGAGGGCGTCCGTTACCCGCCTACCTTGGTCATGACCAGCGACCATGACGACCGGGTGGTCCCCGCGCACAGCTACAAGTTCGCCGCGCGACTGCAGGAGGTCAGCCCGGACGGCGCAGTTGCCTTGCTACGCGTCGAACTCGACGGTGGCCATGGGGCGGGACGCGCACGTTCGGCGATCGTCGACGAGCGGACCGACGCCCTGAGCTTCATCTGCAACGCTGTGGGTTTGTATCGTTAGGCTCAACCGCCGGTGCCGTCGACAGGCGCGGTCAGCGGCCTGACACTGCCCAACCCGGAGTGCACATCGCAGACCCGGTCGGGGACTAGCTTCTGCGGGCTGAGGTACACGCTGGACATCGTGACGTTGTCACCGACGCTCACAGCGCTGGCGTCGGTCGGCAGCAACGGATCAGCCAACTGGAACCGCAAAAGTTTGGTGAATTGACAATCCGGCGCGATCGATTCGATGCTGAATTCGACCGGCGGCGCCTCCGTGCCGCGATTGATGTTGTCGAGGCCACCGGCGCCGGTGGAACCTTCGACAAGATCGATCAGGCCGTCGTGCTGAATATTTCCGGTCTTGTTCTGCTGGTGGGTATGCCCTGAGTTCAGCTGCCGAATCCGGCCCGGCAGTTGCTTGGCCAGTTCGGTTGTCGCGGACGGCTCATGGCTGGCGAAGATATCGACGCTCAGGTCCTTGCTCACCATGCTCACCGCGTCATCCATGGCCTGGCGCTCGAGGGGGTCGGTGACCTTGTCCTCCCCCGAACCGTATGCACCGTCAGCTCCGTACACCCTGGGGTCGGCAACGCCGGCGATGGTCAGGCCGAACGCCTTGATGCGCGAGCCGCTGACCCGGTAGCTGCCATCGGGCTGCCTGGCCTTGGTGCCCAACACGGTTACGCCTGGAACCTTGGACATCACCCTGATGGTGTCGGGCGAATCGTGATTGCCGGCCAACCAGAGCATCGGCACCTTCTTGGTCACCCGGGCCATCGCGGCCAGGTAAGTCGGGGTCATCTCCGCGACCGTGCCGAACTCGCTTTCGTCGCCGGTGTTGACGATCAACTTCACGTCGAAATTGTCGATGTACTGCTCCACCAGCGGGTACTCCGCGGCCAAGTGCATGTCCGATATGAACATGATGTTGTAGGCCGTCGCGGTGGTGTTCTGCTGGTCGATGCGCGCTTGCAGGGCAGCCTGGATGCCGACGACAGCACCGAGCACGTTGTAGGCCTTGGATTGCTGGTTATAGAACTGAGCCAGTTGGGACGGAAAGAGCTGCATAGCCCCCAGGGTGCCGGTGAGTCGGGATTGCTTGGTCCAGTTGCGGTTGAAGGACAACACTCCGTAGGAAGCCACAAGTGCGGTGATGACCACGGCGCACGCCAATTGTCTGCAGCGCAATCTGAGCTCGCCTGTGCGCCGCGGCAGGCCGCGCAGATACCGGACCGCCATGTTGATCGCGGCCGCCATGGCCAGGCCCAACCCGCCGCCCAACAGGGTCAATCCGACCAGCCACAGCACGATGATCGGAAGCTGGTGAGAGAAACCCTCCTTCAATTGGTCGACGAAGGCAGTGGTGTTGGGATTGGCGACCTTGCTCAACCGAAGCAGGTCGACGTCCACCGCTGAGACATGCACACCGATCGGAAGCCCGTCCACGTGCGGGAATTCCCAACTTCCGAGCGTCGTGTCCGCGGTGAAACCCCGCCGGGTGAACAGCGTGCCTTGGACGCGAAACGGCACGCCCGCGACGGTCGCCCGGTAGGGAAAGGCTCTCAGTAGGACATTGGCGAAAATGAGTGGAAACGAGATACGCAGCGTCCAGGTCGCGATGGTGCCGACGACCAGGCCGACGACGCTCCCGATGGTGCGCAGCCACGGTCCAAACGAGGCCTTAGCCGGTGCGACACCCGCGCCGGCGGCGGGCACGCCCGTAGGAGCGGCTACCGAGGTAACCGATCCTTCAGGGGCCGGCTCGTCCGGCGGATTGCCCTCCACTCGGTCTAACGTACCCAAGCCTTGTTTCAGTCGACAAAATCGCCGGCGTCCTGGCGCAGCCGGCGCAGGGTCGCGAACAGACCGTCGAGATCCTCGGTGGACAGGCCGGCCAGGCCGAACCGGTTCCGGTGTAGTTCACGGGTGGCGGCATCAGCGACCGCCCGGCCCGAGTCGGTGATGATGGCCAGGGTCCCCCGCCCGTCACGTGGGTTGGGCTCACGGCGCACGAAGCCGGACGTCTCGAGTCGATCGATGACGTTCGTCACGCTGGTGGCGTGCACCTGCAGCCGTTCACCGATCTTCGACAACGGCAGCGCGCCGGTCGAGGAGAACGTCAGCAACACGAGCGCCTCGTAACGGGAGAACGTCAGCCCGAACGGTCTCACGGCAGCGTCGAGAGCCGCGATGAGTATCTGCTGGGCCCGCATGATCGACGTGACCGCGCGCATCGCCGAGTAGACCGCTTCGCCCGCTTCCGGATAGTGGGTCGTCCAGGACTGGCTGGCGCGCATCACCGGATCGAAGGGCAGCGGTCCGGACATGCCGGTCAGCATAGGGCTTGCGCTCGCCGCTCCCGGACCCGCCCGTATCCGCCCGGTGGGACAGGTACTGACGCCGACGTTGACCGAACCGTATCGTGGCGGGCATGGACAGCCCGCTGAGCACTCTGGCCCGCCTGGATCTGCTGGATCTCGACGACACGCTCGCCTCTGAGGACCGGCTGCTGCGCGACACCATTCGGCGCTTCGCCGACGAACAGCTACGGCCGCACATCGCCGAGTGGTTCGAAGCCGGCACGCTGCCCGCGCGCGATCTCGCGCTGGAGTTCGGCAAGCTCGGGGTGCTGGGTATGCACCTGGACGGCTACGGCTGTGCCGGTGCGAAAGCGAGCCAATACGCGCTGGCCTGCGTCGAGATCGAGGCCGTCGACTCCGGTCTGCGGTCCCTGGTGAGCGTGCAGGGATCGCTGGCGATGTACGCGATCTACGCCTACGGAAACGAGGAACAGAAGCAGCAGTGGCTGCCGCGGATGGCCAGCGGCGAGGCCATCGGCTGTTTCGGCCTGACGGAGGCAGACGCTGGTTCCGACCCCGGCTCGATGCGCACGTACGCGCGCCGCGACGGAGCCGGCCAGGACGCCGACTGGATCCTGCACGGATCGAAAATGTGGATCACCAACGGCTCGATCGCCGACGTCGCCGTGGTGTGGGCCCGTACCGACGAGGGCATCCGTGGTTTCCTGATCGAGAAAGGTACCCCCGGGTTCTCCGCCACCGACGTGCACCACAAGATCTCGCTGCGGGCCTCGATCACGTCCGAGCTCAGCATCGATGAGGTACGCCTGCCGGCCGGCGCGCAGCTGCCGGAGGCTCGAGGACTGCGGGCGCCGCTGGGCTGCCTGACCGAGGCCCGCTTCGGTATCGTCAACGGCGTCGTGGGAGCTGCCCGGGACGCCCTGGCCAGCACTCTCGACTATGCCGGTAGCCGGGTGCAGTTCGGCAAGCCGATCGCGTCCTTTCAGTTGACGCAACGGAAACTGGCCGAACTGGCCGTCACCGTGCAGAACATGCAACTGGTGGCCCGCCGGCTGTGCGAGCTCAAGGATGCACACCGGATCGAGCCGCATCAGATTAGTTTCGGCAAGTTCTACAACGTGCGAGCAGCGCTAGAAGTGTGCCGGGAAGCCCGCAGCATTCTCGGCGGTTCCGGCATCACCACCGAATACCCGGTGCTGCGGCACGCGGTGAATCTCGAAACGGTGTACACCTACGAGGGCACCCATGAGGTGCATACGCTCGTACTGGGCGAGCAATTGACCGGCATCTCGGCTTACCGCTGATCGCGTTCAGCCGCTGATCGCGTTCAGCCGCTGATCGCGTTCAACCTCTGATCGCGTTCAGCCCAGTCATGCCGCGTCGCGATGGCCGCCACCCTCGTGCCCGCTAAAGTCGGCGCGTGGACTGGAATCTGCGCAGCTGCTCCCGAGCCGGGCACGTCACCTATGCCCCGACCGAGGAGCAGTACCGAGCGAGGCTGGAGGCCACCACTCCACTGGGTGACGCCTGGCGCTGCCTACGCTGCGGCAGCTATGTCCTCGGTGATCCGGCAGGCGCCGGACCGGCCGACGATGCGCCGGTGCTGCTGCGCGGCAAGGCACTGCGATCGGCATTCGTGCTGCGGTTCCTGGCCATCGAGCGCTTCGTCCGCGGCTTGCTGATCCTGCTCCTAGGCGCTGCCATACTGCAGTTCAAGTCGAGCCAGGTCAGCGTCCGGCAGCTCTTCGAGAAAGATCTGAGCGCAGCAAAACCGTTGTTCGATCAGCTCGGTTGGAACGCCACCGACTCCGGCCTCATCCACTCGATCGAGAAGGCTCTCAACGCGAAGGGTTCAACCCTCAATCTGGTGGCGGCTTTCCTGCTCTTCTACGGGGTTCTGCAACTCATCGAGGGTGTCGGGCTGTGGCTGCTCAAACGCTGGGGCGAGTATTTCGCCGTGGTGGCCACATCGTTGTTCCTGCCGTTGGAGATCTACGAGTTGAGCGAGAAGGTCACCCTGCTGCGGCTAGGAGCTTTCCTGCTGAACGTGGCCGCGGTCCTGTACCTGTTGCTGTCGAAACGACTGTTCGGACTGCGTGGCGGCTACCACGCCTACGAGGCCCAGATGCACGAGGCATCGCTGCTGGAGGTGGAGCAGTCAGCCGCCGGCGTCTGAACGGCTACCCGCGGAACCGTCGGGTGACGCGGTGAGCGAGGCCACCAGCTCGTCGGCGGCAGAGTACGGATCGAGGGTGCCCGCCGCGACCCGCTCAGCCAGCCGGCCGACGGCCGCCGCGCCATGGATCTCGGCGAACCGGGTGCGGACCGTTTCGACTCCGATTGCCTCGATCTCGGCTGCCGCCCGGGCCTGTCGCCGGCGCAGCAGCTCACCGTGCCGTTGCATCCAGTCGCGGTGCTTGTCGATGGCCGCCACCACATCCTCGACGCCCTCGCCGCGAGCCGCGACGGTTTTGACGATCGGCGCCCGCCAGCCGCCTGGCTCGGAGTGCGTGCCCCCCAAGGACTGCATGTAGCGCAGGTCACGGGCCACCTGGTCGGCGCCGTCCCGATCGGCCTTGTTGATCACGAACACATCCGCGATCTCGAGAATGCCCGCCTTGGCCGCCTGGATGCCGTCTCCCATACCAGGGGCGATCAGCACCATCGTGGTATCCGCCTGACGGACGATCTCGACCTCGGACTGGCCGACGCCGACCGTCTCGATCAGGATCACGTCGCAGCCGGCCGCGTCGAGGACCCGCAAGGCCTGTGGTGCGGCTGCCGACAGCCCGCCGAGATGGCCCCGGGTGGCCATCGATCGGATGAACACCCCCGGGTCGGTGGCGTGATCCTGCATCCGTACCCGGTCGCCCAGCAGCGCACCCCCGGAGAACGGCGACGACGGATCGACGGCGAGCACGCCGACCCGCTTACCGGCCGCCCGCAGCGCGCCGACCAGGACCGCGGTCGAGGTCGACTTGCCGACACCTGGCGAGCCAGTCAGGCCGACGACCTGGGCCTGACCGGTGAACGGCATCAAGGTCTCGGCAACTTCTCGCAGCAGCGGTGAGTTGCTCTCCACCAGCGTGATGAGGCGGGCCACCGCCCTGGGATCAGCCTGTCGAGCGCGTTGCACCAGCTCGGGCACGTCCACCGTTCGCCGTCGCAAGACCACCAAGGTCGTTCGTCCGCCAATTCCTAGTTGGAAGGCCAAGCCCGTCGGGGCAGCGTTGCCGTGCCGCGCCGCGGGCTCACCCGACTACGCCTTCGGGACGGTGATGATCAGCGCGTCGCCCTGGCCGCCGCCACCACCCAGCGCGGCCGCGCCGATACCGCCACCGCGACGCTTCAGCTCCAGGGCAAGGTGCAGGACGATACGGGCGCCCGACATCCCGATCGGGTGACCGACCGCAATGGCGCCACCGTTTACGTTGACGATCTGCGGGTCGACACCCAGCTGCTTGGTCGAAGCGAGTCCGACCGCGGCGAACGCCTCGTTTATCTCGATGAGATCGAGGTCCGACACCGCGATGCCCTGCTTGTCGCTGGCCAGCTTGATCGCGTTGGCCGGCTGGGACTGCAGGCTCGAATCAGGTCCGGCCACCGACCCGGCTGCGCCGATCTCGGCGAGCCATTGGACCCCCAGCTCCTCGGCCTTTGCCTTGCTCATGACGACTACCGCGGCCGCTCCGTCGGAAATCTGCGAGGCCGATCCCGCGGTGATCGTGCCGTCGTTGCGAAATGCCGGGCGGAGCCGGGCCAGCGACTCGACGGTGGTATCGCCGCGGACCCCTTCGTCGTCACGGAACTCGATCGGGTCGCCCTTGCGCTGCGGGATCAGGACGGTCGCGACCTCGTCATCGAACACGCCGTTCTTCCAGGCCTGGGCCGCAAGCTGGTGGCTGCGGGCCGCGAACGCGTCCTGCTCGTCGCGCGTGAACTCCTGGTCGGCCACGTTCGCGTCCTCGGTGAGGGCCCCCATCGCCTGGTCGGTGAAGGCATCCCACAGCCCGTCGTAAGCCATGTGATCGCGCATGGTGACATCGCCGTACTTGAAGCCCTCCCGGGATCCGGTCAGCAGATGTGGTGCCTGGGTCATCGACTCCTGGCCACCGGCGACGACGATGTCGTACTCCCCGAGCCGGATCAGCTGGTCCGCCATCGCGATGGCATTGATGCCGGACAGGCACAGCTTGTTGATGGCTACCGCGGGGACACTCATCGGGATACCGCCGGCAACCGCGGCCTGCCGGGCCGGACCCTGGCCGTCGCCGGCCTGCAGGACCTGGCCCATGATCACATACTGCACCTGGGTTGGATCGATCCCGGTCTTTTCCAGAGCCGCCCGGATGGCGATACCGCCCAGCGCCGGTGCGGAGAAATCCTTGAGCGAGCCGAGCAGGCGACCCATCGGGGTCCGGGCGCCACCGACGATGACGGATGTGCGGTCTGACATGAGTCCTCCATGGATGCTGCTCGGCAGGTACGTTCACCGGTGTCAGCGGTGTGGCTGCGTGTTCGCCGCGAGGTGCCTTCGGCTTTGAATTGATCCGAATCTCGGGCGCAGTAGCACCACGATAACCATGCGGCGCCCCAGTGGCAGGGCGGAAAGCTATGAGGAAGGCCACGCGGACCTTCCTGCATACGTTTACGGTCGCCACCATGGGCGGATGACCATCCTGCGCATCGATCACGTCGGCATCGCGGTACCCGATCTGGACCGGGCCATCGAGTTCTACGCCGCGACCTTCGGCATCAGGAGCGTGCACGAGGAGACGAACGCCGAGCAGGGGGTCCGGGAGGCAATGCTGGCCGTGGGTGACGGCACCACGCGAATCCAGCTGTTGGCTCCGCTCGACGAGAACTCCACGATTGCCAAGTTCATCGGACGCAACGGTGCGGGACTGCAGCAGTTGGCGTACACCGTCGATGACATCGAGGCCACCTCGGCCGAGTTGCGCGCAAAGGGACTGCGATTGCTCTACGACGAACCCCGCAGGGGCACGGCGGACTCACGGATCAACTTCATCCACCCCAAGGATGCCGGCGGCGTCCTCATCGAACTCGTGGAACCGGCCGTCACAGACCCGATCGTGTAACACCGGGCACGGTGACGCTGCCAGC
>JAVEET010000170.1 GCA_030840295.1 Pseudonocardiales bacterium
GCCGCGAGGATCCGGAAGGATCCGGTGCCGTCGGACACATGCGCGCCAGTGGCCGTCGCGGCGGCCCCGCGGTAGAGCACGTCCTGCCAGCCCACCACCGCCGGCACCGGAGCAGTGCGGCCCCGACGTCCGAGCGACCCCGCGCGGGCCGGCTTGGCCCCAGCCGGCTTTTCGGTGACGTAGAGGTGCTCGACGAAGCCCAGCCAGACGTCGACCAGCGCATTGCGGACGCCCATCAACGCCATCACCGCGTAGCTCGCGGCGATCGCATTGAAACCGGCGAAGGCAGCATTCCCCCAGTTCGCATGGTGAAAGTCCCGCCAGAGTGTAAGCAGCGAGTAAGAAATGATGAGGAACGGCGACAACGCGAACAGCAACGGGGTCGCGGTCCGGTCACTGACCTTGGGCGTCCGGGCGAACGGGATCTTCTTGGCCGTGATGGCCTGCTGCATCGACTTGAGGACGCCGGCCAGGTTCACCGGTAGCAGGATCAGGTTGAATCCGTAGATTCGCAAGATGTCGGTGCGCTTGTACCCGCATCGTTTCAGATCGCTGGCCATGGCCAGGAAGTAAGGCAAGGCCGCCAAGACGACCAGCGGGCTGAGCAGTTTGCTGTCGAACGGGTAGGCCAGCAGGAACACCAGGCCGATGCTGCTCCAACAGGTCGAGGCCATGTAGTTGATCCGCAGCAGCAACTGCAGGGCACTGCCGTGCTCGCCGCGCTTCGTCCGTTCCCGACTGTCGCGCCAGAGCTTCGGCAGGATCAGCAGGCCGCCATTTGCCCAGCGACGGCGCTGGATGCTGAGGGATCCGAAGTCCGGCGGGGTGGCCGAGTAGCTCAGGCGCTCCGGGTAGTTGATCAGCCGCCAGCCGTGAATGCTGAGGTCCAAGCTCGATTCGGTGTCCTCGATGACCGTGCGGTCCTGGACGTAACGGCGGATCTCGTGGCCGCCCTGATGTTCCACCTCGACGATGTCATCGAGGGCCTTCTTGCGGATGACCGCGTTCGCCCCGACCCAGAAGGTGGCCTCGTAATAGCTCATGCCCTGATGAACGATGTGCTGCAGGTCCGTAGTGGCACCGGCCAGTCGTTCCATCCGGGTAATGGACCCCGGGAACGCAGAGTAGGGCGTTTGCGAAACCGCGAGCCGGAAGTTCTCCGGCTGTCCCATCAGGTGGACCAGGCGCAGACAGTATTCCGGCAGCAGCACGCTATCGGCGTCCAGCGTGAGCAGGAAGTCCGCATCCGGGATCACGATCGAGCCGGTGTTGGCCGAAGGTGCCAGGACCAGGCCTTCGGGCGTGTCCCGGGGTTCGAAGCTACGGCCCATCAAGCCGATGTAGCTGTTGAGGTTCATGGCCTTGTTCGCCTCGTGCGACAGCGATGCGTACAGCTTTCGCTCGAACCAGGTGAGTTCGCCGCGGAAGGTCCAGGCCAGCCGGCGGTACAGCTGCAGCATGCGTGCGTGCGGAATGACCCCGCCTTCGTCGGCGGCCGCCTCCAACGCGTCGCTGACCTCGGCGAAGTCGTCGGCCAGCACACCGAGGACCCGTTCGGCGAAGAACCGGTCGACGTGGTCGTCGATGAACTCTTGCTCGGCCCGCATCCTCAGCCACGCCGCGGCCCAGCCGTACTCGAGACCGAGCGCCCGCAGTCGGTCGGCCGGTTGGTCTCCGGGGGCGGAGGAGGTCTCGAACTGCTCCAGCGAGCGGGCGAACCGCTCACGTGGTTCGGCCAGCCACTCCGTCAATTCGGCGGCCAGGCCTCGCGCCGCGGCCAGCGACTCGGCATGCTGCCGGCTGTTCGGGTTCGGCGGGTCATCGAGCAGGAGGACGACGCGCAGGTACGGATACTCCTGCAGGACGGCCGACAACAGCGTCTTGCGGACCGTCGTGACCTCCTCCCGGTACGAGGGAACGAGCACGGTCATGGTTGGCAGGGAGGTGTCGAAAGACTCGTCGATGACGGCGCGGGGCACCCGTCGATGGGCGCGCGTCCGGTACAGGGCGCCTTGCCGGGCGACGAGGTACATCAGTGACGACAGTGTGAGAAAGGACATGATGACGACGTAACCGGCGGTCTCGGAGGTGAACCGCATGCCCTGGAAGCCGCGGTTGACGAACTGCGAGAGCACGGTCACGAAAATGTAGCCGGCCCACGCCAGTACGGTCAGCACGATACCCAGTCGACCCAGCGCGATCAGGGCATCGCTGGCGGCCGGTGCAACAGCAGGCAGCGGGTCGACGCGTTTGTCCGAACCCCACTGGCGCTTGGACGCACGCTTGCCGATGGTCGAGCTCATGCATTTCTCCTGTGCAGTGGACGGCAGTGTGTGTGTCCCCGTGGCCGTGCAGTGATGTGAAATCCTGACTTGACAGATACCATACATCTCACAGAGAGTTAACGTAACCTGACAACACCGGGTCAAGCGCCTGGGACAGCCGGCGTCCCGGCCGCCATCACGATCGGAGCGAGACGTCGATGACTCCCGAAGAGCGCGCACATGCCGCCGCCGTCGGTGAATATGCGCAGTCCCCCGAACCGGGTCGACGCCTGTCCAAGATCCGGATCCTCGGTGTTCTCGTGGTGGTGGGCGCCATCGGCACGTCACTCGTCGGGTTCCGCAGCGCCAGTCGTTCGGTGGTCGCGACCGTGCCTGCCTCCTCCTTCGCGCCGTACGTCGACGTCACGGCCACGCCGGAGTTCGCCTTCGAGGATCCGGCGGTATCGGCTTCGACCAACCTGGTGCTCGGGTTCGTGGTCAGCTCCCCCGGATCGGCGTGCCAGCCGAGTTGGGGTGGCGCCTACTCACTCGCAGCGGCGGCGAGTGGGATGGATCTCGATCGGCGCATCGCCCGGTTGCGGCAGCGGGGCGGCGAGGTGTCGGTGTCGTTCGGTGGCGCGGCCAACTCCGAACTCGGTATCGGCTGCCGGGATATCGGCCAACTCGCCACCGCATACCGCTCCGTCATCGACCGGTATTCCGTCGGTTCCATCGATCTGGACATCGAGGGAGCGACGGCTTCCACACCGGCTGTCGCCGCTCGGCGCGCGATGGCCATTCAGCAGGTTCAGCAAGCAGAAGCAGCCGCCGGACGGCCGATTACGGTCTGGCTGACGCTGCCGGTGGACGCGTCCGGGCTGAGCTCCCAAGGCCGGGTGGTGTTGGACGCGATGCTCGCTGCACACGTCGACCTCGCCGGCGTGAACGGCATGACCATGGACTACGGCCAGCCGCTGGCACCGGGCCAGAGCATGGCCGACGCGGGTGCCCTTGCGCTCACGGCTCTCCAACAACAACTGCGGGCCGCCTACGCGACGGCCGGTTCGGCCCTGACCGCCGAGCAGGCCTGGCAACGGATCGGGGCGACCCCGATGATCGGCCAGAACGACATCGCCAACCAGCGGTTCGAGCTGACCGACGCCACCGCGCTGATCGCCTTCGCCCGCCAGCAAAAACTGCGACGGGTCTCGATGTGGTCGGTGAACCGGGACAAGCCGTGCGGGCCGAACTACGCCAACGTCGAAGTCGTCTCCGACAACTGCAGCGGCGTGAGCCAGAGCCTCGGGGCGTTCACCAAGGTCTTCAGCGCCTTCAGCAATGATCAGCCGTCGACCCCCACTGCGCCGCTCTCGACGACTCTGGCCCCGAGCACGAGCAGCCTGCCTGAGACCGCGGCAACCTCGACCGATAATCCGGCTATGTCGCCCTACGCCATCTGGAACCCGGCCCAGTCCTATCCGAAGAACAGCAAGATCGTCTGGCATCACAACGTCTACCAAGCCAAGTGGTACACCCAGGGCGACACTCCCGATGCCCCTGTTGCGGCACCGTCAGACACCCCCTGGACGCTGATCGGGCCGGTCTTGCCGGGCGAACATCCGGTAGCGACGCCGACGCTCAAGGCCGGCACGTATCCCAACTGGAGCTCGTCGAAGGTCTACACCGGTGGCGATCGGGTGCTCTTCGAAGGTGTCGGGTACCAGGCGAAGTGGTGGACCCAGGGCGACGCGCCCGGAGCACCCGTCCTGACGCCGTCGGACACACCGTGGCAACTCATCAGCGGGTCCTGACACAGCTGTTCGCGGCGACCAGCCGGCGCTGTTCGGGGCGCGCACTGCGCGCATCGACGTCAGCTCGTCGTGCGCAGACCGCCGAAGGCCACCTTGACCACCGCAGCGGCGATTTCGTCCGGGCTGATGCCGCGCCGGGGTCGGTACCATTCGGTCAACGAATTGACGGTGCCGAAGAGCAGCCGGCTGATAACCGCGGGGTCGACGTCCGTGCGCAGATCCCCCTGCTCGGCTGCTTCCTGCACAAGATCACCGACCAGCCGGTCGAACTCCCGCCGCCTGGCCAGCGCCCGGAGTTCCACCGGCGTGTTGCCGCGGACCCGGACCAGCAGCGTGACATAGGGCAGTTCCGCTATTAGCACCTCGACACTCCGGTGGACCAGCTGCTCGAGGCGATCGATTGCCGGCCCAGCGGTCGTGGCGGGCTCCTCGGTGACTGCGAACAGCGCGTCCAGCGCGCGGTCGAGCGACATCCGGAGCAGGTCTTCCTTGCCGTCCACATGGTGGTAGATGGAGGACTTCCCGATACCCAGCTTGGCCGACAGGTCCTCCATGCTGGTGCCGTCATAGCCGCGTTCGTTGAATACGGTCACGACCACCGCCAGCAACGAGTCGAGGTCGTATCCCGGGCGGCCACGACGAGCTTGAGCACCCTTCGCGGAGACAGTCATAGCTGCATTCTTACAGGCGAATCGCGTCATCGCGCGCTTGTGCAGACCTCCGTCGTGGTGCAGAATACTGCACCGAACGCTCGTTCGGTAATGGAAGGACCGCCACGATGTCTGAGACGTTCGCACCGATCGAGTCCGTGCCGCGGGAACAGCTCGCCGCGTTGCAACTGGAGCGCATCCGCTGGTCCCTGCAACACGCCTACGACAACGTCGAACATTACCGAAAGGCCTTCGACGCCAACGGAGTTTCGCCCCGCGATCTGCGTCAGCTCAGCGATCTATCGCTGTTCCCCTTCACGACCAAGGCCGACCTGCGTGACAACTACCCCTTCGACATGTTCGCGGTGCCGATGGATCAGGTGTCGCGGATCCATGCCTCCAGCGGCACCACCGGCCGGCCCACGGTGGTGGGCTACACGGCCAAGGACCTCGACAACTGGGCCGATCTGATCGCGCGATCGCTGTACGCGGCAGGCATCAGGGCGGGCGATCGCGTGCACGTGGCCTACGGATACGGTCTGTTCACCGGCGGGCTTGGCGCACACTACGGCGCCGAGCGGCTCGGGTGCACCGTGATCCCGATGTCCGGTGGCATGACCGAGCGTCAGGTCCAGCTCATCACCGACTTCCGTCCTGACGCGATTCTGGTAACGCCGTCCTACATGTTGACCATCGTGGACGCCATGGAGCGCCAAGGTATCGATCCGCGCGAGAGCTCCCTTCGGGTCGGGGTGTTCGGAGCCGAACCGTGGACGGAGCAGATGCGCGGCGAACTCGAGCGCCGGATGGCCATCGATGCCGTCGACATCTACGGCCTGTCCGAAGTGATGGGGCCCGGTGTGGCGCAGGAATGTGTCGAGACCAAGGACGGCCTGCACATCTGGGAAGACCACTTCTATCCCGAGATCATCGATCCGCTGACCGGCGAAGTTCTGCCTGACGGCACAGCGGGCGAGCTGGTGTTCACCTCCTTGACCAAGGAGGCGATGCCGGTGATCCGCTACCGCACCCGCGACCTGACGCGGCTGCTGCCGGGCACCGCTCGCACCATGCGCCGGATGCAGAAGGTCACCGGGCGCACCGACGACATGATCATCCTGCGGGGCGTGAACCTGTTTCCCAGCCAGATCGAGGAGCTGATCCTGGGCATAGCCATGCTGTCCCCGCAGTTCCAATGTGTGCTCGAACGGCCGGACCGGCTCGATCGGCTCACCGTGAACGTCGAGTGCCGCCCGGGCGTCGATGCCGCCGGACGAGCATCAGCAGCGGCCACCCTCGAGCAG
>JAVEET010000309.1 GCA_030840295.1 Pseudonocardiales bacterium
ACAAGTCGGGCGGTTGGCGGCATCCCGTTCACGTGCACCTCGTGCAGTACCTGATCCTCGACCGAAACGGTGCCCCACCGAGACCTTTCGAGCGCGGCCCCAAGGACACCGTCGCGCTAGGGCCGGATGAGAGCATCCGGGTGGTGATGAAGTTCAGCAGCCGGTTTACCGGAACGTACGTATTCCACTGCCACAACCTGTCCCACGAAGACAACATGATGATGACGCAGTTCGAGGTCGTGCCTTGGCCATGACCAGTTCTGCCGCCCCATCCTCGAAGGAGGCAGATCCGCAACAGTGGATGCTGCCAGCTTGGCCATGGACGCTCCGGGCCGTTGCCATCAGCTGTCTGCTCGCCGCCGAGATCAGCAACACGTTTCAGATCGACGACCACTTCTCGCACTGGTTCGCCGCGGGGATCTTGACGATCGTGATCAGCGCGGCGGAGGGCGGGCTTTCGGTCCTGCTGATGCTCCGACCGTCAGAACTCGCCTACCGCGCAGCGGTGGTGATCAGCTTCCTCATGGTGTCCGTGTGGATCGTCGGTCTGCCGTTCGGTCCAGACGTCGGGCGGTCAGAGGCGCTTCAGCACACTGGCCTCGAGCCCACCGCCTTGCTCACGACCGCCGTCGCTGCGCTACTTCCACTCGCAGCCAGCCCTCGACTGAGGACAGCTGCAGCCCACGGCAGAGGCCGGGGCGGCTCGTTCGTGGCAGGCGCCGCGGTCGTACTGATCGTGGCGGTCTTCGCGGTACTGGCTGACCGCCTGACCAATCTCGGCGGTGCCGTCGGCGGTCCGCGAGTGATCCATCTCCACTGATGGTCGGCGGCCGGCTTCATCTGGCGGGTCAGATTTCCACCTCGGTCTTGCGCGTCAGGAGGTATCCGTCTGGAAACCTGCCACGCGGTCCGGGCTGGACCCGAAGCCGTGCAACTCTTGGTTTAGCTATCGAGCCGGGGTCGTCCGTGGCAATTCGGTGGGCCGGCGCATGGCTCGACCGAGGGCCTAACGCTCCAGACGTGGGGTCGCGGGCTGGCGCAGCGAGGCGAACCCGTGGCCGTCGGATGAGCCGACGGCCACGTGTGAGTTGCGGGCTCGTATGTCGCCGCGATCCGGTTCGCCGGCCGCGTTCATCGCGGGGGCGAGCCCTCTCGTCGCGCAGTGGTGTCGGTCCCGAGTCGGACGTCGGGTGCGCCGAGCCGGGCGGCGTCGGCGGTATGGTCGTCGGGTTGTTTCTGTGAGTCGCGCTCGGCTTCGACCCGTAGGCGGTAGTGCTCGACTTCTCGCTCGATGTCTTCGTTTTTCCATCCCAGGACGGGCGCGATCAGGTCGGCAACCTCACGCGCGGCGACTTCGCCGCGGTCGGGGACCTCGATCGAGATCCGGGTCCGGCGGGTGAGGACGTCCTCCAGGTGCAGGGCGCCTTCGTGGCTGGCCGCGTAATACGCCTCGGCCTTCAGATATTCCGGCGCGCTGGTCAATGGTTGGCCGAGTTCGGGGTGTTCAGCGATCAGGTCGAGCAGCTCGTAGGACAGGGTGCCGTAGCGTCCGAGTAGGTGCTCGATCTTGGACACGTGCAGCCCGGTTCGGTCTGCGGTGAGCTGGCGGGAGTTGAAGGCGCCGAAATACCCCTCGGCTCCGATGAGGGGTATCCGTTCGGTGCAGGATTTGGGGACGGTGCGTTCCAGGCCGTGGACGGCGGCGTCGACTGCGTCTTTGGCCATCACGCGGTAGGTGGTGTATTTGCCGCCGGCGACGACGGTGAGGCCGCGCACGGGGCTGGAGACTGCGTGTTCGCGGGACAACGTGCTGGTCGAGTCGGATTCGCCGGACAGCAGCGGTCGGAGTCCGGCGTAGACACCGACGACGTCTTCTCGGGTCAGCGGGTCCTGCAGCAGCGTGTTGGCGTGTCCGAGCAGGTAGTCGATGTCGGTTTGACTGGCTGCGGGGTGGGCCAGGTCGAGGGTCCAGTCGGTGTCGGTGGTGCCGATGATCCAATGGCTTGCCCAGGGGATGATGAACAGCAGGCTCTTCTCGGTCCGGGTAATGATGCCGGTGGCGGAGTTGATCCGGTTTCTGGGGACGACGAGGTGGACGCCCTTGGATGCCCGGACCTGAAACTGGCCCCTGCCGCCGACCATGGTCTGGATCTCGTCGGTCCATACGCCGGCGGCGTTGATGATCTGGCGGGCGCGGACCTGGAATTCGTGTCCGGTCTCCAGGTCCTTCACCTGAGCGCCGGCGACGCGGTCGTTTTCGCGCAGGAAGCCGGTGACTCGGGTGCTGTTGACGCACAGCGCGCCGTAGACGGCGGCGGTGCGGGCGATCATCATGGTGTGTCGGGCGTCGTCGACCTGTCCCTCGTAGAAACGGATCGAGCCTCGGATGGCTGACCTTCTACCGGATGGGAAGGACTCCATCGTCTTCCGGCGGCTCAGGTGTTTGTGATGGGCGGGCACGCCGCGCCCAGCGCCCATCACGTCATAGACCCCGATGCCCAGGCCGACGTAGCTTCGGTCGATGACCTTTTCTAGTGGGTAGATGAACGGCACAGGTCGGGCCAGGTGAGGGCATAACGTGTTGAGCACCAGCGAGCGTTCTTTCAGGGCCTCGAACACGAGGGGGAAGTTGAACTGCTCAAGGTAACGCAGGCCGCCGTGGAACAGTTTGCTTGAGCGGCTCGAGGTTCCGGAGGCGTAGTCCTGGGCCTCCACCAGTCCCACCTTCAGCCCGCGGGTGATCGCATCCAGCGCACACCCGGCGCCTACGACACCACCGCCGATGATCAGGACGTCCAGCTCGTCGTTGCTCAATCTCATCAGTGCGTTCGAGCGGCCGGCCGGGCTCAAGGGTTGCTTCGTCGTGCTCACATCAATCGTTCCTTCGCTCAAGAGTTCAACGGATGTCGCTCAGCCAGGTTGCGCTCGGCATGGCGCAGGGTTGCTCTCGGCTATTCAACGTCGACCCAGTCCAGGGTGCGCTCGACGGCCTTCTTCCAGCCGGAGTAGCCGCTGGCGCGTTGCTCGTCAGACCATTGCGGCATCCAGCGCTGGGACTCGTTCCAGTTCGCCCGCAGCTCGTTGGTGTCTTTCCAGAAGCCGACGGCCAGGCCGGCGGCGTAGGCCGCGCCCAGGGCGGTGGTTTCGGCGACCACCGGCCGGCTCACCGGCACACCGAGCACATCGGCCTGCATCTGCATGCACAGGCTGTTGACGGTCACCCCGCCGTCCACCTTGAGCACGTCCAGGTGGACTCCGGAGTCGGCTTCCATCGCCTCAGAGACATCCCGGCTCTGGTAGCAGATCGATTCCAGGGTGGCCCTGGCCAGGTGGGCGTTGGTGTTGAAGCGGGACAGCCCGACGATCGCGCCGCGGGCATCGCTGCGCCAGTATGGGGCGAACAGGCCGGAGAACGCGGGCACGAAATAGATCCCGCCGTTGTCGGCGACGCCCTCGGCCAGGGCCTCGATCTCGGCGGCACCGGAAATGATGCCCAGCTGGTCGCGCAACCACTGCACCGCCGACCCGGTCACCGCGATCGAACCCTCCAGGGCATAGGCCGGCTTGTCGGTGCCGAACTGGTAACACACGGTGCTGAGCAGGCCGTTCTTGCTGCGCACGAGTTCGGTGCCGGTGTTCAACAGCAGGAAATTGCCGGTGCCGTAGGTATTCTTCGCCTCGCCCGGGGCGAAGCAGACCTGCCCTACCATGGCGGCCTGCTGATCACCGAGGATGCCGGTGAGCGGGATGCCGGCGAACCCCGCCGGTGCCACCACCTCCCCGTACCGGGTCGGGTCTGAGGAGGGCCTGATCTGCGGCAGCATCGCGCGGGGGATGTCGAAGAAGCCGAGCAGCTCCTCATCCCAATCCAGGGTCTCCAGGTTCATCAACATGGTGCGGCTGGCGTTGGTGAGGTCGGTGACGTGCACCCCTCCGTTGACGCCGCCGGTCAGGTTCCACATCACCCAGCTGTCGGTGTTACCGAACAGGGCGTCGCCGGTTTCGGCGTCGGCGCGGGCGCCGGGGACGTTCTCCAGGATCCACTGGATCTTGCCGCCGGAGAAGTACGTCGCCGGCGGCAGGCCAGCCTTCTGTCGGATCACGTCGCCCTTGCCCTCACGCTCCAGCGCGCTGGCGATCCGGTCGGTGCGGGTGTCCTGCCACACGATGGCGTTGTAGTACGGACGGCCGGTTTTGCGGTTCCAGACGACGGTGGTCTCGCGCTGGTTGGTGATACCGAGGGCGGCCAGATCCGATGCGGCCAGCCCCAGACCGTTCATCGTCGTCTGGATCACCGAGCTGGTCCGTTCCCAGATCTCGATCGGGCTGTGCTCGACCCAGCCCGCCTGGGGCAGGATCTGCTCGTGCTCGAGCTGGTGTTTTCCGACCTCGTTACCGCCGTGGTCAAACAGCATGAACCGAGTACTGGTGGTGCCCTGGTCGATGGCACCGACGAAATCAGCCATAACTACTCCTGCAAGGTTGAGGGTGGATGGACGGTTCAGGCCGCGGCGACGGGCTCGGCCGAGGGCAGGAAACGCTGCAGGCCGTACTTGTAGAGGCCACCACCTACGGCGCCGCCGATCAGCGGGCCGACGATCGGTATCCAGAAATACAGGCTGCCGTACTGGTCGCGGAAGGACCCGTGATAGCCGGTGAAGAACGAGGCCAGCCGCGGTCCGAGGTCACGCGCCGGGTTGATCGCATACCCCGCGTCGGTGCCCCACGCCATTCCGATGGCGACAACCAGCAGGCCCACGATCAGCGGCGTCAGGTTCGCCAACGGGGCGGAGTTGCGCGCATCGGTGATCGCGAATATCAGGAAGACCAGGATCGCAGTGCCGATGATCTGGTCGCGTAACGCGCCCATGTCGCTGACCGGGGCCGAGCCGTTGCCGGGCAGGGTGGAGAAGATGCCTTGGGATTTGATCGTGTGGCCCGGGTCGAGCTTGCCGATCACCTCGCCGTAGTTCCACCGCACCACCAGCGCAGCCACGAATGCACCGGCGAGTTGAGCGACCGAGTAGGGCACCACCTTGCGCCACGGGAAGTCCTGGAACAACGCCAACGCGACACTGACCGCGGGATTGAGGTGCGCGCCGCTGACCCGTCCCGCGACATAGATCCCGAGTGTGACTCCCACCCCCCAGCCCCAGGCGATGCTGTCGTGGTCGCCGATACCACCGGCCACCACCTGCGCCACGACACCGACGCCGAACAGGATCAGAATGAACGTGCCGAGGAACTCCGCGGCCAGCTCCCCGACCATGCCGGGCACTCGAAGGGATCCGGACGGGAGATCCAGATTGTCCTGATGGACGACGTGATGTTCTTTCTGGGTTCTGGTTGACGTCGATGCCACGGGTTCTCCTCGATGTGTCGGGAATATGACGGCGCGTTACGACTGGCGGGAACGCTAAGCCCGGGTGGGTAGCCAACCAACACCCAACGGTCGGCATTGTCGAACGCTTGCTGTGGCGCAGGACACTGCGGCAGGACATAGGATCGCGCCGTGCCCGGCCCCATCCAGTCCATAGAGCGCGCAGCCGCGACCCTGCGACTGCTCGCTATGAGCCCGGTTCGGCTCGGGCTGGCCGAGATTTCGGCGTCCCTGCAACTGGCGAAAGGAACCACCCATGGCATCCTGCGCACGCTGCAAGACGTGGGCTTCGTCGAACAAGACCGCGCGACCGGCAAGTACCAGCTCGGCGCGGTTCGGCTCGACCTCGGCTCGGGCCACCTCGATGTCAACGAGCTGCGCGCCCGCAGCCTGAACTGGGCCGACCCGCTGGCCGCACGAACCGGCGAGACCGTGCGGGTCGGGATGCTGCTAAGCGGCGAAGTACTCGTCGTACATCACGTGTTCCGCCCCGACGACTCGCCCCAAACCGCTGACGTCGGCGCGCTCCTGCCCGCCCACGCCACCGCGCTGGGCAAGGCGCTGCTGGCCTATCACCCAGCAGCGGCCGCCCTGCTGGCCAGTGAGCTACCGGCGTTCACGGCCCGGACCGTCACCGAACCGACCCAGCTGGCCCGCGATCTCGGCGAGGTTCGCGGGCAGGGGTACGCCGTGGAATCCGGCGAATACGCGGCCAGCCAGGCCAGTATCGCCGCGCCGATCTATGGCTATGGAGGCCTCGTGGTCGCGGCGGTCGCCGTTCACGGCCACGCCGACCGGCTGTGTGACACCACGGGACGAGCGCGGCCGCGGATGACCGCTCAGGTACGCGACTGCGCTCGATCCATCACCCGCGATCTCGGCACCGCCCGGGCCACACGATGAACCACCCCGCGAATCCAGCCCGCCACAGGGAAAGCGAGCGTGCATGTCACCGCGATTCGTGATGTCAATCGATCAAGGGACAACCTCCACCCGCACGATCCTGTTCGACCACAGCGGGCAACTCGTATCCGTCGCGCAGCTCGAGCACCGCCAGTACTACCCGAAGCCGGGCTGGGTCGAACACGACGCGGCCGAGATCTGGCGCAACCTAGGCAAGATCATTCCGCGGGTGATGGCCGACGTCGGAGCTACCGCCAGCGACATCGCAGCGGTCGGCATCACCAACCAGCGCGAAACCACGGTCGTCTGGGACCGTGCCACCGGCCTACCGGTCCGACGCGCGATCGTCTGGCAAGACACCCGCACCGACACGCTGGTCGACACCCTGTCCCAGCTCCCCGCGGCGCAGTTAGTGGCCCGCAGCGGTCTGCCGCTCGCGTCCTACTTCAGCGCGCCGCGCCTGCGTTGGATGCTTGATAGGACTCCTGGCCTGCGCGAACGAGCCGAACGCAGCGAGGTGCTCTTCGGCACCATGGAAACCTGGCTGATCTGGAACCTCACCGGCGGTCCCGACGGCGGCGTCCACATCACCGACGTCACCAACGCCAGCCGCACCACGCTGATGAACATCCACACCCTGACCTGGGACCGACAGTTACTGAGCTTCTTCGACATCCCCCAAGAGATCCTGCCCGAAATCCGACCGTCCTTGCAGCGCTACGGCACGGCACGCGGTCCACTCGTCGGCGTTCCCATCGCCGCCGCCCTCGGCGACCAACAGGCTGCGCTGTTCGGGCAGACCTGCTTCGCCGCTGGAGAAGCAAAGTGCACCTACGGCACCGGCAGCTTCCTGCTCCTCAACACCGGCAAGGAGCTCATCACGTCCACGCACGGGATGCTGACCACCGTCGCATACCAACCTGCCGACGAACCCGCCGTCTATGCACTCGAAGGCTCTATCGCGATCACCGGATCCCTGGTGCAATGGTTCCGCGACAGCCTCGGACTCATCCAGACCGCCGCCGAGATCGAGACACTGGCGCGCACCGTGGACGACAACGGCGGCTGCTACATCGTGCCCGCCTTCTCCGGACTCTTCGCCCCACGCTGGCGACCGCAGGCACGCGGC
>JAVEET010000072.1 GCA_030840295.1 Pseudonocardiales bacterium
CTGCTCGACACTCTCCTCGGCCACTGCTGCACTCCCCTTAGGCTCGGACCCGGGATTCGCGGGCACCATAGAGCTTACGGGGGTCATGACCTTGCGGTCATGTCGAGGCTTCGCGGCGTCGCGAACCAGGGGTCGATCCAACACCAGAGTCATCGGGGCACGGTTTCTTTCAGCAGTGGACATCACTACTGTGAACACCCGCCGCCGGTCTTTCCATTCCCACAGTTTGCCGCTCCATTCCCGCAGGTTGCCGCGGATCAGACGAGCTGCCGACCGGGCCCACGGGGCGAATCCGGGGCTTCGACGCGAAAATCATCACCGCCACCGCCCCCCGAGCACCACGGACACCAAGGCTGCAACCGCCGGTGGGTCGCATGCGCGGCTATCACGTAGATCATCGAGGTCTGGATCAAGGCCCACGGCCAGCGCCCGCCCGGTTGGGTCAACAGGAGGCTCGACGAGATCATCACCGCGAGGTACAGGCCGACGAGCTTGAGCTGACCTCCGGCGTGGGCGGTCCACAGCCGCCGTCGGTATCGCTGGGCCTGCTCGGTGGCATTGAGCGGAATCGCCGCGGCGCAGGACTCGCACAGCCGACGACCGTGTCGGATCATCAGCAGGGCGCTCACCACGAGGACGCCGAATGCGACCGTGCTGAGCGTGACACTGGCAACGGTGGGCGGCCCGCCGAGTACGCCGAGCAGGATGGACAGCCCGATCGATGACATCAGGACCTTCGGAGCATGGTGCTCCCACTGGTCCATGATTCCCGACCGGGACGCTGAATAGTCGTAACCGTCAGTCATGAGCTTGCTTTCCCCCGTTTGGAACGCGTGTATGACTACACCGAGCATGTCCGATTTTGGTGCTGACGGCAAGCTCGCCCCGGTTCGCGGCCCTGGCAGGATCAGCGTCATGAGTGGTGGCACACCCGCGACGGCTGCGCTGGACCGAGCCGGAATCCAGCACCGCCTGCATCCGTACCTGCACGATGCTCGCGCCGATTCCTATGGCGAGGAGGCGGCTCGGGCGCTCGGGGTGCAGCCGACTCGTATCTTCAAGACCCTGATCGCATCCCTGGACGGGCGGTTAGTGTGCGCGGTCGTCCCGGTGGCCGCGAAGCTGAACCTCAAGGCGCTTGCTGCCGCGGCCGGTGGCAAGAAGGCCGAAATGGCCGACCCGGCGAAGGCGCAACGCGCTACCGGCTACGTTCTCGGCGGCATCAGCCCGCTCGGGCACAAGACCCGGATACCAGTGGTGCTAGACGCCTCCACCCAGGACTTCGAGACCATCTACGTCTCAGCGGGCAAGCGCGGGCTGCAGGTCGAACTGGCGCCGGCGGACCTGCTTGCAATTACCGGTGGCACCCTGGCCGTCATTCAGAACCCGATCGTGTAACAACCGGCATGGTGGACATGCCGGTTGTTACACGATCGGGTCAGGATGTCAGCCAGCGGGCCACGATCAGGCCCACCTCGTCCGCAGACCGCTTCAGAGAGTGATCGCCCGACACCGTGATCACGGTCCGGCCGGGCCCGGGACCGGGCAGCCCGAACGGGTCCTGCGCTCCCTGCACCACCAGAACAGGGACGGGCACCGCGTCCAGTTCGTCCAGCCGGCTCTTCTCCGGCTTGCCGGGCGGATGGACCGGGAACGCCAGTGCCACGACCCGCGAAGCCGGTGGCCGGATCGCGCTGTCCGAGGCCGTCCGGCAGGCCACCCGGGCGCCCGAGGACCGGCCGGCGTATACGAACTCGAGGCTCTTGAGGGCCTGGCGGCGCCCGAGGCCGGCGATCACCGCAACCCAGGCGGCATCCAGGGTTGTGGCAGCGGGCGGTGCCTTCTTGCCGGCCGCCCGGTAGGGCTGGGTCACCCGGGCGACGCTGATACCGGCCGCCACCGCCTGGTCGCGGACCGCGAGCAGGTCCGGTGACTCCACTGATCCGCCCGCCCCGTGACCGATGACCAGCAGGACTGACCCGTCCGCGCGATCGAGATCGACCCAGGCATCACCGCCGGGTGTGCCGATGACCAGTCGGCTCATCTAGCAGAGTCCCAGGGCGACGGCCTGGCGTTCGCCGTGATCACCGTCGTGTCTCTGTTGCGGCCACGTCGTCAAGAGACAGCGGCAGTACGTCCTCATGCTCCTCGTCGACGGGTTCGATGAGTTCGGGCCCGTTGTTCTTGACGTTGCCGACCGCCTTCGATACCAGCCGGGGCTCCAGGTGCGGCTCGGGCATTGCCTCGAGCAGGCGCTGGGCGACCAGCGGGTCGTCTGCATCGCAGTCGAGCCACTGCTCTCGCAACTCGGGTGGGACCAGCACGGGGCAGCGGTCATGGATCGCGCCGAGCACGTCCGTAGCCGGCCGCGTGATGATGGTGCAGGTCCACACCCACCGACGCGGGTCATCGTCGGGCAGCGAGTCGTCCCGCCAGATCTCGTAGAGACCAGCCATCGCGAGCGTCTGATCGCTTGGGTCATGCAGGAAGTACGGGATCTTGCGGCCGCCTTCGTGTTTCCATTCGAAGTAACCCTGGGATGGCGCTAAGCAACGTCGCCGGCCGGCCGCAGCCTTGAAGCTCGGCTTGCTGGCCACGGTCTCGCTGCGAGCGTTGATCATCTTGGCGCCACCGGCGCGTGACTTCGACCAACTGGGTAGCAGCCCCCACTGGACGGTGCGCAGTTGCCGGACCGGCCCGGCGTCCCTGTTACCCGTTGGGTGGCGCCGCATCACGACTCGGACCGGATCGGTTGGCGCGATATTCCACGACGACGGGACGTCCTCGTCCAGCGTCTCCTCGACGTCGAACTCGGCGATGAGGTCGCCGGTGGAGGCGACGTTGACATATCGGCCACACATGCCAACCAGTGTGCCCCAGGGATGGGCCGGAGGCTGCTGGCAGCGCCTTCCCGGGAGCCGCTCGCTCGTCCCAACGTTCTCTCAATACTTGGTCGATACGTACCGCCCACACAGGTCTATGGACGTTACCGGCAGACTGTGACCATGACATCTGGTGCGTCCGTGGCCGAAACCTGGCCCGCCCCGACGGCTGCCGGACCGCTGGCGGCCCAGATCGAACTGCCGGGGTCGAAGTCGCTGACCAACCGGGCGCTGGTGCTGGCCGCGCTGTCGAAGACCCCGACCCGGATCACCGCGCCGTTGCGGGCCCGCGACACCCTGTTGATGGCCGGAGCGCTCAGCAGTCTCGGCGTGCACATCGCCGAGCTCGGAGCCGACTGGCTGGTCACTCCCGGCCCGCTGTACGGCGGCACGGTGGACTGCGGGCTGGCCGGGACAGTGATGCGATTCGTGCCCCCGGTCGCGGCGCTGGCCGAGGGGAACAGCTTCTTCGACGGTGATCCGCATGCCCGGACCCGGCCGATGGGCACGCTCCTCGACGGGCTCCGCCAGGCCGGCGTGACCGTCTCCGACGACAACACCGGGTCGCTGCCGTTCACGGTGGCCGGGCGGGGTTCGGTTCCCGGCGGCCTCGTGAAACTGGATGCCTCCGCCTCGTCGCAGTTCGTCTCTGCCCTGCTGCTGGCCGGTGCCCGTTTCGACCGGGGCATCGAGATCCATCATGTCGGAACGGCGCTCCCTTCACTGCCCCACATCGAGATGACGGTCGCCGGACTGCGGGCCGCCGGGGTCGAAGTTGAGGACTCCTCGGCGAATCGGTGGCGGGTGGCGCCCGGCGAGATCGACACGCCGGACGTGGTGATCGAGCCTGATCTTTCCAACGCGGCCCCGTTTCTGGCGGCCGCCCTGGCAGTCGGCGGCTCGGTGACCATCCCGCGCTGGCCCTCGTCCACCACGCAGGGTGGCGACGCATTGCGGTCGCTGCTGACCGAGATGGGGGCGGAGGTCCGGCTGACCGCAGCGGGTCTGCGGGTCACTGGAACCGGCGAGATCCGGCCGCTGGTAGCCGATCTGCATGACGTCAGCGAGCTCACACCGGTGCTGGCGGCGTTGTGCGCGTTGTCCTCCGCCGCATCGAGGTTGTCGGGTGTGGCCCATATTCGAGGGCATGAAACCGATCGGCTGGCCGCGATCCGGACTGAACTCGCGCGCCTGGGCGGCGACGTCGACGAGACGCCTGACGGACTGGTGATCCGTCCGGCGACCTTGCATGGCGGAACCTGGCGCGCCTACGCCGACCACCGGATGGCCCAGGCCGGCGCCGTCCTCGGCCTGGTCGTTTCGGGCGTCGGAATCGATGACATCGGCTCGACCACGAAGACCATTGCCGACTTCCCGGCCCTCTGGACGTCATTGCTGCGCCAGACCGAACCGACAGCGGGGTAACGGGATCCATGGCGCGTCGCGACGCCAGCCGGCTGGACGAGGACGATGTCCGCAATCGCCCGTCGCCGCGCGGCACCCGACCCCGGACCAAGCAGCGTCCAGCGCATATCTCGGCCGCCCCGGGCATGGTGCTCTCCGTGGACCGGGGTCGCTACGGAGTATTGCTGGACGACAGCGCGGTGGTCTTGACCACCATGCGGGCGCGGGAACTCGGCCGGACCGCGATCGCTGTCGGTGATCGGGTCGACGTGGTCGGCGACATCTCCGGTTCACCGGACACCCTGGCCCGGATCGTCCGGGTGGCCGATCGGCGTACCGTGCTGAGACGGACGGCGGACGACAACGACCCGTACGAGCGGGTCATCGTGGCCAACGCCGATCAGCTGCTCATCGTCACGGCGCTTGCCGATCCGCCGCCCCGGTACGGATTGATCGACCGGTGCGTGGTGGCCGCCCTGACCGCCGGCCTGGAGCCAATCCTGTTGCTCACCAAGGCTGATCTCGCCTCGCCGGATGCGGTATTGGCCAACTACGCCGAGCTCGATGTGCCGGCGGTGGTGATTTCCCGGGAGTCTGATCTGTCCGAGGTCCGCCGCCTGCTCGACGGCAAGATCACCGTGTTCGTCGGACACTCCGGGGTCGGTAAGTCCACCCTGGTCAACGCGCTGGTGCCCGGCGCCGGTCGCAGCACCGGCGTCGTCTCGGGCATCGGGAAAGGCCGGCACACCTCGACCTCCGCGGTGGCGCTGGCGCTGCCGCCACCTTTGCGGGGCTGGGTCATCGACACTCCCGGTGTCCGTTCCTTCGGGCTGCACCACGTGACCGCCCAGGACGTGCTGTGGGCCTTTCCCGACCTCGAGGACGGCGCAGTCCAGTGCCCGGGCAGCTGTGAACACCTATCAGCCGCAGACGGCTGCAAGTTGGACGGCTGGGTGGCCGCGGGGCATTCCGCACCGGCCCGGCTGGAGGCATTCCGCAGGCTGCTGGTCAGCCGGAGCGATCTCGGGGAACCGTAGCGCTACTGACAACTGGGTCAGCGGGTCAGATACCGCCCGAGCACCTCGACGGCCTGCTCGATCTCGCCGGTGTCTCCAGCGAAGGACAACCGCGCGAAGCGGTTTCCGGCCACGGTGTCGAAGTCCAGACCCGGCGCCAGCGCCACTCCGGTCTCCAGCAACACCCTGCGGACCCAGGCCAACGAGTCGTCGGTGTAGTCCGACACATCGGCATAGATGTAGAACGCCCCGTCTGCGGGAGCCAGCCTCGACAACCCGATAGCGGGCAGCGCATTTAGCAGCAGGCCCCGATTGTTCCGGTACCGCTGGACGTTCTGGTCGAGTTCCGGGTACGCCTGGAAGGCCGCCACCGCGGCCAACTGGGACAGGGCCGGTGGGCAGATCGCGTAGTTCCCGGCCAGGCGGTCCACGGCGTCGAGCAGTTCATCGGGTACCAGCAGCCACCCGAGCCGCCAGCCGGTCATGGAGAAGTACTTCGAGAACGAGTTGACCACGATCGGTTCGCGACCGAACTGCCAGGCGGTCGGTGCCGGTCCGACATAGCTGATGCCGTGATAGAGCTCGTCAGAAATCAGCCGAACCCCCCGGTCGGCGCACCAGAACACGATCTGGGCCAGCGCGTCGGTGCCGATCATGGCACCGGTCGGATTGGCCGGGGAGGCCAGGATGATGCCGTCCGGCCGAGGATCCAGCGCCTCCAGCGTCGCCACCGACGGTACGAAGTTCATACCCGGGCCGCACTCGAACTCACTCACGACGCAGCCCAAGCTGGCCAGGATGTTGCGATAGGCCGGGTACCCCGGGCGCGCCATCGCGACCACGTCGCCGACGTCGAACGCCGCCAAGAACGAGGTCAGAAATCCACCTGATGAGCCGGTCGTCACGACGACGTTGCGCCGCGGAACATCGATGCCGTACCAATCCCGGGTGTGCTCGGCGATCGCCTCGCGCAGCGGCGGTATGCCCAGCGCAGCCGTGTAACCGATCTTGTCGGACTTCAGTGCCGCCGTCGCGGCGGCGCGGACCGCCCCCGGCGCCGGGGTCGACGGTTGCCCGGCGGCCAGGTTGTAGACCGGCAGGCCCGCGGCTCGCCGGGCCTCGGCCGCGCCGAAGATCTCCATGACGTAGAAGGGCGAAACCCCCGACCGGCGCGACGGCGCGGAACCGGCGGCAACCGGATCGGATCCACCGGGGCGCACGGCAGGGTGCATGGCAGGGTGCACTGCCGAGCTCACAACTGGGTTCGTTGCCACGCTCACGGCGGGGTCCACGGGTGGCTTCACGGCCTGCCGCACAATGGGGCATCGTGGTGGGAGTAGTAGCCGGTCTGCGTCTGGGTCATTCGGCGACGATAACCTGACCGCCGTGACCTCCGAGAACGAATTGCCGCCCCGGCCAGCTCATGCACTTGCCGACTTGGCCCTTGCCCTCGAACTGGCCGACTTGGCCGACACGATCACGAGCACGCGGTTTCGGGCCGCTGACCTTGTCGTCACCAGCAAACCGGACCTGACCCCGGTGAGCGATGCCGATCAGGCGGTCGAGCGCGCAATCCGGGAGCACCTCTCGCAGCACCGGCCGGGTGACGCATTCTTCGGCGAGGAGTACGGCTCTACCGGCGTCGGCCCGCGCAAGTGGGTCGTGGACCCCATCGACGGCACCAAGAACTACGTGCGAGGCGTGCCCGTCTGGGCCACCTTGATCGCGCTGCTGGTCGAGGACGAGCCCGTACTGGGCGTGGTCTCCGCCCCGGCACTCGGCCAACGCTGGTGGGCGGCGACCGGCGAGGGTGCCTACACCAGCGTGCGGGGCGAATCGCCACGGTTGATCAAGGTGTCCCGAGTCGCCGACGTCGGCGACGCCAGCCTGTCCTACGCGTCGCTGTCCGGCTGGCACGAACACGGCAAGCTCGAGGCGATGGTCGAACTCACCCAGCGGGTGTGGCGCTCTCGTGGTTACGGCGATTTCTGGTCCTACATGCTGCTGGCCGAAGGGGCCGTCGACCTTGCCGCCGAGCCCGAACTGTCGCTGTGGGACATGGCCGCGCTAGCCCCGATCGTCACGGAAGCCGGTGGCCGCTTCACCGGGCTCAACGGGGTGCCGGGAATCCATCAGGGCAACGTCGCCGCCTCCAACGCAATCCTGCACGAGGCTCTGCTGAGGGCGCTCGGCGCGCAGGGTCAGTAGGGCGCGCCTCAGCCGCTCTCCGTCCGAGGCAGTTACCGGAAGGTCGAATTGGACGGAGCCTAGACCGGCTTGACCAGCCCGGGTACCGGTTCAGCGTTCGGCAGGTCGAGCAGCGCTCGTCCCGGCAGCCGAAGCTTCGAACCCCGGATGCCGCTACCGATCACCACGGCACCGGCATCGATGACCGCCGAATCAACCAGCACGCGCCATTCGGACGGCAGTCCGATAGGAGTGATACCGCCGTACTCCATGCCGGTGAGCGCCACCGCCTCGTCCATGGCCGCGAACGATGCCTTGCGGACGTCCAGCAGCCTTCGGACTACGCCATTGACATCGGCCCGGGTCGTTGCCAGCACCAGGCATGCGGCATAGCGGACCTCACCCTCACGCTTGCCGGCGACGATCACGCAGTTGGCGGACTCGGCCAGTGACACCCCGTATGTGCGGCAGAACTCGGCGGTGTCGGCCAGAGCGGGATCGATCGGCGCGACCTCGGTCTGCTCCGTGGCCGCCCAGCCGTTCAAAGCCGCCGAGACCGGCTTGGCCAGCAGTTCCGGGGCGGACACCGCCGGACGCCACTGCAAAATCTGTCCAACACTGGACTCGCTCATGAATCCGTACTCTGCCAGAAGGCTAGGTTCCGACCCGCCCGGGAATACCCGAATCGGTCCCCTCGAACCAGGAATCGGTGCTCCGCCTGTACACGAAACCGTTGGATCGGCACCGTGGCCGAGTGCCGCGACGCCGTACTCGCGCTCTCGACGGCTCGACGGCTCGACGGCCCCGGTCACAACCGATCATGCGTCATGCTCTGGCCCGATGGAACTCGTCCTCTTCGAGAGGCTCGGATAGCTGACCCGACGAGACCGAAGGGGTCTCTGAGGATCGTGCCTTTGTTGAGTCCACCCCATGATTGCGTTGTGGACACCATGGCGCGTCACGTGTGGCCGACCGTCCGCTTACTGGGCGTGTGCAGACAGGATGCTTTGAGGCGGTCGACCGCTTCGGGCGCGTTACGCGCGAATACGAGGAGAAATATCAGTGCGTGCAGGCAGTTCTTATCGGACCTGGGCCAGCGGAGCGGCGGGGTTGCTCGTCGTCGCGGTCGCTCTCAGTGGCTGCGGAAGTGCGAAGTCGAAGAGTTCGCCGCCGCCCTACCTGGGGTCGGCCACCCTAGGCGCCGGCGTGGCGATGCCTGACGAGGCGGCCACGCTGGACACCTTGCCCGCTGCCTTGGCCGCGGACGGAACGACAATTGTGGTCGGAAAGTCGACTGCTCCAACGAGCATAAGTGTCTACGAGGATCCACGCTGTCCCTACTGCATGAAGTTCGAGCGGACTGTCGGACCCCTCTTGGCGCAACGCGTGAGGCAGGGCACCGTGAAGATCAGGTACACGCTTGCCTCGTTCCTTGACGATCGTTTGGGCGGTACCGGCTCTGCCAATGCCGCGGCTGCCGCGCGCGCCGCCCTAGATGCGGGCCAGTTCCCGCTATACCACGCGATCCTCTACGCCAACCAACCCGTCGAGACCGAGGACGGTTTCACCAACGAACGACTGCTCGACCTCGCGTCAGCTCTTCGGGGACCGCGCATTCCGGCTTTGAACGAGGCGATCAAGTCGCATAGATACCGCGACTGGGCCCGGAAGTCACAAGAAGCGTTTACAGCAGCCGGGATGAGAACAACCCCCACCGTGCTCATCAACGACCACAAGGTGACGCCAGACGCCGTGAAGTACGACTCGGCAGCATTTACTGCTCGTCTGGACGCCGCGACTCGGGGTTGATGCCTTGCTCGTTACTCGCGCACAAGCGGTGATACCGAGTCTGCGCACCCGGGCATCGGTCTGGGGCGCTGGCGGGCAGACCCCCGGTTGCGCCCCAGACCCGTCCGGCTAGCTGCTTGCCGTCTCGGCCGCCTCGTCGGCGGCCGCGGTTGCCATCAGCGCGAATACCGCCCCGCCGGGGTCCGACACGACAGCCATTCGGCCATAGGGAGTGTCTAACGGCGGCCGGACGACGTTGCCGCCGAGTTTGACCACTTCATCGGTCGATTCGTCGGTGTTGTCGACGGCGAAGTAGTTGAGCCATGCCGGCGGCGAGTCGTCGCCTTCAGCAATCTGGCCGATGCCACCCACGGGCGCCGTCTCCGCCGAGCCACCACCCACAGCAAATGCGGCGTACTTGAACCCGTCACCGGACATGTCAGCCAAGCCGTAGCCGAATACGTCGACATAGAACTGCTTGTTCGCCTCCCAGCTGTGGCTCATGTTCTCTTCCCAGATGAGCGAACCCGGTTCGTTGGCGATCCCGAACCCGGTGTGACTGCCAGCCTGCCAGAGCCCGAACACCGCGCCACCCGGGTCGACCGCAACCGCCATCCGGCCCATGTCGCCGACATCCATCGGTGGCGAGATCACCTGGCCACCATGCTCGGAGATGGCCGCGGCCATCGCGTCGGCGTCCTCCACCGCGAGATAGGTAACCCACGCGACCGGCTGCTCCTCGGCCATCTTCGGATACAGCCCGGCGGCGCTGCGACCCTCCTTGGTCGCGGTCAGGTAGCCACCGAATTCCGCAGCGCCACCCTCCAACTGCCAGCCGAACAGGCCCTCGTAGAAGAGCCGCGCCGCGCCTATATCGGCCGCGGTCACGTCGACCCAACAGGGCGTTCCCGCCGGCCACGGTGTGTTCCGGGTAACCATGTGCGTACCTCCAGAGTTCATCAAGCGGACAGCGAATTGCTACTCCACCCCTACGACACCCCTACGACGACAAGCCCGCGTCGAGGGCGCCGGCTGTTCAGGACTGAGGTTGCCACCATCAGGCGCCGGACGTCACGCGTTTGCCGAGATTTGCCGACTGTTCAGCCGGCGGCCCCCGGTCACAGGCGGCGTCCGGCCGGCCTGAGTAGCGTGCAAGCCAGCACCGGACCACGACCGAACCGTGAAGGTAGACCCAAGCGGACCACGATCACGGCGCAGAGCCACGCAACCAACCACATCGGACGGAAGGAACAGCGGTGACGAACGACAGCCCGCGGCAGAACACGACTTTCGCAAGCAACGGAGGGACCGCCCACGGCTACCTCGCGGTGCCCGAGTCCGGCAGTGGTCCCGGCGTGGTGGTCATCCAGGAATGGTGGGGACTCACCGACCACATCGTTGACATCGCCGACCGGCTCGCTCATGAGGGCTTCGTCGCGCTGGCGCCGGATCTGTTCGGAGGCAAGACCACGCACGACTCCGACGAGGCGGGCCGGCTGATGTCCGAGCTGCCGGTGGAACAGGCGACCAAGGATCTGTCCGGCGCAGTCGACTTCCTGCTTGGGCACGAGGCGGTCACCTCGTCCAAGATCGGCGCCATCGGCTTCTGTATGGGCGGCGGGTTCGTTCTGCAGCTGGCCGCTCAGGAAGGTGACAAGATCGGTGCGGCGGTGGCCTTCTACGGGGTGGGAGCCGCGGTGCCTGACCGGTATGCCGGCATTACGGCCGCCGTCCAGGGCCACTACGGCATCAATGACGAGTTCTATCCGGTCGAGCAGGCCAAGCAGCAGGAGCGCCAGATCGCCGAGGAGAGCGGCGCTGAGGTGATGTTCTACTACTACCCGGCTGGTCATGCGTTCCACAACGATGAGAACCTCCTCGGCACCTACGACGAGGAGAGCGCGAA
>JAVEET010000111.1 GCA_030840295.1 Pseudonocardiales bacterium
CGAACTTGCCGGGCCGCTTCGTGAACCGCCAGCGTGCCGAACGTCGATTCCAGCTGCCGTCGCATCTGCGCCACATCGACGCCGAAGTCGCGCAGCAGATCAGCGCCGTCTCGCACCACCGGGCCGGACTCGGTCACGATGCGCGCGATCTGCGCTCGTGCCGTGGCCAGCTCCAAGCCGCGGGCGATGAGCATCGCTGCAGCCGGGTTCGAGGCATGTGCGAGGACCGCGAGCAGCAGGTGCTCGTCACCGAGGTAGGGATGACGCAGGCGGCCGCGTTCGGACTCGGCCAGCAGCAGGATCTGTCTGCTGGCCGGTGACGGGCGCTGCGCCATCTTGGCCATCAGTGCCCCCCGCGCAGCCGGCCGGCGTGTTTGTAGTGCATGGCCTGCTTGCTCACCCCGAGCACGCGGGCGATATCGCGCCAGGACCAGCCCTGGGCGCGGGCGTTGTCGACCTGCAACTCCTCGAGCACTTCCACCAGCCCGCGCAGTGCCGCCACAGCGGCCAGGCCGGTCGCCGGATCCGGGTCTGCTGCGGCCTCCACCATCTGGCTGCCCTGTGACACTGCTCCACTCATACCGTCAAATTAGATTGACGATGGACGGTCGTCAATAGCCTTTGACGAGTGAAAGCATCAACCCACCCGTACCGGACGTCCGAACCGGGCATGCACACCCGGACTCCACAACGGCCGGAGCGGATTGCCAGTGGGATGCACGCCGGCCGCCGAGACGAGCGTGTCGTCCAGGCGCTTCAGGCTCGCCTCGTGCAACGGCCACGGTCCGTGCTCGTTGGGAGTCCAGAATCCGCTGCCAGCGAAAGCCGAATGCATACCCCAACGAGCGGTCAGAAACACCTCGAGCGCGGTTGGTAGAACCGGCGGACCGATCGTCACCAGGATATCGCTGCGCGGTCCCGGTCCGGGAAATCGACGTCGGACGCCGTAGTGCCGGACGGTCCCTTGATCCAGCACCGGAAACTTCTCCGACGCGACCGGACGGTATTCGTCGGCGTGAATCTCAGACCACACGTAGGGAACCCGCATGCCCCACCGCGCGGCGGCCACGACCGCGAGGCGGTCGGCGTCCAGGGAACGGAAGACCACGCCGTGCCGGTCCTGCTCGTCGACCGAGTACAGCCGGACATTGACCTCGAGGAACGAGCCGAAGTAGGGGATGGGCCACCGCGGTCCGGGCCCGGCCCGCCGCATCCGGAAAGGCACCAGCCCGACATAGGTACGGCCCTCGAAGACATCTGGACGGGTGCCGGCCGGGAAGAAGGGTGCGACCTGCTCCGGGTCGACCGGCCAGTGCAGGAATGTGAGGTCGCACCACAGCTGATCGAAGATCACCGGCCGCCGGAGCGGGGGCGCTGTCACGGGCACGGTCACCTCGCCATTGTCCGCCCCCGTCGGGCCGGTGTGCGGCGGGATTTCCCCGGTGCGCAAGAATGTCGCGCGTGATCCTCACCGTGTGTCTCAATGCGGCGGTCGACGTCACCTACTCGGTGCCGGCGCTGGTGCCCGGCAGCTCCCATCGGGTCTCCGCGGTCCGGGCTCGCGCCGGTGGTAAGAGCGTGAATGTGGCCCGGGTGCTGCGCCAGCTCGGTGAACCTGCCCAGCTGCTCGGCTTCGCGGGCGGTGAATCGGGCGATGTACTGCGACGCGACCTGCACGATGCCGGCATCCCAGCCGAACTGGTCCCAACCGTGGAAGCAACCCGGCGGACGGTGGCTGTGGTCGACCCGCTGGACGCCACGCTCTTCAACGAGCCCGGACCGGTCATCTCCGCTGACGAATGGGCCCTGCTGGTCGGGCTCTTCGGACGGTCGGTGTCCGACGCAGACCTGGTCGTGCTGTCGGGCAGCCTGCCCCGCGGAGTGCCGATCACCGCCTACGCCGACCTGGTCGAGATCGCGCACGCGGCCGGGGTTCGATCGATCGTCGATGCCGATGGTGCGGCGCTTGGGGCGGCCCTGGTAGCCCGTCCCTATCTGGTGAAACCTAACACTGCCGAGCTGGCCGCCCTGCTTGGCCGCCAACTGGACAGTTTGGAGCGGATCGAGTTGGCGGCGCGCGAGCTGCTGTCCGCCGGCGCCCGCAACGCTGTGGTGTCCTGTGGACCGGACGGACTGCTGGCGGTCACCGAACACGGTCATTGGCGCGCGGTCAGTCCAGAAAGGATCGCCGGAAACCCTACCGGAGCGGGGGATTCCCTGGTAGCTGCCTTGGCGCGCGGCTGTTGTCGCACGCCGGCAGACCAGGATCCCGGCTGGCCGACCGTCCTTGCCGACGGCGTGGCGATATCCGCCGCAGCCGTGGTGGTCGACGTGGCCGGCGAGATCGATGTACCAACCATGCACCGGTTGCGCCCGCTGGTGTCGACCGAGGAACGGAGCTCAACATGACGCTGGTCGCCACCGGTGATCTTGTCGCCGCTGCCAAAAGGGCCGGACGCGGGGTGGCTGCGTTCAACGTGATCACCCTCGAGCACGCCGAGGCTATCGTGGCCGGCGCGGAGGCAGCAGCCTGCCCGGTGATCCTGCAGATCAGCCAGAACGCCGTGAAGTTCCATGGCGGCGGGTTGCTGCCGATCGCCCGCGCGGCCCTGGCTGTCGCTGAACCGGCTGCCGTCGAGGTGGCCCTGCATCTTGATCACGTGGAGGATTCGGCCTTACTGCTGCAGGCCGCAGATGCCGGCTTTTCCTCGGCCATGTTCGATGCCGGTGCATTGCCCTACGAGGAGAATGTCACCAACACCAGGGCGGCCGCCGAGTGGGCGCATCAGAATGGCCTTTGGTTGGAAGCGGAACTCGGCTATGTCGGTGGCAAACCGGGTGCGATGGCAAGCGCGCATGCCGCTGGCGTGCGCACCGATCCCGACGAGGCCGTTGCCTTCGTCGCTGCGACCGGCGTGGATGGGTTGGCAGTCGCCGTCGGTAGCTCACACGCGATGACCTCACGCTCGGCGGCCCTGGACACTGACCTGATCAGCCGGCTGGCCAACGTGCTGGACATCCCGCTGGTGCTACACGGTTCCTCCGGCGTGCCGGACGACGAGATCCGGCGGGCGATTGCAGCGGGCATGGTCAAGGTGAACGTAGGCACAGCGCTGAACATCGCAATGACCGGCGCAGTGCGGGCTGCGCTGGCTGCTGACGAGTCGCTGGTCGATCCACGTAAGTACCTGGCCCCGGCTCGCGACGCGATCGCCGAGACAGTCCGAGTGTTGAGCACGGTCATCAGCCGCTGACTCAGCCGGCGACGACCCAGTGCACCCAGGTGTGCTCGACCGGCTGGCCCCAGACACCGCCCAGGACGGCGGCGACCGCCGTGGTGGCCGCGGCAATCTCGGCGGCATCACCGGCCGGGCCGTGCAACAGCGCTGCCGGCCACGCCGGTTCTGCCTTGGTCCCGGTGGCCCCAGCCGTCGCCGGCAGGAACATGCTGTGCACGGCTTCCGCGGGCAGGTTGAGGGCCCGCGCCGCCGCGGCGTTCACCGCCTTGAGCGCAAGGTTCACCTCGGCCGGGCTCAAGGGCGGGCCGAACACGGTGATCACCGGCATGCGGTCAGGCTAGCTGCCCCGACCATCAGCCTCGCAAGATGACCTTGACCGGAGCGGCCGTCACGACGATGTTGCTGAGGTAGCTGTGGGCCTGCCTGTCGAGGGTCCCGCCGCAGGTCACCAGCGCCAGTCCGCGGGCCCCGGTCGCCCGGAAGATGGTAGACGGCAGTCCTTCGGCCTTGAGGTAGCTGGTCAAGCCGGTGATTCGCCAGGCTTGTGGGCCACCCTGGCCTCGCGTGATGATCGCATCGCCGACGTGCAGGAAGCCGATCCGGCCGAGTACTCCGGTGCCCTGCCCGGAGTAGTTGACATGCCCGGCGATCAGCAATTCGCCGACCTTGCCGTCAAGTGCGCCGCCACCGGTGTAGTAACCGACGCGCTTGACGTCACCGGGGATGCTCAACTCGTCGCCCACGACCGTCTCGGCATCGATCGGCGCGGTTGCCTGTTGGCCCGGAATGGCCATGGTGTTCCGGGCGAAATCGGCCGGTACCTCGACGGGTGGCAGGTTCTTTGCCGGCACACTCACGGTCTTGGGCAGTGGCACGTCGGCGCTGCTGCGATGCCAAGGGAAGAAGACGTACACGACCACGGCGAAGCCGACGATGGCCAGGACGGTGAAGAACAGCGGTTCCAGCCGCTGGCCTTTGACGCGGGGGGTTGGTAGGTGGCTCATCTGGCCAACCTGGCCAACCTGGCCGTCCGCAGTCGCAGGGTGAGCAGACCTGCAGCGGAGATGACGACCAGCAGCACGCCGCCCACCGCCAGCCAGGACTCGGCGCCCGAGCTGCTGGGGGTATCAGCCCGTCCGGCGTCGATCTTGATGTCTGACCTCCCGGCTGGCCGGGCCTGAGCCGGAGCAGGAGTCGTCGAGGCCGGCGTGGCGGCCACTGGCGTCCCCGGTCCGACCGAGGCGCTGGCCAGCACGATCTGCGCGCCCGCTGCACCGGAGCCGAGATTGAGCTGCACCGCCTGCTGGGTGAAGGTGCCGCCGCTGGTGGACTGACCGTTGACGATGATGTCGAGCATGGACGAGAACTGGTTGGCCAGCGGTACGAAGACCTGGCCGGCGAGTTGACCGGCCGCCGTGGTGATGGCCTGGGTCAGATTGGTGTTCAAGGTGTCCAACACCCCGCTGGCCAGGCCCAGTTGGGAGGCGTTGAGGTCGGCGCCGAGGGTCTTGAGGCCGAGCTGCCCGGTTCCGTTGGTGAGCTTGGTCTGCAGCGAACTCAACAGCGTGCTGGTCGCGGTGGGCAGCGATGTGGCCAGCGCCTGCGAGAGGTAAGGCAGCAGGTGGGTGTTCGGTGGCAGATTGTTCAGGTCCAGGCCGAGGGACTGCAGTAGCTTCGCGACATCGATGTGGATCGAACCGGTCTTCAGTCCGGCCGTGATGGCGCCGTTTGCCAGGTCGACGGAGGCGAGGCCGTCCACCGCATTGCTGAGGGTGTCCAGGCCAGTGATGGTGACCACGCCACCGAGGGAGCTGTTGAGCTGGGTGCCCAGACCGGCGAGCTGCGTCGTCAGGTCGGTCAGCAACGGATTGACGAGGTTGGCCAGTCCCGGCGCGGTGAGATCCAGTCCCATGTCGTCGATCCGGTACCGACCGGTCCGGGCGCCGTTTGAGCCTCTCGCCTGATCGGCGACTGCTGATAGTGCCCCGAGATTGAGCTTCAGATTTCCCAGAGTCTGGGCGGCCGTGGGGCCGCCCGCCCCGGACAGGTCCGCGGTGGCATTGGACGGGGCCGAGCTGTTCTGGCCACCTGCCGAGATGCCGCCAGAGTTGTCGAGCGCACCGGACGCGCCGCGCGCCGAACCGTCCGCGAGGGCCCGGGCGTATTGCTTGACTGCCCCCAACGACATCACATTGCCGCTCGGCATTTGCAGGACGCCGGTGAGCGGCAGGTTGACCGCGTTGTTGAGGGCGCTCACGTCGAGCGAGTTGGCCTTGATGACCGGGCTCCCCCCGTAGTTCTGGGCGATCTCGCCAGCGATGGACGCGCTGCTGTCGAGGCTGGTGCCGCCGATCTGACCGCTCAGGAACTTGCCGCGCGACTGTGACACCGGAGCAGTCGCCGAGGCGTTCGGAGCCAGCGTCATGATCGAGGCCGCGACGCCGACTGCGACAGCGGCGCCGGCCCAACGCCCACTCGCGCGGGACGAACCCGCTCCGGTCGCCGGGTTCCGCTCGGCTGCACTCCGGCCCCAGCCATGCGCGAGCTTTGCCTTGGATCCGGTTTGGGCCATCTACAGCCGTCCTCGTCATTAAGTACGCGTGAGTAACGTGGTCGGTTTTTCAACGAGAAGGTTGCGAAACGGTTACGCCAGCAAATACCGGCAACGGGCAGTCACCGGTCCTTGCTGGATCGGACCTGGACCGCGCGTTCGATGATCTTCATGCGTTGGACGGCCATACCGACCACGGCGCGGGTGGCCGGCGACAGCTCCGTCCCACGTCGGTGCACGATCGCGAACTCGTCGAACAGTCTCGGGCGCAGGCTCACCCAGCCCAGGCTCGGCGGCAAACGATCGGCCAGGCGGTGCAGGATGCCCCTGGCCGTTATCGCATCGGCCAGACCGAGGGCTGCGATTTCCAGGGCGGACTCCACGTCCTCAACCTCGATCTTCGGGATCAGCGTGCGTCCGACCGACTGCACCGCCCGCGCGAGCTGGCCGCGGGTCGAATCGGTGTTCCCCCAGCTGGCCTCCGACAGCACCAGGGTCGCCGCCGCCAGTTCGGTGGGCGTCACCGGCTTGGCCAGGCGGGCGGGATCGGCGCTGACGTAGACGACCTCGTCCCGCATCACCGGACTGATCTGCAGACCCTCGTCATCGATCGGCAGCGCGATGATCGCAGCCTCCAACCGTCCTCGCCGTAACGCATCGAGGACCTCAAGGGAGTTCTGGCCGATCAGTTCCAGCCTGACCCCGGGATGCCGAGCCATCATGTCCGACACCAGATCACGGGTGAGGTACACCCGTGCGGTTCCGAAGACCCCGAAACGGACGGTCCCGGTGATGACATCGCGCACCGACGCAACGGCCCGTTCCGCCTCGTCCACGGTGGCCAGCGTCTTCTCCGCGTACGGACGGAGCACGCGGGCTGCCTCTGTTGCCACGACGCCACGACCGGCACGCTGGAAAAGCTCGGCATCCAGGGACCGTTCCAGCAACCGGACTTGCTCGGACACCGACGGCTGGGCCAGGCCCAGCAGGTCAGCGGCCGCAGTGAACGACTCGTGTTCAAGGGTAGCCAGGAAGCACCGGAACTGATGAAGGCTGATCAAAGGAATTCCCTTCGATTTTCCAAGGAGTCATAGACTACCTCTGCTAATGGTGCTGTCCTACCGTCGGTGGGTGAGCGTTTTCCTCTCGGTCCGGCCATCGTCGCAGCGCGACACCAGGCGTGGGCTCGCCCTGTGCCTGATCTCCGGGGCGTCGTTCGGACTGGCCGCGGTCATAGCCAAGGAGGCGTTCCGCTCCGGATTCAACGTCGAATCACTGCTGGCCGGGCGATTTGCTTTGGCCGCCATCGCCTTCTGGTTGATCGTGGCGGCTCGCTGGAAGGTCCGCGACCCTGCCCGCCGACTGCCGCGGCCGTCCTACCGCACGCTGGTCATGGCGGTGGGCCTCGGCGCTGTTGGCTACGCGTTCCAGTCCGCCTTCTATTTCGGTGCGTTGACCCGCTTGGATGCGTCCGTGGTGGCACAGCTGCTCTACATCTATCCGGCCCTGGTGCTCGTCATCGCGGTGCTGCGCGGCCGGGAATCGCTGGAGGCGCGCAAGATCATCGCGCTGCTCTGCTCAGCTCTCGGTCTCGTGCTGTTGCTGCACGGGGGTGCCGGTGCCGGCTCGATGTCGCTCGCGGGCGTGCTGATGGCCCTCGGGGCCGCCGGCACCTACGCGCTGTACATCACCGTGGCCGGCGGTCTGCCTGATGATCTCGATCTGTACCTGCTGGCGGCCATAGTGTGCTCCGCCGCGACGATCAGCGTGGCCGGGTACGCCGCCGCGACCGGCGCCCTGCACGGGCCCCGGCACGCGAGCGGCTGGCTCTGGCTGCTCCTCTTCGCGATGGTGCCGACGGTGGTGGCGATCGTTACCTTCCTGGCCGGCCTGCGGTTGGTCGGCGGTTCGGTCGCGGCAATTCTGTCCTGCAGCGAGCCTGTGGTGACTGTTGGATCGGCCGCCCTGGTGTACTCCGAGCGGTTGACGCTGGTTCAGATCCTTGGCGGGGTTGCGGTGTTGTCCGCCGTGGCCGTGCTCCAAGTGCGCCGTAACGGGCAACCGGCGGCGGTCGCGACACCGGTCTGAGCTAACGCCAGCCGTCGAGCTGGGAGCGGGCCTCGTAGAGCAGGACGGCGGCCGAGATCGACACGTTCAGCGAGTCGGCCTCGCCGAGCATCGGGATGAACACCTTCGCTGCGTTCTCGCGGTACCACTCGGCGGCGATGCCGTAGCGCTCGTTGCCCATCACGATCGCCGTCCGGCGCGCGTATCCCACGGCGGTATACCGCGATGCGCCGCCGGTGTCGGCCAGATAGACCTGGAAGCCTTGCTCGTCCAGCCAGCGTTGAGCCATCGCGACCGACTCGAAGGAGACGGACGGGATTCGCAAGATCGTGCCGTGACTGGCCCGGAACACCTTGACGTTGTTGCGCTTCGTTCTGCCATTGGTCAGGATCAGCGCATCCGCGCCGCAGGCATCCATGGTGCGGACGAGGGTGCCGAGGTTGCCGGGCTGTTCGATGCCGTCGGCCACCAGCACGAGCGCCGTGCTCCCAAGGCTGAGATCAGACGGCCGCCAGGACGCCAGCGCGACCATCGAGAGCATGCCGTCCGGCTTGTCGCGATCAGCCAGCCGGGCCAGCGTGCGCGCGGAGATCTGGTAGCTCTCACTCGCCCGTTCGGCCAGAGCCTGGCACAGCTCCACCGCCTCAGGGCCACGCAGCGCTTCGGGGCACCACAGGAAAAGCGGCACCTCCCGGTCGGAGCGCAGAACCGCCTGGTTGGCCCACAATCCCTCGGCCACGGTGCGGGTGTCATCGGCTCCGGACTGGCTGCGTTGCAGTGCCATCACGTCCCGGACCGCCGGGTGGCTGGAACCGATCTGCACCGGGAGGACCTTCCTGTAGGCCGAGATACGCCGAAGTGTTCGAGTTCCGCAATATATGCCGCGTGGTTTCCAGTATTCGTGGAGGATCGCGTAACCGAGTTGCCGACCGCCCTTGAGAACACCCAGGACGGGAACGCTGGCATCATCAGCCGGATGTTCCACGTCGCGTTCGTCGAGCCGAAGATCCCCCCTAACACCGGCAACGCCATCCGGATGGTGGCGGCCACGGGATGCGAGCTGCACCTGATCGGTCCGCTGGATTTCGACCTGTCCGATGCCCGATTGCGGCGCGCGGGCCTGGACTACCACGACCTGGCTTCGGTTCGGGTGCATGCCGATCTCGAGGCGGCCTGGACTGTCCTTGCATCGGCGGGGCGGGTTTTCGCCTTCACTGCCAAGGCGAAGCTATCCTTCGCCGACATCTCTTACCGCCCTGGCGACGTGCTGATGTTCGGCCCTGAACCTACCGGCCTGTCCGAGGAGTTGTTGACCGATCCCCGGATCACCGAGCGGGTGCGGATCCCGATGCTTTCGGGCCGACGGTCACTCAATCTGTCGAATGCCGCGGCGATCGCGGTCTACGAGGCGTGGCGCCAGAACGGATTCGCCGGCGCGGGCTGAGTGTGGTGCGGAGCACTCGACGGGTGGCCCGGGGAAGCTTCCAGGCCCCGCCAGGGTTGACCAAGTTGCCGGCCCTGGATGCGATGGTGGTTTCCGCCGACAGACGACGTTTTCGGACGTGGCAGTCGAGCACGGGCGATGCGGAAGGTTCGATTCCTCCCGACGGCACCAAGAGCGGTGTAACCGCTAACGACAGCAGCCAGCTAGGTCGAAGGACCTCCCTCATGCCGCCAGCGGGGCCGCGCCGGCCACGAAGTCCTCGATCACCAGGATGTTCGCTGCCCGGAGCGGAAAGTCAGCGGCCCAACTCGAGTACGAATCATCGGCGTCCAGCACCGGGCGCCGGTGGGGGCGGGCCTGGAGCACGGCGCTGAGGGCTCGGACCAGGAGTGGGCTGTTGCGGTCCAGATTGACGTGCGAAGTCAGCAACGCCCAGGCCGGGCCGTCCCCGTCGTGGACGACTCCGAGCAGGCGGGTGTCGAGCCGGAACTGTTCGGCCGCGGCGAGTGGTAGCTCGGCCAGCAGCGGCGGCGCAGAACCCCGTTCCTCGGCATCGGCGGCCAACGAGACCCGAACTAGTTCAGGCCCGAATTCGGCCGCGAGCGCCCCGCACGTATAGGCGGCGGCCAGCGCCCCGTGCACCGATGAGTATTCGAAATTCAGTGTGCTCACGTGATCCGCCTCTCCCAGCGCCCAGAGAACTAGTGGTCTGTGAGAACAAGTGAAGCGGCCGTGTGTGACGACGGCATGACGTGGGAGTGACAGCCATGAAATTACCGGGCGGGTTGCGCCGAAACTCCCAGCTGGCGGCGCTGAGCGCCCGGCGATCGACCAAGGCCACATCGGCGGAGGATAGGGGATTCGAACCCCTGAGGGGTTTCCCCCAACACGCTTTCCAAGCGTGCGCACTAGGCCACTATGCGAATCCTCCGTCGAAGAGGATACGGCGTCAGCTCGGGCACTCCGAACCGTGGGTGGCTGCGGGCCGGGACTTCGGATGTCGCAGTAGCAGCACGAGCCGCTGCTCGGCTACCTCCTGACTGTGCCACGCCAGCCAGAAACACAGGAATGCCAGTGGCAGTTCGGCCAGCAGGCACATGGCCACAGCCTGGACCAGATCCCATCCGGACGGTGACGTCAGGACATCGAACCAAGCGTCGGCGGTGAGCAGGGCGCCGGTCGCAGAGGCTGCGATGGGCAGCAATCTGGAGCGCCGCAGGGCCAGGATCGCGGTTGCGAGCAGGCCGATCAGCAACAGGACGTCATATCCTGCCCAGGCCAGGTCGTAATTCTCCGAGATCTGACGGGAGGGCAGGGTCAGGCCCGCGACGACGATCCAGGGCAGCAGTATCACGGCGCAGAGCGCGAACAGCGGAGCCGCCCACCGCACCAGTCTGGCGTTGTCCACCAGCACTCGATTGCCGGGCTCATCGCTCATCGGAACGGCTCGGTCGACCGTGTCGGCCACCTGCTCGAGCGCCTGCACCGGCGCCGCCACGGCTGCGGGAGCCCGCTCGCCGAGGGACTCGACCAGACCGTGGCCCGACTTATCGGCAAAGGTGGGGCCGTCGGTGCCCGGTGCCGGGTCGTTGCTCATGCCTGGGCTCCCGATTCGTTATGGCGGACCGCTATTGCGGACCGCCGTCTGTTTTACTCTCCACAACGGCTCGGAGGTGTGCATGACCACTCAGAGTTCTGTGCAGAGCGCCGCAAACAGCGACGGCGTCAAGGCACTAGGTCGATTGGGCTTCGCGGCACGGGCGACCGTCTACCTGCTGATCGGCATCTTCGCGCTGTTGCTTGCGTTCGGTAAGCGGCCACCGGAAGCCGATCAGCGCGGGGCTATGCAGGAAGTCGCCAAGCACACCGGTGGCTTCGTCCTGCTGTTCGTCCTCGCGGTGGGCCTGTCCGGCTACGCCCTGTGGCGCTTTACCGAAGCGGCCTTCGGGGTGGCCGGCGAGGGCAAGATGGCGGGACCACGACTGCAGTCACTGGCCCGCGGCTTGATCTACGCCTTCTTCGCGATCAATGCCTTCAACCTCTTGGTCCACGCGCGGAGTAAGAGCCAGGCGAGCGAGCAACAGCTCCTGACCGCCCGCATCATGCAGCACCCGACCGGGCGCTGGGTGGTGGGCATCGCCGGTGTGGTGGTGATCGTCATCGGGCTGGTGCTGGTCGTCGAGGGTGTCGGGCGCAAGTTCAAGAAGTATTTCAAGCTCGGCGACATGCCACCTTCAAGCCGGCGGGTGGTGTGGATTCTCGGGACGGTCGGTACGACCGCACGGGGTCTGGCCTTCGCGCTCACCGGCTTGTTCGTGGTGAAGGCTGCTTGGGAGTACGACTCGAAGCAAGCCCGCGGACTCGACGGTGCGCTTCGGCAACTCGCTGACTCGTCGCACGGACGCTGGTGGGTGGGTCTGGTAGCGATCGGGCTGATCGCGTTCGGGCTGTACGGCTACTGCGAAGCCCTGTGGCGGCGGGTATGAGCGCGGTCGCAACGCACGAACCCGCCCACTCCGGTGCCGCGATCAAGTCCGCCGCGGCCTGGCTCATTACGGCCGCGGTGATCCTGTGGGCCCTGCTGATCAGCGTGGGTTATCTGCTCACCCACGGGCTCGAGAACTCGATGTTGGTGCGCTGGGACCATTCGGTCGAGCGCTCCCTGTCGCGTCATCGCAGCGGGGGCCTCACCACCGTGACGCACTACGCGACCTTCGGCGCCGAGACCCTGACGGTCATCGGTATCGGCCTGGTGGTGTTCATCGTGTTGCGGATAGTCCTGCGGCGTTGGCGGGAATCGATCTTCCTAGCGGTTGCCCTCATCGGTGAAGTCACGATCTTCGTCAGCACCACGATGTTTGTCGACCGGGATCGTCCCGACGTGGCGCACCTGGACGGTGCGCCGCCCACGTCCAGCTTCCCCTCCGGGCACACGGCCGCCTCCGTCGCCCTGTACGGGTCGTTGGCGGTGATCGCGGTGGGCCTCGGTGCCCGCGCGTGGGTGCGGTGGATCCTCCTGGTGCTTGCGGTCGTCATGCCGGCCACGGTGGCGATGTCCCGCCTCTATCGCGGTATGCATTTCCCGACCGACGTGATCGCCGGCGCCCTGTTCGCGCTGACCTGGTTGATGGTCGCTCGCGCGGTGCTGTTTCGGAGACGATCATGACGTCCGCAATGGGCGGAGTGGCGGTGGTCCTGAACCCGACCACGGTGGCCGACATCGGCGAACTCAAGGCCGAGATCTCGCAACGTGCCAATCTCGCGGGCCTGGCAGAGCCGCTGTATCTGGAAACCACCGAGGACGATCCCGGGGCCGGCATGGTGGTCGAGGCTGTCCGGGCGGGCGTCCGGCTGATCCTGTGTTGCGGTGGGGACGGCACGGTTGCCGCGTGTGCCGGAGCCCTGGCTGACCTCGGCGTCGACGGATCCGTGGTCGGAGTCGCCCTCGCGGTGGTGCCGATCGGAACCGGGAACCTGTTGGCCCGCAACCTGGACCTGCCGTTGGGCTTGCCCGATGCCCTCGATGTGGCATTCGGCCCCGGGCGCCGTCCGCTGGATGTGCTCAAGGCAGGCGAGCATCGATTCGTCGTGATGGCCGGGCTCGGTTTCGACGCCGCGTTGATCCGGGATACCGATGATGATCTCAAGGGCAGGATCGGCTGGTTGGCGTATCTCGGCGGCCTGGCCAAAGCGTTCAAGCGTTCGGAGCGGGCCTGGTTCGAACTGACGGTGGACTCGGCGCCGCCCGTGCGCCTGCGCGGGGTGGGCGTGCTGGTAGGCAACGTCGGCCAGGTGCAGGGCGGCCTAGCATTGCTGCCCGATGCGAGGCCGGACGACGGCGTGGCCGACGTGATCGTGTTGTCGCCGCGGCGACAGTCAGATTGGCCGCTGCTGATCTGGCGGCTGATCAGGCGCCAGCCCGACCACGGCTCCCGGGCCCACGTTTTCAGAGGAGCCACCGTGACGATCACGGCCGATCGTGAACTCCCGGTCGAGTACGACGGTGATTTCGACGGAGCAGCGGCCGGCATGCGGGTCGAGGTGATGGCGCGGGCCATCGTGCTGTGTGTTCCCGAGGGCAGAGCCCCGGCAATACCAGCAGAGTGGGATGGCAGGACAGCGCGGTAGCAGCACAGCTATTCAGTACACGGCGATATCTCCACGGCGAGATCTGTACACGGCGATATCAGAATCGAAGGAGTAGAGGTAGAGGGATGCCGACACATCCTGGGCCGCCGGCCGGCGACGCCCCGCTAGGAGCTGACGAGGCCGAGGTACAGGCGGGACGGCGCTTCGGCGCACGCGCCCTCGTGATCTTCGGAGGCGTGTTCGTGACCGCCGTCCTGTTCGCGATCATGGTCTCGCTGGTGGTCTCGTCGTCCACTCCCTTGCTCCGGCTGGATCGCTCGACCGCCGACCGGTTCCATCGATACGCGCTGTCGCACCATGGCTGGACTTCGGCCATGCGAGTCGTGAGTGACGTGGGGTCACCGGGGGCCTGGTGGCTGATCCTGGGTGTCGCGGCCGCGTGGCTGGCCTACCGGCGGTTGTGGCGGCTCGCCGCGTTCGTCGTGGTGGCCGGAGTGGGCAGCTCCTTGCTGAACCACCTGATCAAGGCGACAGTGGACCGGGCCCGTCCGGCGCTGAACGACCCGGTAGCAGTCGCGTCGGGCAAGTCCTTCCCCAGCGGCCATGCGCAGTCGGCGATTGTGGGGTACGGGATCCTGCTGGTCGTGTTCCTGCCGGTGATCAGCCGGGCCTGGCGGGCTCTGGTGGTGGTCGTAGCCGTGGTGCTGGTACTGCTGATCGGCCTCTCGCGGATCGCCCTGGGTGTGCACTATCTCTCCGACGTGGTCGGCGCCTACCTGGTGGGGACGGTCTGGCTGGCCGGTCTCACCGCCGCGTTCCGGGCTTGGCGTCGGGAAGCGCGCCGACCACCTTCGCGCTCGGCAGCGACAGCAGATAGCGTCCCGTAGACTGTTCGCCAGGCCCCTCGCGTGGCGCTCATCCTGTGAACCTCCCCAGGGCCGGAAGGCAGCAAGGATAAGCAGGCTCTGGCGGGTGCGCGGGGGGCCCTTGTCGTGCTCCCGCGGAACTGTGACTCTCACCAGCCGCCGGTCGGGGACTCGAAACCAAAGGTACAGATTCAAACCATTGACGCGCCAGCTAGATAGCGCCATGATCTGGCTCATGGCTCATCGCTCAGTGAAATGGTTGAGGATGCGGGACTTTACCGATGGCAGATCTTGACATCGGTGCGCATCGGCTGCCCGATGCCGTGCTGCGGCCAGCACGGGAGGCCAACGCCTTCGAGTCGACGGTGGAGCGACTGGCTGCCGCGATCCGGTTGGGCGTCTTCACCGTCGGCGAGCAACTGCCGGCCGAGCGCGAGCTCGCGTTGCAGCTAGGGGTGAGCCGGGTCAATCTGCGGGAGGCCATCGCCGTCCTGCGTGATGCCGACATGGTCGAGACGCGCCGAGGACGCGGCGGCGGGACGGTCGTGACCTACAGCGGAACCAATACCGGCGGTGGCGACGAAGCTGGTGCCGCCGCCACCCTGAAGCTGCGTGGACCTCGGCTGTATGACGCCCTGGACTTCCGTCGGGTGGTGGAGCCGGGTGCGGCCTATCTCGCCGCGACCCGGGACCTGTCCGCCGACCAGCGAAGCTGGTTGGTGGCCTCGGAATCCGCGGTCAGCGCGGCTCCCATCGGCGGACCGCACCGGATCGCCGACTCCCGGCTGCATCTCGCGGTTGCTGCCCTGAGCGGATCAGCCATGCTCATCGAAGCCGTGACCCGCGTGCAAGCTGCTCTGCACGACCTGCTGAGCGCCATTCCGGTGCTGCCGCGCAACATCTCGCACTCCCATGATCAACACCGGGCCATCGTCGTCGCGGTGCTGGCCGGAGATGCCGACGCGGCGCGGGGTGCGATGGAGGAGCACTGCGATGCCACCTCGGCCCTGTTGCGTGGTCTGCTGGGATGACCGGGCCTGAATTCACAGACGATATCGGACGACACGTCGCGGCGAACGGAGCGAGATGACCCTGTATTCGGTGGAGGAATTGCGGACCGATATCGGAGAGGGCCGGATCGATACCGTCCTGGTCGCGTTCACGGACATGCAGGGACGCCTGCAGGGTAAGCGAATCCACGCCCAGTTCTTCCTGGACTCCGTTCTCGACCACGGAACCGAAGGCTGCAACTACCTGCTCGCCGTCGACGTGGACATGAACACGGTAGAGGGCTATGCGATGTCCTCCTGGCAATCCGGCTATGGCGACTTCATGTTCGATCTGGATCTGGCCACGCTTCGGCGCCTGACCTGGCAGCCCGGCACCGCCTTGATCCAATGCGATCTGTCGTGGCTGGACGGCCGCGGACCCGTCCGGCCATCGCCGCGCCAGGTGCTCGCCGCGGTCACCGAACGCGCCCGAGCCGCCGGCTTCGAGGCCCTGGCGGGCACCGAGCTGGAGTTCATCGTGTTCGAGGATACCTACGAGTCCGCCTGGGATTTGGGCTACCGGCAACTCACGCCGGCCAATCGGTACAACGTGGATTACTCGGTCCTCGGCGGCACCAAGGTGGAGCCCCTGCTGCGAGACATCCGCAATCACATGTACGCCGCCGGCCTCACGGTGGAGTCGGCGAAAGGCGAATGCAACCTCGGCCAGCACGAGATCGCCTTCAAGTTCGACGAGGTGATCCGGACCGCGGACAACCACTCGGTGTACAAGACCGGCGCCAAGGAGATCGCTGCGGCTCATGGCAAATCCCTGACCTTCATGGCCAAGTACGACGAGCGGGAGGGCAACTCCTGCCATATCCATATGAGCCTTCGAGGCACCGACGGCGCGATCGTCTTCGACAACGGTCCCGAGGACGGCTCGGACCGAGGCGCGGCCGGCGGGACCAGGACATTCGACCGGTTCGCCGCGGGCATCCTGGAGACGATGCGTGAGTTCACGCTGCTTTACGCACCGAACATCAATTCCTACAAGCGATTCCAACCCGGATCGTTCGCCCCCACCGCGATCGCGTGGGGCCACGACAACCGGACGTGTGCGTTGCGGATGGTCGGTCACGGTGCCGGACTGCGGTTGGAGAACCGGGTACCCGGCGGTGACGTCAACCCCTATCTCGCCATGGCCGGCATGCTGGCCAGCGGGTTGTACGGCATCGAGCAGGAACTGGAGCTCGAACCCGTATTCACCGGCAATGCCTACCTGAGTGACAAACCACGGGTGCCCACCTCCATGCGAGAGGCCCGGGATCTGTTTGCGTCCTCGACCCTGGCCCGGCAGTTCTTCGGTGACGACGTCGTCGACCACTATGTCAACTATGCCGATATCGAGCTGACCGCGTTTGAGGGCGCGGTCACCGATTGGGAGCGAGTCCGCGGATTCGAAAGGCTATAGGAAGGTACTGCGTTGAGCTCACTGTTGCAGCACGCCGGTGGCGGCGAATATCACGTCATCAATCCGGCCACCGAAGCCATCGAGGCCAGCGTGGGACTGGCGTCGGTAGCAGAAGCGGACGCGGCGATCGACCGGGCCGCGAGCGCGTGGCCGGCTTGGCGCGCGGTGTCGCCGGCTGACCGGGGCCGTCTCCTGCGGCGCTTCGCCGACCTCGTCGACACGCATCTGGAGGAGCTCGCCCAGCTCGAGGTACGCAATTCCGGTCACACGATCAGTAATGCGCGGTGGGAGGCCGGCAACGTCCGGGATGTGCTCAACTACTATTCCGCGGCCCCGGAACGTTTGATCGGTAAGCAGATCCCGGTCGACGGCGGCATCGATGTGACATTTTCCGAACCCCTCGGTGTGGTTGGCATCATCGTGCCCTGGAACTTTCCGATGCCCATCGCCGGCTGGGGGTTCGGTCCGGCCCTGGCCGCGGGCAACACCGTCGTCCTGAAACCGGCCGAGCTCACTCCGCTCACGGCGATCAGGTTGGGCGAACTCGCACTCGAGGCGGGGTTCGACGAAGGCGTGTTCACCGTCATCCCGGGCAAGGGATCGGTGGTGGGACAGCGGTTCGTTGAGCATCCCGCGGTCCGCAAGGTGTGTTTCACCGGATCGACGTCCGTGGGCCAGCAGATCATGCGGGGCGCGGCGGATCAGGTCAAGCGGATCACCCTGGAGCTGGGTGGCAAGAGCGCCAACATCGTCTTCGCCGACGCTGATCTCGAGAAGGCCGCGGCGGCCGCACCCGGAGCCGTGTTCGACAACTCGGGGCAGGATTGCTGCGCGCGCAGCAGGGTGCTGGTCGAGCGCACGGTGTTCGATCGATTCGTCGAGATGTTCGTGGCCGCCGCCGCGCAATGGAAGGTCGGCGATCCTATGGACCCGTCGACCGCAATGGGGCCGCTGGTGACCGCCCAGCACCTGGCCAAAGTGCGCTCGTTCACCGACACGTTGGAAACCGTGTTCGAGGGCGAGGCACCGCAAGGACCCGGCTACTGGCATCCGATCATGATTGCGACACCCAAGGATCCCACCGAGCGCATATGTCATGACGAGGTGTTCGGGCCGGTTGCAGTGGTCCTGCCGTTCGATGACGAAGCCGACGCGATTCGCATCTGCAACGACAGCGACTACGGGCTGTCCGGGTCGGTGTGGACCAGCGATGGTGCGAAGGCGCTGCGGGTGGTGCGTGCGATGGAGGCCGGCGCAATCAGCGTCAACTCCAACAGCTCGGTTCGGTACAGCACGCCCTTCGGCGGGTTCAAGCAGAGCGGGCTCGGTCG
>JAVEET010000173.1 GCA_030840295.1 Pseudonocardiales bacterium
GCGGTGCTAGCAGTGCGTCAAATTTCGGCCTACGCGCTCGGATGAGCCGGGAAGCGTGTTAGCTTGAGATGCGGCCTTTTTTGCAGCGCTTCTTCGGAAGTAGCTCGGCATGAGTCCGCGCGGCTTAAAAGCAGCCATGCTCACCCGGGTGCAGGCCGCGTCACCCGCCGTCCTCAGACAGCTGCGTTGTGCCCTGTCCGATGGAGTACTTATGCCCAAATTTCGCCATGCCGTTGTTACCGGCGGAGCCGGTTTTCTTGGCTCGCATCTGTGCGAGCGTCTGCTTGCCGACGGCAGCCAGGTTACGTGTCTCGACAATTTCCTCACCGGGGCAGCCGAGAATGTCGCTGGCCTGCGCGATGCGCCTGGCTTTCGCCTTATCAAGGCTGATGTAACTGAGTTCATCCATGTGCCCGGCGAGGTCGACCTGGTGCTGCACTTCGCCTCTCCGGCCTCGCCTAGCGATTATCTTCGCCTGCCGATCGAAACGATGAAAGTCGGCAGCATCGGAACTTTGCATGGACTTGGCCTGGCGAAAGAGAAGGGTGCGCGCTTCGTGCTCGCCTCGACCTCGGAGGCCTACGGTGATCCACAAGTCCATCCGCAAGGCGAGGACTACTGGGGACATGTCAATCCGGTCGGGCCGCGCGGGGTGTATGACGAGGCGAAGAGATTCGCCGAGGCGCTCACAATGGCCTATCGCCGCGCCCATCAGCTCGACACAGCGATCGTCCGCATTTTCAACAGCTTCGGGCCGCGGATGCGCTCGGATGACGGTCGGGCCATACCGACTTTCATCCAGCAGGCACTGGCCGACGCGCCGGTCACGGTGGCGGGCGACGGCCTTCAGACCCGCTCGGTCTGCTATGTAGACGACACCGTCAATGCTGTGTTGGCGGTTGCTGACAGCGCCCTGTGTGGACCGATCAACATCGGCAGCCCGGAGGAGATGACCATCTTGAACCTGGCTACGGCCGTAATACAAGCCCTAGGGTCGCGCTCGAAGGTCGTCTTCGTCGACCGCCCCGTCGATGACCCCATGGTTCGGCGGCCCGATACTGGGTTGATCGAGCGCGAACTCGGTTGGCGTCCACAGGTCGACTTCGCTGACGGGCTGGCGCGGACCGTGGAGGATCTCCGAGGCCGAGATGAAGTCTGGCCTCGTGCTGGTCATCGACAGCTTGCCGTTGGGCGGGGCTAGGGCATGCGTGTTTTAGGGATCAACGCGTTGTATCACGACCCGGCGGCGGCTTTAGTCGTCGACGGCGAGACTGTCGCGGCTGCGGAAGAAGAGCGATTCAGCCGCCGTAAGCACGGTAAACGGCCGGTTCCTTTTGCCGCCTGGGAGCTTCCGGAACTGGCCGCGCGCTGGTGCCTGCAGCGTGGTGGTCTCCGTGCGGAGGACTTGGACGCGGTCACCTACTCCTTCAATCCGGCGCTGCGGCTGCCACCACAAGAGCTCGGCGTAGTGGACCCGTGGGACGATCTGCGGCAGCAGTACGCAATGCGAGCACCTGAGTTTTTGGCGCACGCGTTGCCGGGGCTGGACCCGGCCCAGGTCTGCTTCGTCGCCCACCATGTCGCGCACGCGGCGTCGGCCGGCCTGGCCGCTCCGTTCGGCGGCGACACTGCCGTACTAGTCCTTGACGGTCGCGGCGAACGACACAGCCACCTGGCGGGCGAGTTTCACGGCGGACGGCTCGAGACACTTCATTCGCAGAGCTTGCCCCACTCGTTGGGACTGCTTTACGAGGACGCCACCGAACATCTCGGGTTTTTGCGCAGTTCGGATGAGTTCAAGGTGATGGCGCTGGCTTCCTACGGCAAGCCGCGGCACTTGAACTATCTCAAGGAGTTGGTCCATGCCGACGGCCAAGGCGGATTCGTCACCGCCGGCGTGGACTGGAACACCATCGCGAAACAACGTCAGCCCGACGAACCGTGGGGTCCCGAGCACGCCGACTTGGCGAGCAGCTTGCAGGCAGTGCTGGAAGAGGTCCTGCTCGAGCTCTCGCAGTGGCTGCACCGGCAAACGGGTAATCGGAACCTGGTGCTGGCCGGTGGTGTCGCGTTGAACTGCGTGGCGAATTCTCGGATCTTCACAACCGGTCCTTTCGACAATGTCTGGGTTCAACCGGCGGCCGGCGACGCCGGCACCGCGTTGGGCGGAGCAATGTACGCCGCACAACGAGCAGGCGACGCGATCGTCGAGTTTCCCGGAGCCGATCTGGGCCGCAGCTGGTCCGACGACGAAATCGAAAAGGTGCTGCAGACGGCCAGGGTTGCCTACGACCGCCCGGACGACATCGCGGCGGCGGTAGCCGACACGCTGGCCGCTGACGGCATCGTCGCGTGGTTCCAGGGCCGCAGTGAGTACGGCCCACGCGCGCTCGGCCACCGGTCGTTGATGGCCCATCCGGGACGAGAAAGCAATCTGCAGCGGCTCAACGATGTGAAGGGACGCGAGCAGTTTCGCCCGGTCGCGCCGATGGTGTTGGCCGATCGAGCACCGCAGTTGTTCAGTGGCGGCCCGATTCCGTCGCCGTACATGCTCTTCGTCCACGAAGTGGCGCCCCAGTGGAAGGAGCGGATCCCGGCTGTGGTGCACGTCGATGGCACGGCTCGGATTCAAACCGTCGACCCGTCCGATGAGCCGCTGGTTGCACGCATGCTAACGCTGTTCGAGCAGCGCACCGGCGTGCCGGTCGTCGTCAACACGAGCCTCAACACGGCCGGGCGTCCGATGGTCGACACGCCGGCCGAGGCGCTGGAGTGCTTTGGATCCACACCGATCGATCTGTTGGCCATCGGGCCGTTCGCGGTGCGACGGGCGATGCCGTGAGAACCGAGCGACGGGGGACTGGGCCGGTGGCATCCGAGTTCGCGGCCTGCTCGGTGACGGTGGTCATCCCAACCATTGGACGGCTATCGCTCCGCGCTCTGTTGACCAGCCTGCGCGAAGCGGCCGAAGCCACCCAGTTGGCGCTGCCACCGGTTCGTGTCGTAGACGACCGTCCGGGCGAGGACCTGACTGCAACCACGCGCCTCGCCGCCGACGTGGCCCAATACCTGCCGCCGGCGGCTGAGCAGCGAGTGCTGCGAAGCGGCGGTCGGGGTCCGGCGGCGGCCCGCAATGTCGGCTGGCGAGACAGCGACACCGAGTGGATCTCCTTCTTGGACGACGACGTCGTGGTCACCGGCAGCTGGCTGAGCGACCTCATGCGCGACCTGGCCTGCGCGCCGCCCTGTCTCGGTGGCAGCCAGGCTTTGATCGAGGTGCCCTTGCCCGAGGGCCGCCGCCCCACCGACTGGGAACGAGGCACCGCCGGTCTGCAAAAGGCCGACTGGATCACCGCTGACATGGCCTACCGGCTGTCGGCGCTTCGCGCGGCGGGCGGATTCGACGAGCGATTCCCACGGGCGTTTCGCGAGGACGCCGACCTGGCGCTAGCCGTGCTCGACGCCGGCTTCCAGCTCAGCCGGGGCACGCGGCGCACCGTCCATCCGGTGCGGTCCGCCGACGGGTGGGCCAGCCTGCGCCAGCAGCGCGGCAACGCCGATGACGTGCTCATGCGCCGGCTGCACGGGCCAGGCTGGCGCAGTCGCGCTCACGCCGCGCGTGGTCGACGTCCGACCCATCTTTTGGTCGTCGCAGCGGCGGTCGGCGCGGCCCTCGCGGCGGCCACGGGCCGTCGCCGTACGGGGGCTGTCATGGCGGCCGGGTGGCTTGCCGGCACAGCGGAATTCAGCTTCCGACGGATCGCTCCTGGCCCGAAGAACGGCCCGGAGTTGGCTCGGATGATCAGCACCAGCGTGCTGATCCCGCCGGCGGCCACCTGGCATTGGCTGACCGGCCTGATACGTCACCGCCACGTGAGGCCACGGGCGAGCAGCATCGCCCCGTTGCGGCGGGGCTCGCTCCCCGCCGCGGTGCTCCTGGATCGAGACGACACCTTGATCCGCGATGTGCCTTACAACGGCGACCCTTCCCTGGTCGAGGCCATGCCCGGTGCTCGGCTGGCACTGGACCGGCTGCGGGCCGTAGGAGTACCGCTGGCCGTGATCACCAATCAATCCGCGATTGGACGCGGGCTCCTCGAGCGTGAACATGTCGAGGCGGTCAACGACCGAGTCGAGGAGTTACTCGGACCGTTCGACGCGTGGGCAGTCTGCCCGCATGTCGAGACAGACGCCTGCGACTGCCGCAAGCCACTGCCCGGCATGATCTACCAGGTCGCGCGCCAGCTGAACGTCGACGCCCAGGACTGCGTGGTCATCGGCGACATCGGGTCCGACATCGAGGCGGCCGCAGCGGCTTCGGCCCGCGGAATCCTGATACCGACGGCGCACACCCGAGAGTGCGAGGTGCACGCGAGCATCGAGCGTGCGGTCGACTTGTCCTCCGCGGTGGCTTTGCTGCTCGATCGGGCCTGGTCGCCGTGAGCCGGACGGTGCTCGTCGCGCGCCTGGACAGCATGGGCGACGTGCTGATCTGCGGACCAGCGGTACGGGCTGTTGCGGCCAAGGCAGACCGCGTCATCATGCTCGCCGGGCCGTTGGGCGCCGACGCTGCTCGCCTGCTTCCAGGTGTAGCTGAGGTCATCACGTTCGAGGCCCCCTGGGTCGGAGACCCGGCAGCATCCGTCGATTCACAGCAGCTGTGCCTGACCATCGAGGAAATTTCGCGGTTGGGCGTGGACGAGGCTCTCATTCTGACCTCCTTCCATCAGACGGCCCTGCCCACCGCGCTGATGCTGCGGTTGGCGGGCGTGCCGCTCCTGAGTGCCGTCAGCGTCGACTATCCCGGCTCCTTGTTGGACACCCGCCTTGCGCCCCCGGACGACGGTCCCGAACCTGTGCGGATGCTGACCATCGCGGCTGGCGCCGGCTTCCCACTGCCCCCAAGCGACAACGGCGCGCTCGCCGTACGGCTGCCTCCTGGTCCAGACCGTGTCCGGCGGCCGGCCGGCAACCCTTATGTGGTCGCTCATCCGGGCGCCGCTGTTCCAGCTCGAAGGTATCCCTCGGATCGATGGGCCGCGGCCGTGCGCGAGCTGGCCCAGCAAGGCTGGTCCGTGGTCATCACGGGCTCGCAAGCCGAGCGGAGCACGGTGGCTGAGATCGTTACCGCCGCCGGCGTCGGAGACGCGATCGTGGACCTGTCCGGTCAGCTCACGCTGGCTGCGCTGGCCGATGTGCTCGCCGGGGCAGCAGTCGTCATCGTTGGAAACACCGGGCCGGCACATCTGGCGGCGGCGGTCGCCACCCCGGTCGTATCGCTTTTCTCGCCGGTGGTGAGCGCGATCCGCTGGGCGCCTTATGGCGTGCCGGTCGCGCTACTCGGTGATCAGCAGGCGCCGTGCCGAGCTACCCGAAGCAGAACGTGCCCGGTCGAGGGCCACCCCTGCCTAACCAAGGTCGGCGCCGGCGAGATTGTCGACGCGGTAGCTCGCCTGACCACGCAGCGTCCGTTGGCCAGACTGGTGCCGGTATTGGGGGGTAGCCGATGAGGATTCTGCTCTGGCATGTGCACGGCAGTTGGACGACCGCGTTCGTTCGTGGCCGTCACGATTACGTGGTGCCGGTGCTGCCCGATCGTGGCCCCGACGGCGTAGGTCGCGCGCGGACTTGGGACTGGCCCGCTTCGGTGGTGGAGCGCACGCCGACCCAGTTGCGCGACGAGCCGATCGATGTGGTGATCCTGCAGCGGCCGAGCGAGCTGGAGTTGGTACGGACCTGGCTCGGCCGCCACCCCGGCACGGAGCTGCCGGCGCTCTACCTGGAGCACAACACGCCGGAAGAGCGTCCTTGCACACAAAGGCATCCGCTGGCTGACCGCGCTGACATACCGATCGTGCACGTGACCCGCTTCAACGAGTTGTGCTGGGACAACGGCGTGGCACGCACTCAGGTCATCGAACATGGAATCATCGATCCAGGTCCTCGTTACACCGGCGAGCACGCAGCCGGTGCGGTCGTCGTCAACGAGCCGCTTCGCCGGGGTCGGACGGTGGGTGCCGACTTGATTCCCGCGTTCGCTGTGGACGGACCCATCGATATTTTCGGCATGCAGACCAAGCAGTTCGTGCATTCGCTGGCGAACGATCGCGTGACCGCCTACGAGGATTTGTTCTCCCAGGACCGAATGCACGCAGAGTTGTCCCGGCGCCGGGTGTATTTGCATCCGATGCGCTGGACATCGCTCGGGCTGTCGCTGATCGAGGCCATGCAGCTGGCTATGCCCGTGGTGGTGCTGGCGGCCACCGACGCGGTTTCGGCCGTGCCACCGGATGCCGGCGTGCTCAGCACCGACCTTGACGTCCTACGCGCCGGCTTCCGGTTATTTCTCAACGAGCCTGAGGTGGCGAGGGCGGCTGGCACGCACGCTCGGGCCGCCGCCATTGCCAGCTATGGCTTGGAGCGCTTCCTTCGAGACTGGGATCAGTTGCTCGACGGCCTTATTGGAAAGGGGTAGTGCTGTGAAAATTGCGATGGTCTCCGAACACGCCAGCCCACTTGCCTGCGTCGGCGGCGTTGACGCCGGCGGACAGAACGTCCACGTCGGGGAACTGGCTCGGGCTTTGGCCGGGCGGGGACACTCGGTCGTGGTTTACACCCGAGCCAACCGGCCTGACCTGCCACGCCGGGTCAGCTTCTGCCCGGGTGTCCAGGTCGAGCACGTCGTTGCGGGGCCTGAGGCTGAGATCGAGAAAGACCAGCTTTTGCCGCACATGGCGGCGTTCGCTGCTCAACTCACCAGACGCTGGGAACGGTCGCGACCCGATCTTGTGCACGCGCATTTCTGGATGAGCGGCTTAGCGGCGACGCAGGCGGCGGGCGTTCTGGATCTACCGGTCGTACAGACCTTTCACGCGCTGGGGACGGTCAAAAGGCGGTGGCAGGCTGACGCTGATACCAGTCCGCCGTCGCGCATCGGGACGGAACGCCGGGTGGCTCATGTGGTCGACCGCGTCATCGCAACCTGCACTGACGAGGTTCGTGAACTGAGCAAGCTCGGCGTGCCACGGGCACGGATTGACGTCGTCCCTTGTGGCGTGGACATCGAGCACTTTCATCCGGCGGCCGCGGCCAATCCCGGGCCCGAGGCGACCCGACGACGACGGCTGATCGCGTTAGGTCGCTTGGTGCCGCGCAAGGGAATCGACGACGCGATTCGCGCGCTGGCCAAAATCCCGGAGGTCGAGCTGATGATCGTCGGCGGTCCGGCGCCTGAGCACATTGATTTCGATCCGGAGGTGCGTCGGCTGCGCGCGGTTGCCGTTCAGTTCGGAGTCGGCGAGCGGGTGCTGTTCACCGGCCGCATCGAGCGCGATCAGTTACCGGCCGTGTTGTGCACGGGCGACGCGTTGCTGGCCGTGCCCTGGTATGAGCCGTTCGGCATCGCTCCATTGGAAGCGATGGCCTGTGGATTGCCGGTGGTGGCAACTGCGGTCGGCGGCATGCTCGACACGGTTGTGCACGGCACGACCGGGCTGCTCGTAGAGCCCGGTGCCGTCGAGGGGCTGGCGGAGGCGGTTCGTGGGCTGCTCGTCGATGATGAGCGGCGTCGGCAGATGGCTCAAGCCTGCGTCCAGCGGGTGCGCGAGCTGTACACCTGGCCGGCCGTTGCCGGGCGCACGGAGCACACCTACGAGTCGGTGGTGGCGAGCCGGCGCAGGTTCGATCAGGTCGTGGAGGCGAGCCGATGACCGATGTGTTGACAACTGCCTGCGCACCGCATCTTGAGTGGTTGAATCAGGCGTTGGACGATTTCGGGGCGAGCGCTGAGCGCAGCGTCAGCTGGGGCCGAGCGCTGGCCGATCTGCTCCTCGGCGGCGGTCGCCTGCTGGTCGCCGGCAATGGCGGCAGCGCCGCCCAAGCTCAGCATCTGAGCTCCGAGATCGTCGGACGGTACTGCCAGGACCGGCCACCCTTCTCCGCTGTGTCCTTGGCGGCCGAGCCGGCCGCTCTGACGGCGATCGTGAACGACTACGGCAGCGATCAAATGTTCGCCAGGCAGGTGCAAGCGCATGGACGCCCCGGCGACCTTCTGGTGCTGATGTCCACTTCGGGACGCAGCTCGAATCTGGTGGCCGCCGCGGTCCGCGCCCGCGAGTGCGGACTCCGGACCTGGGCGATGACGGGGCCATTGCCCAATCCGCTGGGCGAACAGGCTCAGGAATGCCTGAGCGTCAATGCGCCTCGGACCGCCACCGTCCAGGAGTTGCATCTGGTCGCCTTGCATATGGTGTGCGAGGCCATGGACGCCCGCCTGCTCGAAGTCGCCGGCCCAGCGTCGGCGCCGAGCTACTCTCGGGGCAAACCGTGACGGCGCCGCTCGTGGTGGTCGGTGATGTCCTGCTCGACGTGGATTTGGTCGGGCGGTCCGAGCGGATGTCGCCAGAGGCACCGGTTCCGGTGGTGTCTGACATCGCCGAACGCCGGCGCCCTGGGGGAGCCGGATTGGCCTCGTGGCTGGCTGCGCAAGCCAGTGATCGCCGGGTCGTCTTGGTGGCGCCCTTAGCCGACGACGACGCGGCTCACGAGGTGTCAGACCTACTTACAAGGGCATCGGGATTGGAAATCCTTGCCGTGCCCTGGCGTGGGAGCACTCCGGTAAAAACGAGGATCCGCGTCGGTGATCACCCTGTCGCCCGGCTGGACTCGGGGGGCGCCACGGGCATCGTAGGACCGTTGCCCACCCGAGTCCTCGAGGTGCTGGCCGGAGCTGCGGCGATCTTGGTCTGCGACTACGGCCGCGGGGCGGTGGCTGCCGGCCCGCTTCGCGAGGCGGTTGCCACCGCGGCGGCGACCGTGCCGGTGATCTGGGACCCCCACCCGAAGGGAAGCGCGCCGGTCTTCGGCTGCGCATTGGTGACCCCGAACGAGGCCGAATTGATCGGTATGGCTACGGCCGCAGGGCACTCCCGAATGTCGCCCGCATCGGGTTCGGACCGAGCCGGACGCACCAACGCGGAGCTGACTCGAAAGATGGCCAGGCATTGGCAGGCGCGCGCCGTCAGCGTGACTCAGGGTGAGCGCGGCGCCATGCTGTGCTTGGGCGACAACGTCCCGCTCGTCGTCAGCGGCCAACGACTCACCGCTCACGACACCTGCGGCGCCGGTGACAGCTACGCCGCGGCCGCCGCGCTGGCGATCGCCGACGGGTGCCTGCCCAGCGAGGCCGTCATCCGAGCGGTGCAGGCGGCTAATCGCTTCGTCTCGACCGGCGGCGCCTCGACAGTCGATTGCGACTGCGCCACTCCGGCTTCGGCTCGGGCGGACAGCGGCCAGCCCCTCCGCTCGCGTACTGAAAATCGCCCCGGCGAACATTCGACGGTCGTGGCCACCGGCGGCTGTTTTGACCTGCTGCACGCTGGTCACATCGCAACACTCCAGGCGGCTCGCGCGCTCGGCGACACCCTGGTGGTCCTTTTGAATTCCGATGCCTCCGTTCGCCGCTTGAAAGGTCCGGATCGTCCGCTCCAATCCGAACACGACCGAGCGCGAGTCTTGCTGGCGCTCGAATGCGTCGATGACGTCGTCATCTTCGAGGAGGACACGCCCGCAACGGCCCTACGACGACTGCAGCCCGATGTCTGGGCCAAGGGCGGCGACTACACCGGTGCGGACCTGCCGGAGGCGGCGGTTGTGGCCGAGTGGAGCGGTGAAGCAGTGATCGTGCCCTATCTGGCTGGCCGTTCGACCTCCGCCCTCGTCGAGCTTGCGGCTAAAGACCCGAGCCGATGACACCTCCGGTTGCGCTCGTCCTGCGGGCCTTGGGCCTCGGTGACTTCATGACCGGTCTGCCAGCATTGAAGCTTCTTCGTTCTGCATTACCCGAGCACCGGGTGATGTTGGCCGCCGGAGCGCATTTTCTACCTCTGATTCCGCTGATCGACTCCATCGACGAGCTACGACCCAGCCGCGAGCTGGCGCCGCTTCGCCATATCCGTCAATCGCTCGACGTGGCCGTCGACTTACACGGGAAGGGTCCGACCAGTCGTCAATTGCTGGCCGCACTCCAACCCGCTCGCCTGATCGGGTTCGGCGATCAATCAGCGGGGTTGATCGGACCGGTCTGGCGACCCGACGAGCACGAGGTTCGACGCTGGATTCGCTTGATCGCCACCTCGTTTCCTTCGCTGGGATCAACGCCTGAGGTCGCCGGTTGCGTCGCTCGTCCGGACGTGGCCGTGGAGCACGACCTGACCGTGTTGCATCCCGGCGCGGCGTATCCGTCTCGTCGTTGGCCGCTCGAACGGTTCGCCTACGTTGGCCGTGCGTTGGCCAATGCCGGCCACGATGTGGTTGTGACCGGAACCGCGGGCGAAGCTGACTCGGCCCGCTGGTTGGCTCGTCAGACCGGAGCCCGCTTGCGCATCGATGCACCGCTGCCTGAGTTGTTCGGACTGGTCGCCGCCTCCCGCCTCGTCATCAGCGGCGACACCGGCATCGCGCACGTGGCCTTCAACTACCGCATTCCGAGCGTGACCTTGTACGGACCCGTCTCACCCGGGGCCTGGGGACCGCCATCAGATTTCAGGCACCAAGCCCTTTTCCACGGCGACGGTCGGGGGGATCCACACGGCCGGGATGTCGATCCGGCCCTGCTGCGGGTCTCGTGTGATGAGGTGCTCGACGCGGTCTGGCGGATTTCGAGCGACCACAACAGGATCGACGACAGGACGAGTGCATGAGAGAGCTAGCGGGTCGGGCGGTGTTGATCACTGGCGCCGGCAGCGGATTAGGACGGGCGACCGCGATTCGGTTGGCCCGCGCCGGGGCTCATCCGATCGCCGCTGACCTGGACGGCACTGCCGCTGCCCACACCGTCGAATTGGTCACCGGCGAACACGGCGCGGCAAGCCATGTCGAGTTGGACGTCACCGATCCCGTGAAAGTGCGGGAGGTCATGCAGGACCTGGTGTCGCGGTTCGGCGATTCGTTCGACGGACTGGTCAACAACGCCGGCACGGACCGGGGCGCCTTGATCAGCGACCTGACCGATGAGCAATGGCAGCAGGTCGTGGCTGTGAATCAGTCCGGTCCGCTGTATCTCACGCGCGAGTTCGTGACGGCGTTAGGCAGCACTGAACGGGCATTTCCGGCCGACGTGGTCAACGTCATCTCGATCTCGGCGATCACCGTGGGGACCGGGGCTGCCGCCTACAACTCCTCAAAAGCGGCGCTCGCCATGCTCACCAAAATCATGCAGCGCGAAGCGCTGGAGTGCCAGTGGCCAATTCGCGTCCACGGGCTTATGCCTAGTGCCATGAACACGCCAATGATGGAGCAATGGAACCTCGCCGAGGAGGTCATGATGGCGCCCGATACGGTGGCCAGCGCGGTGGAGTTCATGCTCACCTTGCCGCCCGATACCTACATCCAGAATCTGGTCATCAACTCGCGTCGGGAGCCGGCCTGGCCCCGGTAGGCTGCCGGTGATGCGGTGCGGATAGGTCCACTTCTTCGCCGCGTGGGTTGACAGTCTGTTGTCTGTTGCAGTGGCGGACGCCAGGCCCTCCAGCGTGCGTGCACGAGCTCGCGTTAGGGGCGGATATGCGGGTCGTCGGCGAACGGGTCCCGGGCGCGGTCGATGGCGGCTTGTTGCCGGGCCGTGTGCGCCGAGTCGCGGTCGGACGCGGCCAGCTGGCGGTCATGCTCGGCTTTGGCGCGGTCCTGCGCCGCCCGGCGACGGTCGGTGGCGGCGGCCTCGAGATCGTGTGCCGCGTGCGTGAGATCCCTGCGGACGTCGTCCCGGGCGATGCCCGACATCATGAGCCGCTCGGTCTCAGCGTTGCACAGGACCTCGGCATTCTGCAGGGCGGCTTGCGTGGCTTCGGTTCGAGTGACGGCGTGGGTTGCGCGTGCCGCTTCGACCGCCGCGATCGCATCCGCCCAGCGGCGGGCGTCCGCGCTGTCGGCCCAGATCAGGCGCCTGTGCGCGCTGGCCATCCAGTCGGCGGCTTCATCCTCTCGCGCCGCAGCGGCACGATCGCGCTCAAACGCCGCGTGGTCCCGGCGTGCAGCGCCCTCATCGCGGGCCTGGGCGGCGGCGTCCGCCTGCTGGGCCCGGCTGTCCCGCTTGTCGGCAGCCGACAGGCCAAGACCGATCGCGGCTGCACCGTCCCGATCGTCGACCTCGGACGCGTCCTGCTGTTCGTCTGCGGCCAAGCCAACCTCCAGTAGATCCTGTTCCCGTTTGGGCGTCATTCATGCCGTAGGGAACGACTGGTGGGCGTGGCTGTCCGATAGCGACATTACAAAACACTTAGTCCGCTGGGAAGGACTCCTACCCGAAGCAGGCCACGTGGGCCGTTCGTCCAGGGCCTTGCAAGCCTGTCAAAGCAGGTCTTGCGGTCCGTGTACGCTCAGAGCGTCCCGTAGCTTGTTGGTTGAATTCACAGCTTCCTCGCGCGTGATCTCACCGCCCGAGGTGTCCTAATGCGTAATCTCCCTGGCCATCGCTGATGCCCCGATGGTGGGCCGACCAGGTCGCTATCCTCGCCCGCGAATTGGCACGTCAGCCCGATCTGCCGTCGACGTTAGAGGCGATCGTTGGCCACGCCTGCAGGGCGATCGAGGGTGCCCAGTTCGCGGCGATCACCGTCAAGGCCGCGAACGGTATCGCGTACCGAACCGTCGCCTCGTCCGATGACGTTCCCATGCAAGTCGATGAGATCCAATACGACACCGGCCAGGGCCCGTGTCTGGATGCCCTGGCAACGAACATGACATGTCGAAGCGATGACATCGCCACGGACAGGCGTTGGCCCGAGTTCGGACCGGCGGCACACGACCTGACCGGTGTAACCAGCATGCTGTCGCACCCGCTATTCCTCGAAGAGGACGACACGCTGGGCGCTCTGAACCTCTACGCCAAGAAACCGAATGCTTTCGATGAGCACAGCGCCGGCGCTCTGACCGTGCTCGCGACCCACAGCGCCATCGCGATGGCCCGGGCGGCCGCTCACGAGCAAAGTCAACACCTGCAGCTGGCTCTGGCCAGCAACCGCACCATCGGCATCGCCATCGGCATCCTCATGAACAAGCATCTGATCACTCAAGGCCAGGCCTTCGACGCCCTGCGGGTGTCGAGCCAACATTCCCACCGCAAACTCATCGACATCGCAACCGACGTCGTCGAGACCGGCGAGCTGATCCTGCCCATCAAAGCGACCTCGGACGGATCCGGGTCCGGTCCCAATGATGGGCGACCCACTACCGACTGAACGCGCGGGCCGGACCGGTGGGCGGTCGATGTCGTCGAGCGTGACGTGCCCGGCACCCAGACAGCCAGCGCGCAGGCATACGAGGTTCTCCAGCAGGACCTGCCATGACAGTCGGAGCTAGGGAAGCCCGATCGTCAGACCAGCAGGGCGCCGCCGTCGACCTCGATGACGGTTCCGGTGCCGTATCCCTGGGTCATGCAGTAGAGGTAGGCCTGAGCGATGTCGTCGACTCCACCGACCCGACCGACCGGTAGCGACTGCCCGACTTGGTTGTACATGGCGTCGCGGTCGGACTCGCTGAGTTGGGACCATAGTGGGCTGCGCACGACGCCAGGAGCGACGGCGTTCACTCTGATCGGAGCGAGCTCTACAGCGAGCGCCTTCGTGAGCGAATTCATCGCGCCGCAGACGCTAGCGGCCAGTGCCCATCCGGGGCCGGGACGCTCTGCCGCGCTGCCCGAGGTGAGAGTGACGGATCCGCCGGCGCGCAACTGCGGCAGGGCGGCGTGGATGCAATTGAGCGCCCCGAAATAGCGGACCTCGAAGAAGCTGCGTGCCAGCCTGAGGGCCAGGTCGTTGATCGCCATCAGCGAGAGCGCGTCGCCGGCTGTGTAGACGAGGTGGTCGACTCCGGCGAGGGAGTCGAAGAATGCAGCGACATCGGAGGGGTCGAGGACGTCGACGGCTTGCCCGGATGCGTTCGTGCCGAGCTGGGTGAGCGCCGCGTCGACGCTCGCCTGGCGGCCGGAGGCAATGACCACCTCAGCGCCTGCTCCGATAGCGGCGCGCGAGACGGCAAGCCCGATGCCGGACGTGCCTCCGATGACAACGACGCGTTGTTGTTGAAGTTCCATGACATGCTCCAGCGGCGGGTTCTCGGGGTGCGGATGAGTTCCACTGTGCGGGGCGTGGACTTGTGGTGTCCAAGACCTAACGCGCTGTCTGCGATACCTGTTGGGTATGAACCGATCGGCTCTGCACTGGTCGGGCGGGCTGGCTCGCAAGTAGTTAGGAGCGCTAGGTCAATCGCCAGCTCGATGATCGGCGTGGGCGAGGAGCGCGAACTCGGCGATCAGTCGGGATCGTCGTCCGCTCTGCCAGGCCAGACACACCTGGTTGGCGCTGATGTCGGTGATGAGGACGGACGTGACGTCTGGCCGTCGGTAGAAGGCGGCTGTGCTGGCGGGCAGGATGGCGATGCCTCGGCCGGCGGCGACGTGTTCGAGTTTCTCCTCGACGGTCCGCAGCTTCGGATAGGCGCGTTGGGCGTGGCGATGGCGGAGCTCTGCCGCGACATCGCGCCATTCCGGTACGGCCTCGGGGTCTTGCAGGAGGTGCTCGTCGGCGAGGTCGGCGATGCTGAGCTCGCTCTTGCCTGCAAGTCGGTGCCCTGCAGGCAGGATGACCAGCCTCGCCTCGGAGAACAGTGGCTCGACGCGTAGTCCGCGCTGATCTGCCGGGAGCCTGATGTAGCCGATGTCCGCGCGACCGTCGGCAAGAACCGTGATCTGGTCGTCCCAACCGGTTCGCAGAACTTCGATCTCCAACTGCGGATGCTGAAGGCTCAGGGCGCGAACCGGGCCGGTTACGATCAAACCGGGCATGAATCCGACGACGAACGACCCACCTTTACGTGCGGCGCGAGTGATGCGCTGACGGACCGAAGCTGCCTGCTTGATCAGGTCCGGAGCGTCCTCGAGTAGTTGTGCGCCGGCTGCGGTGAGTTCCGTTCCGCGCTGGTCTCGCCTGAACAGTTGGACCCGCAGTTCGTCTTCGAGCACCCGTATCTGGCGGGAGAGGACTGGTTGTGCGATGTGGAGTGCCTCGGCTGCCCGGCCGAAGTTCAAATGCTCTGCCACGGCCAGGAAATAGCGGATCTTTCGAAGGTCCAGATCGGTCATGCGCACCGTCCTCGAAGCCGGTAGTCCGAGTCGACGATACCCGTGAGGTATTGCTTGACCGATCGGTCGGGCTGATATCGATAACCACTCTCGGTCCGGTGCCGGCCTCTTGATTCCGTGCTGGGCCGCACAGCATCGTGGCGCAGTACATGTGGCCGAAGCTGCTCGGTTCGTCACGGTGATGTGGGCGCCACCTATCGCGACACGGTGCGGCCGACGTCGCGGAGTTCGAACGCGCCGACGATCTCGGTGATGCCCCGCGTCAGCGCCGCTGCGCCGACCCACGCCACTAGCACCACCACGGAGTTGTTCCACGAACCGGCTGCCCAGAAACCGATCAGCAGCTCCGCGATGGCGGTGATGACGAGCAACCACCAGCCGGGCAGGGAGCGGCTCAGCGAGAACGCCATGATCAGGTCGAACGAACCGCGGAATACGAGGTAGAAGCTGACGAGTGCCGCCAGCGCGACGAACGTGTCGCCGGGATGGATGAACGAGACGATGGCGACGACGGACGACAGCCCCGCCATCACTAGATACGCGACACGCCATCCCTTCGACGAGACGGTGGCCAGGAGCACCTCGTTCGCGGCCGCGCCGAGCGCGACGATGCCGAACAGCACCGACACGGCCGCCACCGTCGTGTAGTCGAACCGGAAGATCACGATTGACACGAGGAACCAGGCGATGCCGGTAACCAGTAGCAGCCACCAGTTGTCGGTTACGGGCGCGATGAACCGGCCGAGCGGACCGTCCTCGACCCTCTCCTCCGCATCGCGGAGCATCGAGTTTGTCATTGTCTTTCCCCTTCTTGGGTTATGTCGGCGCGGTGCGAACCGTCCTGTCCAACCGCTGAATGCGAGTCGGCCCGCGTACCGCGGACGTAGTGGTTGTGTATTTCGACGGTGAGCTGCTGGACGAGCCGAGTGATCTCGGTGTTCTCGTGCAGCTCTTGTTCTGCCACGGCGAAGTCGTGGTTCGCCTTGGCTTGGGAGAAGTCGGCCTGCCGGTTCTGCCCGATCATCACGAACGTCGACAGGAAGATCGCCTCGAGTGAGACGAACAGCGTGAGCGTCGGCCATGGGCTCGGCTCCAGCCAGATCATCCATCCCGCGAAGAGCAATGCGTGCAGGTAGACGAATTGCATGGAGCCGGCGAACGCCGTGATCGCGTCCGCGATGCGCAGCTGCACATTCACCTGTCGCCGGTTCGCCTCAGCCTCGACGACCGGGTGCTGTGCAGTAGTGGTGGTCATGGCCGACGCCCTCGCTGGTCAGGCGGACTCGCTCGCGGCGAGCTCGTCGGCGTCGATACGGGCAAGAGTGGCGTCGGCGACCGCGTACTCCGCCTCGTCCAGCATCTGGAGCGCGAAGTCGACGGCGTAGGCCGCGTCCTCCTCGGCGTCCTCAGCCCGGCGCTCTGCCTTCTTCAGGTCGTGTGCCGCGCGGTGGTCGTCGCGCTCGGCGCGAAGCTCCGCGACCCGCGTATCGATCGACTGCCGGGTGTCGTTCCACCACGTGCGGGTCTTGTCCTGCGCGACCGCCGCATCGGCATTCATCCGTGTCTTGCCGGTGACGATCGACTTCTTCAGCGTTTCGCGCTCGTCGTCGAGGTAGGCGCGGTTCTTCGCGCGGGCCGCGTTCACGAAGTCCTCGGACCTCTTCGTGCGGGCCGCGAGCTCGGTGAGCTGTTCGGACAGTGGCTTCATGTCCACTCCTTCGGACTGGGCCGGGGCTGTTGCGCCGGCGGGATGTAGTTGGGCCTCGAATCCGTCTGTTCGGACTCGGCTTCGACGCTATTAACGGCAGATGGCGGCGGCACCGTGCCGGAAAACAACGTTCTGGCCAGCGTTCGTGCGTCTGAAACAAAGTGGTAGCCATACGCTTGCCAGGTGATGGAGAGCGCCGCCGCGGTCGAGCGTGAGCTGTCAGACGTGTCCGCGGCCGTCGGGGCGAGGCAGGGCGAGCTGACTCACGAAATCTGGCGACGGATCACGGCGAGCATGCCGGAGCTGCGCAGCGACGACA
>JAVEET010000218.1 GCA_030840295.1 Pseudonocardiales bacterium
TGCGGGCGCGAGTGCGGGCGGAAATGATCGTCGAGATCAAGGCGGCCGCACGGCAACATCTCGCCACCGACGGCGCAAACCTGTCGCTGCGCGCGGTCGCCCGGGACCTGAACATGGTCTCGTCCGCGATCTACCGTTACTTTCCCAGCCGCGACGACCTCTTGACTGCCCTCATCATCGACGCCTACACCGATCTGGGCGAGGTGGCCGAACAAGCCGAACAGGCCATTAGCCGCGCCGATCTGGCCGGCCGATACCGTGCGGTCGCCCATGCCATCCGCAAGTGGGCGGTGGCCAATCAGCCCGAGTACGGGCTGCTCTACGGAAGTCCGGTACCGGGCTACGCAGCCCCACAGGACACCATCGAACTGGCGACGCGACCGGTCTTGGTGCTCATGTCCATCCTGCGTGACGGCGTTGCCGCGGGGGTGATATCCACGCCCACCATGCCCCGGCTGCCCAAGCCGACCCGGGTCGACCTCAAACGGCTGGGATCGGTGCCGGACTTCGCCGGAATACCGGAGGCCGTCCTTGCTGATGCCATCGGCGGCTGGGCCATGCTCCTCGGCGTGATCAGCTTCGAGGTCTTCGGTCGCCTGGTCAACACGATCACCGACTACGCGGCGTTTTACGACTACCACGTCAAGGCGATCTCCCATCGCCTCGGTCTCGGCTGAGCTGCGATGCTCCTCACCGAACGGGCTCTCAATCGCGCCCTGCTCGCCCGTCAGGGTTTGCTCGAGCCCTGGGACATCCCGGTACCGGAGGCGGTAGAGAGACTGGTCGGTCTGCAGGCCCAGGCCCCCACGGCACCCTATGTCGCCCTATGGACCCGGCTCGCCCACTTCGATCCGATGACCTTGGGTCAACTTCTGCTCGACCGAAGTTGCGCGCGGATCGCGCTGATGCGATCGACCATCTTCCTGGTCACGGCCCGCGACTGTCTCGAGTTGCGTCCGGTCATGCAGGCGGCCTCGGAACGCAGCATCGCCAGCGGGCCTGGGAAACGAACCCAAGGTGTCGAGGAAACCGTTCTGCTGTCCCGAGCACGCGAACTGCTCAATGCGCGGCCACGAACCTTCAGCGAGCTCGGCACTCTGCTCGCCGGTGACTTCCCCGGCTACCCACCGTCGGACCTCGCGATGCGGGTGCGCGTCGGCCTGCCGCTGGTCCAGGTCACGCCACGCGGCGTGTGGGGTCAGACCATGGCCGCCACCCATGCCACCGCTGAGCAGTGGCTCGGAGAGTCGCTGAGCGAGCGGCGGGAGCCCGACGATGCCATTCGCCGCTACCTCGCGGCCTTCGGGCCGGCCACCGTCGCTGACATCGCCGCCTGGTCCGGCCTGGCAGCCCTGCGCACGCCGATCGAACGCATGCGTCCGACGCTTCGTACCTTCCGCAACGAACGCGGCCAGGAACTGTTCGACGTCCCGGACGGTCTGCTGCCCGATGCCGACACCCCCGTGCCGGTGCGGATCGTCGGCGACTTCGACAATGTTCTGCTGTCCCACCGGGACCGGTCGCGCATCTTCGGCGAGACTGATCGGTCGCGCTTCATGAGCGTGAACGGCCTCATCACCTCGACATTCCTGGTCGACGGTTTCGTCGCCGGCACTTGCACCGTCAGCAAAGCGCAAGGCGGTGCGACCCTGTCCATGACGGCCTTCCGGCCGCTGCCTAGGAACGTCCGGTCGGCACTCAGGGCCGAGGGGCTCAGACTGCTGGCGTTCCTGACTCCGGCAGCTCGACCCGACGTCCGTTTCGACTGACCGCCGGGACCCGGGAATAGGCGGACGTCCACCACGACTACCACTACCGCACGAACCAGCTGACATGCTGGTGAAATGAAGGTCGCGGTGCTCTCCGATACTCATGCGCCCCGGCGATGGAAATCCTGTCCACCCGCGGTGGCGGCTCAGCTCGAGAACGTCGAGGTGATCCTGCACGCCGGCGATGTGTGCACGGTGGCCGTGCTGGAGGAACTGTCGCAGTGGGCGGTGGTACATGCGGTGCTCGGCAACAACGACGGTCTGGACGTCGCACGCTGGGGTGCCGCGGAAACGTTGGCCATCGAGCTGGATGGCCTGCGGGTCGCCATGATCCACGACAGCGGAGCCAGCACGGGCCGGGCGGCGCGGCTCGGACGCCGATTCCCCACCGCTGACCTCGTGGTTTTCGGGCATTCGCATATTCCTCTCGACGAGACGTCCAACGGCCAGCGGATCTTCAACCCCGGTTCGCCCACCGACCGGCGTCGGCAACCGTGCGGAACCATGGGGCTGCTCGACATCCGGGACGGCGTGCTGGCCGAGGCCCGGATCCTGCCGGTGACCTAAGCGAGCCTGTTCCCCGGGCTGCTCACGGGAGCTGGGCGGCACCGATGGCGACCGCAGCGGCCCGGCTCGAGACGTTCAGCTTTCGGTAGATGTTTTCGAGATGTTTGGCAACGGTACGGGGACTGATCGACATCGCGTGAGCGATCGCGCCGTTCGTCCGTCCCATCGCGACCAGCCGCAGAATCTGCAGTTCGCGCAGGGACAACAGTTCCGGCGGCAGCTTCCGGCCCGGGTCACCGGCCACTCCGGTCATTCCGGCCATCTTGCGCAGTCTCGCGCGGATCAACGCGTCGCGCAGCGGGCCGCGCAGGATCGCCAGTATCGCGCGTTCGGTCTCGTTGAATTCCCGGTTGGACCGGTTGAGGGCGAAACCCACGACTGTGGAACCGGCTCCGTCCAGGCTCATCGACAGCTGATGCTCCACCGGGATGGGGCGGAAGAACTCGGCATACAGTGCCAGCCGGTGGAAGTCGCTGGTGCCGAGGAAGTCGCTGATCATGACCGGCGTGCCGTCGCCCGTCCGGCGATAGTGGTTGACCGCCGGGTGCTCGCCGACATGCCGGCTGAAGGTTTCGCGGGTCTCAGGTTGCAAGGAATTCGAAGGCCAATCCTGATAGCTGACCTGACCAGGCCCGACGCCCACCTCGTTGTACGTGAGCACGTCGCAACCGATCAGCTCGGCCAGCCCGGGCAGCACCCGATCGCCGAACTCAGCAGGATCCTGTAGATCACCGAGTCCCGCGACGAGCCGAACGGCCCGATCGAGCGTGCTCAGCGATACGTACATTCCAACACCCGGATTTGATGGGTCATCGTCTACAGGCCATGGCCGGCAACCTGCGCAAACTACGTATCGACAGTGAACTCGGCCGGTGGTGTTGTCAAGAACGAGACGCGGTCAGGCAGCATTGGACAGCTTTGGGGTGATAAGGATGCGGCCAGTCGACGACGACAAGATGATGGCCTTTGTCGGGAAGGTGATCAACGATTGGGGAGCCGCCGCCGCCACGCCCCTGGTGGCGATCGGCGATCAACTGGGCCTGTACCGGGCGATGACCGACGGGGAACCGGTCACCGCGGCGGAACTGGCCGCGCGAACCAACACCGCGCCACGTTACATCGCCGAATGGCTCGCCGGTCAGGCCGCGGGCGGCTACCTGTCTTACGACGGCGAGGGTAAGTATCACCTCGAGCCGGAACAAGCGGTCGCCCTCACCGACGAAAACAGCCCGCTGTGCGTACTCGGCGGATTCGAAGCCTTCAACGCAGCGATCAAGGTCGCCCCGAGAGTGGCCGACGCCTTTCGATCAGGCGAAGGCGTCGCATGGGGCGAACACGACCCGGCGTTGTTCCGCGGCACTGCCCGCTTCTTCCGGCCGGGTTACCAGGCCAACCTGGTCGACAACTGGCTGCCGGCCCTCGACGGGATGGTGGACCGGCTGCGTGCCGGCGCCAAGGTCGCCGATGTGGGCTGCGGATTCGGACACTCCACGACGCTGATGGCTGACGCGTTCCCGAAGAGCGAATTCATCGGCTTTGATGCGCACGACAAGTCGATCGAAGCCGCCGAGAAGCTCGCCGCGGAGTCCGGTCGGGGCCACCACGTCGACTTCCAGGTGGCCACCGCCACGGACTTCGGCGGCCAGGACTACGACCTGATCACCTATTTCGACTGCCTGCACGACATGGGGGACCCGGTGGGAGCACTCTCACACGCCCGGGAAGCCCTCAGGCCCGATGGGGCACTGATGATCGTCGAGCCGATGGCCGGCAACGACGTCGCGGACAACCTCAACCCGCTCGGCCGGCTGTTCTACTCAGTTTCAACCCTGGTCTGCACCCCGGCATCGTTGTCCGAGGAAGTAGGTGCCGCGCTCGGTGCGCAGGCGGGCCCGGCGCGGATGGAGCAGGTCGCCAGGCACGCCGGCTTCAGCAACTTCCGCAAAGCCACCGAGACACCGTTCAACCTGGTGTACGAGGTACGCCGTTGAGGGCCGCTACCCCGTTACCCGCCCGAGCCAATCCAGCCAATCCAGCCAATCCAGCCGATCCGAAGGAGACCACCATGACCCGCAGAGTCGCCGATTGCCGTGACATGCCGAGCGAAATGGCCTGCACGCTGACCATCGCCGGTGAGGAGGACGAGGTCGTCGCCGCGGCCACCCAGCACGCCGTCAGCGTGCACGGACACCAGGACAACGCCGAGTTACGTCAGATGGTCCGCGACGGGCTCAAGGACGAGGTCAGCGTCTGACACCGGCCCCAGCGCAACAGGTTCACAGTTCGACACTTCGGCCGGAGGCCAACTGGGTGAAGTCGGTGGTTCCGTACAGCTCACCAATGCGGGTGATCTGACCGCCGTAAAAGGCCTTGCCGATCTCACCGAGCAGGGCGTCGTGGATCTGGAATGCCTTCGGCGCCCGAACCGCGATGGTGAAATCGATGGTCTCGGCCACCTTTGCCCACGGCGCGTTGAGTGGGATGAGCAAGGCCTCGACGACAGCATTGGGCACCGTGTACGAGTCTCCGGGATGGTAGACGGCGTCGCCGACCAGGTAGGCGACGTTGGACACCACCGGGATGGACGAGTGGATCAAGGCGTGCTGACCACCGAAGGTGCGCACCTGCAGGCCGCCGGCGATGAACGACTCCCCCGGTCCCACCGCGTTCAGCCGGCCCTCGAATGCCTCGGTCCCGGCCAGTTGGTCGATGACGTCCTTGGGCGCCCAGATCTTGAGATTTGCATTGGCGTTCGCCGCGGCGGCCAACCTGGCCACGTCGATATGGTCGGCGTGCTGATGGGTGATGAGGACCGCGTCGATCCCCTCGAGTGCCTCCTCGACCTCGCTGAACGAGCCCGGATCGATGA
>JAVEET010000228.1 GCA_030840295.1 Pseudonocardiales bacterium
CTGCCGCGGGACAGCACACCTACCGGTTGGCTCACGATCTCTACGTCGTCGGCGATCTGATTGGCTTGCTCGGGGCGACCATCGCACGCCGGGCGGCCGACCTCGCTGCCGCACTACACACCGTCCGGGCGGCCAGCACCGAGGCGGCAGCGGCCGGTCTGCTGGTGTCCGAGGATGGTTCGGTCAGCGTCCCGGCGGCCCAGACCGCGGTGGCCGCCCAGCTGGATTGGGACGCCCGGAACCCCTCCTACCTGGCCGCCCGCCTCACTGCCCGGCTGACCGCGGCGCTCACGGCGGCGGACCTGACGGACGCCGACCTCGCCGCCGCGATGTCCATCGCCGGCCGGACGGTGTCCCTGCGGGCGAGCAATCCCTCGGTGATCAGCCAGGTCGTCCGCTATATCGCTCGGCCGGTGATCGGGCCTTTCGTGGCAGGAGCCCGCCCACCTGGCCCCGCCGATGACCCGTTTCTCTGCGACGCCGTCGGAGGCCGCGAAGCAGGCCGAATCCCGCGGCCGTCGGATCCTGAATTCGGCGCCTGGTTCTCGGCCTTGACCCCCGCGGAGAAACAGCAGGCCATCGACCGTCTGGGTGTGACGTTCACGGCCGGCGAGGGCGGTAGCTTCGATCCGTTCTCCACGATTCGAGCCGGCGAGTTGCCCGCTTGGGCGCAGCGGATCAATGCCAACGGGTATGCCTGCACGGACACCCTGGGACTGCCCCTGTCCGGCACCGCCGGCCACGGCTACTTCGGAGGAGGTTCCGTTGCGGGGCCCGGAGGTGCCCAGTGGCCGATCCTCAGCCCGTATTACGCCGACGGGCATTACGTCTATCTCGCCGATGGAGCCAGCCGCGGCGACGGTGGGATCGCCCAGCTGGACGGCCACGATCCGGGCTGGCACAGCGTCGTCATGGCGACCGGGACGGCAGCCTTCGGGTCGATCGGCAGGTCAACCGGTGCCGCGACGCTGATGGCGTTCCTGTCCGGCACCGAGGGCTCGAGCGGACAGAGCGTCTCCGTCAACGTGGTCACACCCGACAACGTAAGGGTCACCCAAGACGGAGTCCCGTATGACGGCGGAAAACACCAGGCCGTTGCCAAGACGCCTACCAACAAGCCCTATGCGGACGTGGTGTCGAAGATGAGTCATCCGCACGCGGAACTGCGACCGCAACATACGCTCAAGTCCCAGAACAAACTCGATCTGGGCACTCAGGTTCTGGAGACGGGCAACGCGGTGGCGGCCCTCGGCCCGCATGCGCAGCGACAGTGGTGGTTGGACTACCAGATCAACGACGACGGACGCACCCGCGCGGTGATCCGCACTTTCACCGAGTCTTCGAAAGTGGATCACTCCAAGGTAATCGGTGGTTTCGGTCATGCCTTCCCCACCGGTCAAACGGGCGTCACCCAGGAGCTGCCGATCAACACCCGCTACCCGGAAGGATTCCATCAGCTGTACGAAGGCCCACCGATCAGTGGCGACCCCGGCCGCCACGGTCGGCTGGTGGATCTGGGCCTGCCGATAGCCGAGAGACTCAGCAAATGACGCCGCGGCGCGTTTACTCCGCGGTCAGCGGACCGCGGACCGCTCGACTCTGCTCGGCCCGGGAGGTCAGCTCGGAGTCCACCGGATACCCGACCTCGGCCAAGGTAAGCCCGTGCGGTGGCGCAACCGTGATCTCGTCACTGCGAGTGGTCCTGGTGAGCAGTGAGCCAGGCCAGGCCAGCGGCCGCCTACCCTCACCGACCGCGGCCAAGGCGCCCACCAGCGAACGAACCATTGAGTGGCAGAAGGCGTCAGCCTGCACTCGGACTTCGATGAGCCAGCCGTCGCGAACCACATCCAGCCGCTGAAGGGTTCGAATCGCGGTCGCACCCTCGCGTCGCCGGCAGTACGCGGTGTAATCGTTCAACCCGAGCAGCTGCTGGGCAGCCTCGTGCATCGCTGCAGCGTCCAGCTGCCGGCGCCATCCGACCGTGTCACGCCGGCGTAGCGGCTCGACGCCGAAATCCGCGTCCGACAGCCGATAGCGGTATCGGCGCCATACCGCACTGAACCGCGCATCGAAGCCATCGGGTGCGGGAGCCATCGAGAAGACCCGGACATCGGCCGGCAACAGGCCGGCCAGCCGGCGCAGGCCATGTTCGCGCAGCTCGGCGTACCGGAGCTCGTCGACGTCGAGATGAGCGACCTGGCCGGCGGCATGCACGCCGGCGTCGGTTCGGCCGGCCACGACCAGGCGCAGACCTGGCTGGCCGAAGATCGTGGCGACTGCGTATTCGAGAACACCTTGTACCGTCCGCCGATCGGGTTGCACGGCCCAGCCGGAGAAGTCGGTGCCGTCATAGCCGAGATCAAGCCTCAGCCGTACGTCGGTCATCAGGTCCTCTCTTGTACCGCCCGATTCTCGCAGGCCAGCGACGCGACTGAGCCCGCCACCTGCACGAGGCAGGAGGCGGGCTCAGCGTCAGAACGTGACCGGGGCTTCAGCGAAGCCGGCCGGGATTACTTGGATTCGTCCTCGGACGCCTCATGGGCGCCCGCGGCGTCGGCACTGTCGTCACCGGCACCGTCGTCGCCGGCACTGTCATCACCGGCAGCGTCGTCGCTGGCAATGTCGTCGCTGGCAACTGCATCTGCTTCGGAATCGGTCTCTGCTTCGGCATCCGCTGCCTTGGCCTCGGCGGCAACGCCGGCGACCTTGGCCGCAGTGGCCGACTCGCCCTTGGCGTCTTCGGCGATTTCGGCGGTCCGACCGGTCGGAGCCTTGGACGGCGCGACCTTGGTCCCGCGAGCCTTCTCGGCCTCCCGAACGACCTTCGCCGCAGCCGACAGCTCCTCGACGATCTCGATGACGGCCATCTGAGCGTTATCGCCCTTGCGCGGGTTCACCTTCACGATCCGGGTGTAACCGCCTGGCCGCTCAGCCATCTTCGGACCGATCTCGGCGAAGAGCTTGTGCACGACGTCCTTGTCACGAATGACCTGCAGAACCTGCCGACGAGCGTGCAGGTCGCCCCGCTTGGCGAAAGTGATGAGCTTCTCGGCGAGCGGGCGCAGCCGCTTGGCCTTCGCTTCGGTGGTGGTGATCCGGTCGTGTTCGAACAGCGAGGTCGCGAGATTCGCGAGCATCAGCCGCTCGTGGGCCGGACCGCCGCCGAGGCGGGGGCCTTTGGTGGGCGTAGGCATTGTTCGATGCTCCTAGTAGTTATCTGACGTACGAACCCAAGCGCCCGCCCGGCGTACCGGAAAGCGGAGAGCGTGAGCTCCTCGGGTTGTTAGAGCTCTTCGGTCTCGGCGTAGTCGGTGTCGTCGCCGAAATCGTCGCCACCGTAGGAGTCGACCACAGCGTTCAGGTCGAATCCGGGCGGGCTGTCCTTCAGCGCCAGTCCGAGGCCGTTCAGCTTGACCTTCACCTCGTCGATCGACTTGGAGCCGAAGTTGCGGATGTCGAGCAGATCGGCCTCGCTCCGGCCCACCAGCTCACCCACCGTGTGGATGCCCTCGCGCTTGAGGCAGTTGTAGGACCGCACCGTCAGGTCCAACTCTTCGATCGGCATCGAGAACGCGGCGATGTCGGCGACCTCGGTCGGCGACGGGCCGACGTCAATGCCCTCGGCCTCCTCGTTCAGCTCGCGGAGCAGGCCGAAGAGCTCGACCAGCGTGTGACCGGCGCTGGCGACCGCGTCGCGGGGCGAGATCGAGGACTTGGTCTCGACGTCCACCACGAGGCGGTCGAAGTCGGTGCGCTGCTCGACCCGGGTGGCCTCGACGGCGTAGGTGACCTTGAGAACCGGTGAGTAGATGGAGTCGACCGGAATCCGGCCGATCTCCTGACCCGGCTGCTTGTTCTGCACGGCGGTGACATAGCCCCGACCACGCTCGACGACCAGCTCGATCTCCAGGCGACCCTTCTTGTTGATCGTGGCGATCTTCAGGTCCGGGTTGTGGACGGTGACTCCGGCCGGTGGTGCGATGTCGGCCGCGGTCACGTCGCCGGGGCCTTGCTTGCGCAGGTACATCACGACGGGCTCGTCGGAATCAGACGAGACAACCAGTTCCTTGAGGTTCAGGATCAGGTCGGTGACGTCTTCTTTGACACCTTCGACGGTGGTGAACTCGTGCAGCACGCCGTCGATCCGGATGCTGGTCACGGCTGCGCCCGGGATCGAGGACAGCAGCGTACGGCGGAGGGAGTTGCCGAGCGTGTAGCCGAAGCCAGGCTCGAGCGGCTCGATGACGAACTTCGAGCGGTTGTCGGCGATGACCTCTTCGGTCAGGGCCGGACGCTGTGAGATGAGCAAGGTAGTACTCCTTGAACTAATGGGCGACCGCTATATGACGCCCGGACGAAATATTCAGTTGTGGTTGTGCCCCGCCGCGTCGCGCTACTTGGAGTAGAGCTCGACGATGAGCTGCTCGGTCAACGGGATGTCGATCTGGGCGCGCTCGGGCAACTGGTGCACGAGGATGCGGAGTCGGGACGGCACGACCTGCAGCCAGGCCGGCACGGGCCGCTCACCCAGCGTCTCGCGCACGATCAGGAACGGCGTGGTCTCCAGCGACTTCGGCTTGACGTCGATGATGTCCAGCGGCGAAACCCGGTAGCTGGGGATGTCTACCTTGTGACCGTTGACGATGAAATGCCCGTGGTTGACGAGCTGGCGGGCGGCGCGGCGGGTCCGGGCGAAGCCCGCGCGGTAGACCACGTTGTCCAGGCGGGACTCCAGGATCTGCAGCAGGTTGTCACCGGTCTTGCCGTTTCGGCGGGTGGCTTCCTGGTAGTAGTTGCGGAACTGCTTCTCCAGGACACCGTAGGAGTACTTGGCCTTCTGCTTCTCCTGAAGCTGAAGCAGGTACTCGCTCTGCTTGATGCGGGCGCGGCCGTGCTGGCCGGGCGGGAAGGGACGACGTTCGAACGCGGCGTCTCCGCCGACCAGGTCGACGTTGAGGCGACGCGAGATGCGGGTCGCGGGTCCGGTGTAACGAGCCATTTCTGTTTCTCTCCTTTAAGTGATTCTCGTCAGACCCGGCGGCGCTTGGGCGGACGGCAGCCGTTGTGCGGCTGAGGAGTGACATCGGAGATGGTGCCGACCTCGAGGCCGGTCGCCTGCAGCGAGCGGATCGCGGTCTCACGGCCCGAACCAGGGCCCTTGACGAACACGTCGACCTTGCGGACGCCGTGCTCCTGCGCCTTGCGGGCCGCGGACTCAGCGGCCATCTGCGCGGCGAACGGAGTCGACTTACGCGAGCCCTTGAAGCCGACGTGGCCGGCCGAGGCCCAGCTGATCACGTTGCCCTGCGGGTCGGTGATGGAAACGATGGTGTTGTTGAAGGTGCTCTTGATATGAGCCTGGCCGTGCGCAACGTTCTTCTTTTCCTTGCGCCGGACCTTCTTCACGGCGCCGGCGCCGCGGGTCTTGGGAGGCATAAGCCGATTTCTCCTGAGGGTGCGAAACGAAAGAGAGTGGAAGGGCGAACTACGCGGTTACTTCTTCGCCTTCTTCTTGCCGGCCATGGTCTTCTTCGGACCCTTGCGGGTACGGGCATTGGTCTTGGTTCGCTGCCCGTGCACCGGCAGGCCGCGGCGGTGCCGCAGGCCCTGGTAACAACCGATCTCGATCTTGCGGCGGATATCGGCGGCAACCTCGCGGCGCAGGTCACCCTCGACCTTGTAGTTGCCTTCGAGATGGGTGCGCAGCTTGACGAGGTCCTCGTCGCTCAGATCACGAGCGCGCAGATCCGGGCTGATCCCGGTCGCCGCGAGAGTTTCCTCGGCGCGGGTGCGGCCAACGCCGTAGATGTAGGTGAGTGCGATGACCATCCGCTTTTCGCGCGGCAGATCAACTCCGGAAAGACGTGCCATTCGGGGCAATCTCCTTCGTTCCTTCGGAGGTCTTGTGCGCATCCGTCCGGTTGTGCCCTGCTCATTTCTGAGCCAGCCGGCCCCGGCCTCCGACCGGGGGTGGCCCGCGAACTCCCGGATTCGACTCCGGGTGCTCTCGGGAGGAGTGCGCTTGCTGGTGGTCTTGCTGGTGTTACTGGCCTATCTGCTCGCCTGAGCCGCTCAGCCCTGACGCTGCTTGTGACGCAGGTTCTCGCAGATGACCATGACCCGGCCGTGGCGACGGATGACCTTGCACTTGTCGCAGATCGGCTTGACGCTCGGCTTGACCTTCACGGTCTTACTCCTGGTTGGTACGCGACGAGCGAGGCCCTGCACTGCTGGGTTCGGCAGTAGGTGGCTGTGCCCGTCTGAAATCGGTTGGCTTTACTTGTACCGGTAGACGATTCGTCCGCGGGTGAGGTCGTACGGCGACAGCTCTACGACGACCCGGTCCTCAGGGAGGATCCGGATGTAGTGCTGGCGCATCTTGCCGCTGATGTGTGCCAGGACCTTGTGCCCGTTGCTCAGTTCCACCCGGAACATGGCGTTGGGCAGTGGCTCCACTACGCGACCTTCGACCTCGATGGCCCCATCTTTCTTGGCCATAACCTCCGCTTTTCGTATCGTCGCCCAGCCTGCTGTGCGAGTATTTCGTCCTTCAGTTGGACACAGCCCGGCGAACACGGCGGAGCCGTATCGACGGAGTACGTCCAGCGCTTCCGAGAAGGGCCGATCTCCGCTCGCGGCCACAGCGAGCTGTCCCGGGTGAACAGGACAAGAAACCGGCGGCATGCGCCAAACGATGAGTCTACGTCCTAGCGGCGCGCATCGCCAAAACGCCCCAGCGCGACCAACGCCTCAGGCCGAACCACCAGCCGTCTCGGGGTCCGGTCTCTCGGCCGCCGGTTTCTCGGCCGCCGGTGACTCGGCCGCCGGTGACAGGGCCCCGCGGAGCGAGTCGATGGCCGAGTCCGAGGGCGACACCGCCTGTTCGTTGGCCCGCTGTAGCTCCTCGTACACCTCCTGCCGGTGTACCTGCACCGTCCGAGGTGCGTCGATGCCGATCCTGACGGCATCCCCGCGCACCTCGAACACGGTCACGGTGACGTCGTCACCGACGATGATGCTCTCGCCTACGCGGCGGGTGAGGATAAGCACGAGGTCGCTCCCGCATCCGGTGGTCCAGCTGCCCAGCGCAGCGTACGGACGTTCGGTAACGCTAGCTTGCCCCAGGCAGCAGTGGCGCGCGCAGGGGCAGCAGCGGGTCCTCCAGCACGACCTGCATGGCGCGTCCGGTTTCAGGCACCAGGACTATCGGGGCCAGCAGGTTGGCTGTCGCATCGGCGATGCCGTTCTGCACCGAGACGACAACCAGCAACTGAAGTTCCACCTCGGTCACCACGCCGAGGGACGCCACCGCAGCCTCCGTGACCTCCGGGTGGTAGTCGGGGAAAAAGCCGGCAGGCGGCATCACCACGAACCTCAGCTCGGGCCGGGCCAGCGACCGTAAGGTGAAGAGCACCCCATCGGGATCCACGGCGGTCAGCGCGAATTCCCGATCGTTCGGGAAACCCGGCAACGGCTCGACGAACTCCACGCGACGCGCGAGGCCGGTGTGCAGCTGCCCTCGATCCGGTCCGGCCGTCTCGGGCGGTCCCGGAACGTGCGTCATGGTCGTCATGCTCACCTCAAGAAGTCGAGAAGGGACGTCTGCCGCACCTTTGCCGTGGTGGCCAAGGCGGCTTGGTAGGACGCATCAGCGGCCGAGACCTTGATCGCGATATCGGCCAAGTCGATGTCCTCGACCTCGGACAGTTGCGATTTGCGTTGCACCACTCCAGCCGAGTTTACCGTCTGGGAGTTCTGGACCCGCTGGTAAAGCGCTCCGGCCAAACCCTGCTGGCTGCTGATGCGCGTGGTCGCCGCGTCGAGACTGGCGAGGTCGGCCGTCAGATTGCCGGGATTCGAGCGAAGGTCCGCCGAGATACCGGCCAGCACGTCGAACAGGTTGGAGCCGTTGGGTCCATAGACATCGGTGCCGACCTGATTGATCGCGACAGACGTGTTCGCGCCGACATTGCGGCTGACCGAACCTGCGTCACCGACATATGTCCCGGAACTGTCGAAGGCCTTCGTACCGGCCGTCGTCCCACCGAAGATCGGCCGGCCGAGGTAGGTCGCGTTGGCAAGAGCCAGGGTCGACTGGCGAAGCTGATCGATCTGCTGGGCCAATGCCTCGTTCGACGACGTGTTGTTGGAGCCGTAGTTCAGACCCTGCAGGACGAGCGTCCGGGCGTTCTGCAGCTGGGTCACGCTGCTGGACAACGTCGAATCGGTGGTGCTCAACCAGCCGAGTGCGTCGGTGGCGTTGCCCTGATATTGGCTCAACCGTTGCAACTCCCCGCGCAGGCCGAGGGCCGTCGACGTGCCGGTCGGCGAATCGGATGGCTTCGTGATCTGACGGCCCGAGGACAGCTGACTCTGCAGGTCGGCCAGCCGCGACGCTGCTGACTGCAGACCCACCAGAGAGCGGTAGGCCGCGGACCCTTCGGTAACCCGCATTGCCTACAACCCCGCCCGTCCGGTGCGATTGATCAGGGTGTCCAGCAGCTCGTCGACGGTGGTCAGCACCCTCGAGGACGCCTGGTAGGCGCGCTGGTAGGTCAACATGTTCGTCGTCTCCTCGTCATAACTCACCCCGGAAACCGACTGCGCCTGCGCATCCACGCTCGTGACCACGGACGACTGGACGGCAGCCGACTGCAAGGCTCGCTGAACGCTCGACGCCAGTGTGGTGACCAGATTGCGGTACTCCGCGTCCGCGCCACCGACTTTCGTCCCGAACCCGGCTAACGCGTAGGCAGTCGTCGCGTCCAGATTTCCGCCCGGTGTTGCGGAGGCGGCGATCTTGTTCGGATCGGTTACCGCAACGGCAATCGTCGAGGCCGTAGTACCCGAGAAGAACGGGCCGCCAGACGCGCCGGAGAGGTCGAAGCCCGCCTGGTGGGCCGCGTTGACCGTCGTGCTGAGTGCCGCCGCGACCGCGTCGAGCTTCGCTGCGTAATCGGGCAGGGTGGTCCCTAGAGCGTCGACCAGAGCTTGGGCGACGCCACCGGCGGTCGCCGCCGGGGTTCCGTTGACCGTGAGCTGATGGGTCGGCGTCGCCGCCACGGTGGCTGCGGTAATGCCCGAAACCAGCGGCTGGCCGCCGAGGGTGACGACGGCGCTGCCGTCGGGCTGGAGAGTGGCCTGGGCGCCAGCCGAGTCCGCGAGTTTGAGCAGCAGTGCATCCCGCTGGTCGGCCAGGGCATTGGTATTCGCACCGGTCTTGGTCGCGACCACGATGGCGCCGTTGAGCTGAGCCAGGGAACTCGCCGCGGTGTTGACGTCCACGACGGTCTGGCTCAACGTGGCTGCGGCGCCGGTGGCCAGATCGGTGATGGCGCTGCTGGTGGTATTCAAGGTGGCCGCCACGGTAGCGGCGGACTGGAGGACGACCGAACGCGCGGATTGGTCACCCGGGTTGTTGGCCACGGCCGACCAGGAGTTCCAGAAGTTGCTCAACTGCTCGGCCAACCCGGTGTCGCTGGGCTCGTTGAAGAGGGTCTCGACACCGGAGAGCTGCGTCGACACGGTCTGTGCGTAGCTGCCGCGGTCGTGTTCGGTCCGCATCCGGGCGTCGAGCACCGGGTCATTGAGCCGGCTGGTGCCGACCACCGTGACGCCTCCGGCGGCTCGCTGGGTCGCATACAGCGTCGGCACGCCTGCCACCGGGCCTACCGCAGCCAGGTCCGCGCGCTGCCGGGTGTAGCCGGGGGTGTTGGCGTTGGCGATGTTCTGGCCGGTTACGTCCAACCCGTAGCGCTCGGAGCTCAGGGCGTTGGACGCGTTGATCAAGCCAGAGAAGGAGGTCACGCGTGCTCGTCCATGATCACCGAGCGCGGACCGGCGGCCGAGGCAACGCCACGGCCATCGTAGGTGTCGACCGATTCGGTCAGCGCCAGCAGCGTTTCGCGGATCGATCGGGCACCCATGGCCAGCAGGGCCCGGTTCTGAGTCGAGGTCTGCTCGAGCTCGGCCACCAAGGCCAGCATCGCCGTCCGGTGATCGTTCAGGATTGCGGCCCAGGGCTCCGCGGCCAGCGCTGCTAGCTCCTGCAGCGTGACCGATTCGGAGCGTCCAAGGCCTCGGACGATCTCCGCGACCTCGACGGCACGACGGACCTCGACGGCGCGAAGCTGCTCGACGACGGTCTCGACCTCCCGATTGGCGGCCGGGAGCCACTTGGATTCGCCCGCGGCGACGATGAGCCGTTCCTCCACGAGCTTGAACAGCAGCAGCTCGAGCGCCTCGCGCTCCTGCCACAGCAGGCTGGACACCTCAGAGAATCCCATGGTCGCCATCTCCACTGCCGAATCCGTTGCCGAACCATCTGCCGAATGCGCTTGAGTCCTGACCGCCATCAACATGTCCGCCCTGTCCTCCTCCCGGTCATCAAGTCCAGTCGGCAAATCGCGACGAAACCTTAGGGCCGGCCCATGCGCGAGGCCCATGGGCGAGGCCCATGCGCGAGGCAAGTGGGTGAGGCCCGCTCAAACGATCGCGACACGCGACGGTGATGTGGTTGTGACTCAGATCACTCACACGAACCTCACGCAGGCCTTAACGGCGAGTTCACAGTTCGCTACTGTCTGTGACATCACCAGTTCTTAACATGATCTTCGAGTAACCGAGCTAAGCCAGGCTCCCGAATCCAAACTTTCGGGAAAAGTGGGGAGAACTTCATGACCGCAGCGACGATGACAGACACCGCAGCCCACTGCGGTACCCGTCCCGACCGACCAGGATCGGCCGTCGCTCGTGCGGAGGTCAGGTCGTCCGTTGAGGCACTGGTAACAGCGAACATGCCATTGGTCGGACACCTGGTTCGCGAGATGATGCAGCGACTGCCTTCTCACGTGAACCGCGACGATCTGGTGTCGGCCGGCATGACCGCGCTGGTGCTGAGCGCGCGCGGCTTCGACGCCGAACGGGGCGTGCCGTTTGCGCGCTTCGCCGCGATCCGGATCCGTGGCGCGCTACTCGATGAGCTGCGCAGTACCGACTGGGCCAGCCGCTCCGTCCGGGGCCGCGCCCGGGAGGTCGACACGGTGCGAACCGAATTGACCAACACCCTCGGCCGCTCGCCCCGCCCGGACGAGTTGGCCGGCGTCATGGGGGTCAGCGTGGGTGAGCTCAGTTCCATCGACGCCGATGTACAGCGCGCCAGCGTGCTGAGCCTGCAGGGTTTCGCGCCCGAGACCGGCGCGGCGCTGCTTCCCGACGCGCAACGCGGACCGGAGCAGTTGATCGTCGACCGGGAGCAGATCGGTGTCCTGCACGACGCCGTGGCCGAGCTTCCAGAGCGGCTCGGGTACGTGGTCCGCCAGTATTTCTTCGAGCAGAAGCAGATGTCGGAGATCGCCGCCGAATTGGGCGTGACGGAATCACGAATCTCCCAGCTCCGTTCCGAGGCCCTCGTACTGTTGCGGCACGGCATGCGGGCCCAGGCCGAGAACCCGCCCGCCAACCCCGACGGCGGCATGCAGTCCAGCCGTTCGATGGCGAAGATCGCCAGCTACGCCGCCGCCGTCGCCTCCCGCAGCTCATTGAGCGTCCGGCTAGCCATGTCCAACCCGATGGGCGAGGCCATTGCGGCCGCCTATGCCCAGGAGCGCCACAGCCTGCGGGCCTCGGTGCGGGTCTCCTGATATGCCGGCTTCGAGGCGGAAAATTTCGCCGAACAGCCCTCAAGTACTTCGGCATCCCGCCGAATAGTTAACTGCCGACCCACGGATGGGGAAGCCGCCCGGAAGTACTGGGCAAGCAAGAGACTCGAATCTCAGGAGGAGAAACCATGAGTCTGCGTATCAACACCAACGTCTCAGCTCTGACCGCTTACCAGAACCTGAGCAAGAACCAGAACGACATGGCCAACTCGATCGAGAAGCTGTCGAGCGGCCTGCGCATCAACAAGGCGGCCGACGATGCGGCCGGTCTCTCGATCAGCCAGGGCCTGACCAGCCAGATCAACGGCCTGACCCAGGCCACCTCGAACGCGCAGGACGGCATCAACGTCTCGCAGATCGCCGATGGCGCGCTCGGCACCACCCAGCAGATTCTGCAGCGCATGCGGACCCTGGTCGTTCAGGCCGGCAACGCGGGTACCCAGGACCAATCCTCGCTCGGTGCGATCCAGTCCGAAGTCAAGGCTCTCAACACCCAGCTCGACAACATCGGAAGCCAGACCAAGTTCGGCGCCACCAACCTGCTGGACGGTCAGTTCAACAACAACTTCCAGGTCGGCGCTAACGGCGGCGACACGATCAAGCTGGACCTGTCCAACGCGACGACCAACTCCAAGGCGGTCGGTGGTACCTCCGCTCTCGCCGCCGGCGTGTACACCTACGCCGGCGGTTCGGACCTCACCGCGTTGAAGATCGCCACGGACGCCTTCTCGTCGACCACCCCGGTGGCCTACGCCAGCACCGACGCAACCGCGGACCTCAAGACCATCGACGCGGCGATGTCGGCGATCTCGGGCGCACGCTCGGGTATCGGCGCGACCCAGAACCAGCTCAACTACACGGTTCAGAACCTGCAGACCGCGATCACCAATGTCACCGCCTCCCGGTCGAACCTGACGGATGCGGACCTGGCCACCGAGGTCAGCAAGATGACCCAGTCACAGATCCTGTCCCAGGCGGCCACCTCCGTCCTGGCGCAGGCGAACTCAGCGCCGCAGTCGATCCTGAAACTGCTGCAGTAGTTCGTCGGATCCCGCTTCAAGACACGTCCTCCGCGATGTGCCGTCGTGACGCGCTGGGCGGTGGAGCCTCTGGCCCCACCGCCGGCGCGCCTCGTGCAGCGCCACGAGCACCGCTGAACCCTGAACCGGTCGAGAAGGAGATCCTGTGACCAGCTTCAGCATCTCGGGCCTGTCGTCGGGCATCGACACGGCCTCGGTGATCTCGCAGCTGATGACGCTCGCGGCCGCACCGCAGACTGCACTCAAGAGCCAGCTCAGCTCGACTCAATCTCAACTGTCCGCCTATCAGGCCATCAACACCCGGATGGCGGCGGTGAAGTCTGCCGCCGATTCCGTGGCGCTGGCCTCCACCTGGGCCGCCACGACGGCCACCTCCACCGATTCCTCCATCGTGGCCTCGGGATCGGCGACCGCGTTGGCCGGCACTTCGACGACCTTCTCGGTCACCCAGATAGCGCGCGCTCAGATCAGCACCGTCACGCTGGCCGATGCCAGCAATGCCGCCGACGCGGCCAACGGACTCGACGTCACCATCGGTGCAACCACGACCCACCTCTCGCTGGCCGGCAACTCGATATCCGATGTCGCATCGGCCGTCAACTCCGCCGGGCTCGGGCTGCGCGCCGCTGTCATCAACACCACCGGGGGCACCATCCTGCAATTCACGGCCACCGGTACCGGAGCCGCCGGCGCATTCACCGTCAACGGTCTTACGTCGACGCCGCAGACACTGGCAGCAGCACAGGATGCCTCGATAACCGTGGGCGATCCGCTGAACGGCGGCTACACCGTAACCAGCAACACGAACACTTTTGCCAACGCGATCCCCGGCGTCACCTTCTCGGTCAGCAAGCCGACCACCGACAGCAGCATCGTGGTCAGTAGCGATTCCAATTCGATCTCGGCTGCTGTGTCAGCGCTCGTCTCTGCTGCCAATGCTGCGCTGAGCACCATCAGCGCCGCGACGGCCCAAGGTTCCATACTGTCCGGTGACAACACCGTTAGCTCCCTGACACAGAAGCTGCTCGGTGTCATCAGCTCCGGAGCAGCCGGCAAGAGCTTCGCAGCCGCCGGTGTCGGGATCACCTCGACCGGTTCCGTCACCTTCGACGCCGCCGCGTTCGCCTCGGCCTACGCACAGAACCCGTCCTCGGTGCAGAGCATGGTGCAGACCTCGCTCGCGGGGGCCTTTTCCACGGTGGGCAGCCACGCAACCGATGCGGCAGTGGGAACGCTGAGCCAGCTCATCAACTCCGAGAACGCTCAGATCACCTCGCTCAACAAGCAGATCACCACCTGGGACAACAAACTCGCTGTACAGAAGGCGAGCCTGGAATCGCGGTACGCCGCGATGGAGGCGGCCTTGTCCAAGTTGAAGTCGCAATCCAGCTACCTGACGTCGGTCTTCAACAGCCTGAACGCCTCGAACAGTTCCTCAACTTCCAGCTCGGGCTGACTTTGCTCGTGCCGCGGCCCGCCCGGCCGACGCCCTGAGCCCCTTTACGAACCGCATGCCAGCAAAAGGAGAAACCGTGACCAGCAGTCCCGCGCAGTTGCGTTACCTAGCGGACGCGGTCAGCACCGCGTCCCCGGGCGCATTGCTGGTCATGCTGTATGACCGGCTGGTCCTCGACCTCCGCCGGGCCGCCGACGCACAGGAAGCCGTCGACCGCACGATCGCGACCGAACAGATCCGGCACGCCCAGCAAATCATCGCCGAACTGCGCAGCAGCCTGCGGATGGACGGCTGGGAGGGCGCCGACAACCTGGCATCCCTGTACGGGTTCATCCTGGCCGAGCTGATCGCCGTGAACCTGGAGCCCGACCACCGCCGGCTTCGGGCGGTGGAGCAGATTGTCACCGGCCTGCGCGACAGTTGGCACCAGGCCACCGCGACCGTGCTCGACGCGGCAAGAGCACCTAGCGACTCGGACCCGAATTCGGCCGTTCGCCAGGTCGCCTGGGTGGGTTGAGCCTCGTGCCCACTCCGCCGACCTGGGACGAGGTGCTGGCCGAATGTGAGGCCGCGGCCGAAGCTGCGGAGCAGCTGTTGGCCAGCCGCTTCGAGCTCGGTTCCCGACAACCGCTTGCCTTGGCCGAGTTCGACATCCGGCAGCTCAACTTGCCTGCGTTGCCGCTCGAGCTGCGTGACCGCGCCCACGCGATCCACCGTCGACAGCTGCGGCTGCAGGAGGAGTTGCGGACGGCGATGGGTTTCGTACAACGGGAGATCCTGATGAATTCTCCCGATTCTGCGTTACGACAGCCGTCGGTGTTCCTTGACCTCAGCGCCTGAGACCGTGCGATTCGGCTAGCGGCCACGATTGCTCATGGTCAACTCCGGTTCGCGGTTACTACTCCTTAACTCTCCGTGATCGACGCCGATGATCTAGGTGAGCACGGATAGCTCGCCAGGTACGCCATGGATTGGCGAAACCCCGCTACGGGAGGTTTCGTTTCGTGCTCGACGACATCACATCGGTCACCCTGGCGACCGCGCTGTCCGGACTCGCGGCGCGACAGCGGGTCTCAGCCAACAACATAG
>JAVEET010000264.1 GCA_030840295.1 Pseudonocardiales bacterium
TCGCGCGCGAGCTCGACCTGCCCCCTCGCTTCGTCCTCTCGCTGGCAACCTTCGAGCCCCGCAAGGGCCTGGACATCCTGCTGGACGCGCTCGCCGAGCTGGGACCGCGGGCCCCGATCCTGGTGCTGGTGGGCCAGCCCGGTTGGGGCGGACTGGATCCCGAGGCAGAGGCTCGCCGCCGCAAGGTGCCGGCCGACCGTGTCCGGGTGCTGCGGTCTTTGCCCGACCGGCAGTTGGCGGTCGTCCTCCGTCGCGCTGAGATGCTCGTCATGCCCTCCCGAGCCGAGGGTTTCGGACTGCCGGTTCTGGAGGCGATGGCCGTGGGTACGCCGGTCATCTGCAGTGACGACCCGGCGTTATGCGAGGTGGCGGGCGGTGCTGCGCTGGTGGTGGCCCGGGGCGACAGCGGTGCGTTGGCCGGTGCCCTTTCCGAGCTCGGCAGCGATCCAGTGCGACGTCGCGGGCTGAGTCGGCTCGGATTGGACCGAGCGGCCCACTTCAGCTGGGACGAGGTCGGCGAGCGTGCCTGGCGGTTGTACGCGGCCTTGGTCTAAGCGGTCAAACGGCGACTTCCTGCCGATTCACTGTGACAGGATATAACGCTGATGTGCCCTGTTTTCTGGGTCCAGGCCACGGCGTGGGCAGCACGGCGCGGGCAGAACGAGAGGATTCAATTGGCAACGCGAGTTGAAGAACGCGATTCGTCCCCGGTCGAGGTCCGCGACGAGGGTGGTGAGTCGCTGGTTTCCCGGGCCCGGGAAGTGCTGGGCGCGCCGCTGATCGCCTTGCTCGCCGGCTGGACGCTGCTGGCGTGCCGTGCCCCGTCCAACGGCTGGGGACTCTTCAGACCCGGCACCTGGGGCCGCTGGGACAGTGGCCAGTACATCAGGCTCGGCCAGAATGGCTATAACGCCGTGTGGCACTGCGGCGGCCATTCGTTGCCGCCACACCTGCCGCCGGGCAATTATCTCTGTGGAACTATCGGCTGGTTTCCCGGTTATCCGGCGCTCGGCCGATCACTCAGCTGGCTCCCCGGCGCCAGTCTTCCCGGATCTTTGCTGTTCATCGCCTGGGTGGGCTGGTTCCTGATACTGGTGCTCATCTGGCGGTCAATGGCCGATGCCCGTTCGGTGTGGACCCGTCGGATGTGCCTGGCCATCGCGGCCTTCGCGCCCGCGCAGGTCTACTTCGCAGCGGTGTTCCCGATCTCGATCACCATCGCCGGTATCCTTGGCTGCTGTTATGCCGCGTTCCGGACAACCTCGAGAATCGCCCTGATTCTGGGGATCCTCGGCGGCCTGGTCGCCGGTTTGAGCTACTTCACCGCCGTGCTCGCCGGCCCGGCGATCATCGTGGCCGCTCTGATCAGCCTCCGCGGACGCGCCCGGCTGCGCGCCCTGGCATGTGGTCTGGCTCCGCTGGTGGGCTTCGGAAGCGTGCTACTGACTATGCAGATCACCGTCGGCATCTGGAACGCCTATTTCATCAGTGCTAAGAAATACGGCATCTCGCCCCATTCACCGCTGCAGACGCTGCAGGACCACCTGCGGCCGATGTGGACCTATGTACCACCCAAGCAGTACTACCTGCACGTCGCAGCCCAGCAGACCCTGCTGGCGCTCTGCCTGGTTGCCGCAGGCACCCTCGTCACGGTGGCATCCTGGTTCGCGATCGGGTTCCTGCGGACCGCGCCGGAACTGACTGTCGATGGCCCCCCCGATCGCCCCACCGGCCATTCGCGACTGGACCGGATTGCGCGGGTTCTTCCGGCGATGGACCTGGCGTTGCTAATGGCGGCCCTGACGACCTGGGTCATCCCCTACATCGCCGGTGGCTCGGCCAGCACCTACCGCTCCGAGGCGTTCGTCATCCTCAGCGTTCCGCTGCTGCGACGGGTGCCGTGGTGGCTGCTCGTGATCCCGCTGGCGGCCGCTGTCTACGTCGCATGGCGGATGGCGCCGAACTTCTTCAATTCCAAGCTGATATGACCGCGGTTCGAGCGATGTGACCGGTCGACGGCTCAGGCAGCGACGAGTTCCTCTTCCGGCACGACCTGCCGGGCCTTCGCCCGAGCCAGGGCGGGACGGGCTCCGAGCATCGCAAGGCCCGCGAGCGAGAGATCGCAGAAAGTGGTCACCACCCGGGTGATGACGGCCACAGCGAGAGCGGCGCGCGCGGGCACGACGGCTGACAATCCGGCCACCAGGGCCAGGTCCCGGGCCCCAGCGCCGGCCGGAAGGATGAAGACCACCAGACCGGCGCACCAGGCGAGCGCATAGCCGCCGACCGACACTGCCACCACCATCAGCAGGTGTTTGGGGTGGAACGCCAGCACGAGCACGCTGATGTGCAGACCGAACAGGAACCAGCCGGCGATGCTCCAGGCGCTCGCGACGAGCATGCTCGACAGACGGGGGGCCGCGATGCCGTCGACCAGGCGCAGCCGGGGGACCCGGCGCAGCAACGCCCAGAGGATCCGCGGATGCAGCAGGGCGACCAGGAAGGGGACCGGCAGGATCAACATCCACAGCGTGTCGCGGTAGTGGGCCGGCAGCAGCGGCACCGACAGGCCGGCCAGGGCCAATCCGGTGGCCAGGCTGATGACGACTGCGATTACCAGCGCAACCACCGACCGGCGACGGGGCACCGCGTGGTCTCGGCCCAGTTCCATCTGAGCCAAGAACGGCCAGAGCGATCCCGGCACGTATTTGCCGAGCTGACCGAGAAAGTAGATACGGCTGGCCACAGGCACCGGAAGCGCGGATCCGAGTCCGCCCAGGACCCGCCGCCACGCGAACATGCCGGCAAAGAGGGCCGCTAGCATGAAAGGCGCCGAGGCCAGCGTGCGCCACAGCCCGACTCGCCCGAGGTCGGCGCTGAATTCAGACCACCGACTGATCACGGCAAGCACCGAGAGGGTGACGGCAAGGACCGCGATCGTCGTCCGGACCACCGGTACCGTCCGGTGATGTCGGACGATCCGGCGCGCGTGGTGGTTGATCTTGGAAGCTTCCGGCATTAGGAAATAGTAGGCTATGTGGTGCAGCATCCCGGTCAGCCAGGCTTTGCGACCGGTCGCGCCACCCTCAGCGGCAACGACGTGAGCGGAGATATCTTAGTGTCCGAAACCGAGCACCGACCCCGAATCGGGATCCTGGTCGTGACGTACAACGCGGCGTCTACCCTCCAGTCCACGCTCGATCGCATACCGGTGGACTTTCGGCACCAGATCGACGAGATTCTGATCTCCGACGACGCCAGCCATGACGACACCGTCGAAATGGGCTTGGCCTGGCGCGACGCCAACGAGGCTGTGCCGACGACGGTCATCCGGCACATCAACAATCTCGGTTACGGCGGCAACCAGAAAGCTGGATACCAGCTGGCGATCGAAAAGGGTCTGGACATCATCGTGCTGCTGCACGGTGATGGGCAATACGCCCCTGAGGCCTTGCCTGAGATGGTCGGGCCGCTTATCCGCGGTGAGGCCGACGCCGTGTTCGGCTCGCGGATGATGGTTCCCGGGTCGGCCCGGGCGGGTGGCATGCCGCTCTACAAGTTCCTCGGCAACAAGATCCTCACCGGGGTCGAGAACCGGATGCTGAAGTCATCGCTGACCGAGTTCCATTCCGGGTACCGCGCCTACCGGGTGGCCGCCCTGGCCGAGCTGCCGATCGCCAACAACACTGACGAGTTCGACTTCGACACGCAGATCATCATCCAGTTGCTGGATGCCGGGAAGCGCATCGTGGAGATCCCGATCCCCACCTACTACGGCGACGAGATCTGCTATGTCGACGGGATCAAGTACGCGAAGGACGTGCTGCGTGACGTTGCGCAGTACCGCCTGACCAAGATCGGGATCGGCACTCACAGCTGGGTACCCACGGACGCCGAGTACGACCTGAAGGAGGGCGAGGGCACCTCGCACACCGTGATCATGGACCTGCTGCGCGGTGTGCCGAAGGGCCGGGTGCTCGATCTCGGATGCTCCGGCGGACGGCTGTCGGAGAAGATCAGGGCGGCGGGACATCACGTGACCGGCCTGGACGGCATGGACATCCCGGGTGTGCGCGATCGGGTGGACCAGTTTTTCCTCGGTGACCTGGAGGCCGGTATTCCGGCCGAAGTGGGATCGGGATTCGATGTTGTGATAGCGGCCGACGTGATCGAGCACGTCCGGAATCCGACCCGGTTGCTGCGTCAGATGGCTGACGTGCTTGGCCCCGACGGCCAGCTCATCATTTCCACACCGAACTTCGGGCACTGGTATTCCAGGGGTCGGGTGGCACTCGGCGCATTCGACTACGACCGGCGGGGCATCCTCGACGAGACCCACCTGCGCTTCTTCTCGCGCCGCAGTCTTCGGCGGGTGTTCAAGACTGCCGGCCTCGATGAGCTCGAGCTGCGCTACACCGGGCTGCCGCTGGATGTGCTGAGCCGTGACGACTCCTGGAAGTCGCGCACGCTCCGCAGATTCGACCGGTTCCTGGTACGGCTGCGCCCAACGATGTTCGGCTACCAGTTCGTCGCCAGGCTCGAGCCCCATCACGCGGGCACCGTCACCCACGACTGACTGCCGACGGCGCTACCCCGGTAAGGTTCAAGCTTCTGACGATTCACCGGTTGGGAGTAGCTGTTGCTGAAGGTTCTCTTCGACGCAACCGCTGTGCCGGCCGATCGCGGTGGCGTAGGCCGCTATGTCGACAGCCTGCTGCCTGCGCTCGCGACGCTTGCCGACGCCCCGGAGCTGCAGGTGGTGTGCCGTCCCGAGGACGTCTGGTACTACAGCGATCTCACCCAACGGGAGGCTATCGCCACGCCCGGCTGGACCGGGCCCAGGCCCGCTCGGCTGCTCTGGGAACAGACCGGCTTGGCTTTGCTGGCCCGGCGTAGTGGTGCCGACGTCTTGCACAGCCCGCATTACACGATGCCCGTCACGGCCGGCCTGCCGACCGTGGTCACACTGCACGATGCGACATTCTTCTCCGATCCCGACCTGCACCTGCCCGCGAAGCGCTATTTCTTCCGATCAGCAACCAGGCACGCGGTGCGACGCGCGACCGAGCTGATCGTGCCATCGGCGGCGACGCGGGACGAACTGCGCCGGCGTGTATCGCCGCGGGCGGCCCGCGCCACAGTGGCCCACCTGGCCGTCGACCGGGGCGTGTTCCACCCGCCGGCAACGGACGAGGTGGCGAAGTTACGCGCCGATCTCGGTCTGTCTGAACGGCCTTTCGTGGCATTTCTGGGCACCGTCGAACCCCGCAAGAATGTTGGGAATCTGATCCGAGGTTGGGTCGCGGCCTGTGCCGATCGAGCCGATCCGCCGGCGCTCGTGCTGGCCGGCGGGCAGGGCTGGGACGAGAGCGTAGACGCCGCCGCCGCTGCGATACCCGCACACTTGAGGCTGGTCCGGCCCGGTTACCTGCCCATCGAGGCGTTACGTGCGCTGCTCGGCGGCTGCGAGGTGTTTGCCTACCCATCACTCGGCGAGGGCTTCGGGCTGCCGGTGCTGGAGGCCATGTCCTGCGGTGCGGCCGTGCTGACCACTGATCGGCTGGCGCTGCCCGAGGTGGGCGGTGACGCGGTCGCCTACACCGGGATCGATGCGGCATCGATCGGAGGGGCGTTGGCCGGCCTGCTCGATGCCCCCGACCGCAGACGGCAACTGGCTGAGCTGGGGCGGGTCCGGGCGGCTGAATTCAGCTGGGCGCACGCTGCCGCCATCCATGCCGAGGTTTACCGGCGGGCGGCGCGGAGCCGATGAGTGCCGCTGTGAATTCCGATGGGAGTTCCACGGTGCCTCCGGCGTCAGTCGCGGTCGTGACGGTGACCTATTCGCCCGGCGCGACGCTGGGCTCGTTCCTCGATTCCCTGCAGAAGGCCAGCGACCACCCGGTCCCGGTGGTGCTGGCCGACAACGGCTCGCACGACGGTGCGCCGGAGGCCGCTACAGCGCGGGACAACGTGACCCTGCTGCGCACCGGTGCCAATCTCGGTTTCGGCCAGGCTGCCAACCGCGGCGTTGCCGTCACCGGGTCCGAGTGGGTGGTCATCGCAAACCCTGATGTGGTCTGGGCGCCCGGCTCGCTGGACGAGCTGATGGCGGCTGCGCAGCGCTGGCCCCGGGCCGGATCGTTGGGACCGTTGATCCGCACTGATGCTGGTGACCTGTACCCGTCGGCGCGAGCGCTGCCGTCACTGGGGCAGGGTATCGGGCACGCCCTGCTCGGGTCGAGGTGGCCGAGTAACCCGTGGAGCGCCGGGTACCGCCGCGACAATGACGCTATCGCCGAACGTCCGGCGGGCTGGCTATCCGGGTCGTGCCTGTTGATCAGGCGCGCCGCCTTCGACGCCGTCGGCGGCTTCGATCCGGCCTACTTCATGTACTTCGAGGACGTCGACCTCGGTGACCGCCTGGGCCGGGCCGGCTGGCAGAACGTCTACGTGCCATCGGCGGAGGTCGTTCATCTCGGTGGCCACTCGACGAGCAAGCGTCGCTCGGACATGCTGGCCGAGCATCATCGCAGTGCGTGGACCTATCTCGCCCGCCGCTATCCGGGACCGCGATGGGCGCCGGTCCGCTGGTTGCTGTATGCCGGTCTGCAGTTACGGGCGAGGATCTTGGATGCCAAGGACGGTAAGGGGAAACGATGACCATCGAGTCGAACTCAGGGGTAGAGGCGATCGTTCTGGTCGGCGGCCAAGGCACCCGGCTCCGGCCGCTCACGCTGTCCGCGCCTAAGCCGATGCTGCCCACGGCGGGGGTGCCGTTCCTGGCCCACCTGCTGTCGCGGATCAAGGCGGCCGGTATCGATCATGTGCTGTTGGGAACCAGCTACCAGCCTGCCGTGTTCAGCGAGTACTTCGGCGACGGCTCGACGCTGGGCCTCGAGCTGGAATACGTGGTCGAGGACGAACCGCTCGGTACCGGCGGGGCAATCGGCAATGTACGCCACTTGCTTCGCGGTGACACCGCCATGATCTTCAATGGCGATGTGCTGTCCGGCTGTGACCTCGTCGCGCTTTCCCAGCAACACCGCGATACCGCCGCCGACGTAACCCTGCACCTGACCAAGGTCGACGACCCGCGCGCGTACGGATGCGTCCCCACTGCTCCCGACGGTCGGGTGACCGCGTTTCTGGAGAAGGCCCCCGATCCGATCACCGACCAGATCAACGCCGGAACCTACGTGTTCAGTCGCAAGATCCTGGACTCCATACCGGCCCACCGACCGGTTTCCGTCGAACGCGAGACCTTCCCCGAACTGCTCGCGGCCGGTGCGAGGGTGTGCGGATTCGTCGAGGCCAGTTACTGGCGCGACCTGGGAAAGCCGTCGGACTTCGTCGCTGGATCCGCTGATCTGGTCCGCGGGATCGCGCCCAGTGCGGTTCTGGCCGGCAAAACCGGTGAGTTCCTGGTTCTGGACGGTGCCGAGGTCGACCCGAGTGCGGTGCTGATGGGCGGGACGGCGGTGGGAGCGGGTTGTGTGATCGGTGCGGGGGCGGTGGTCGACGGCTCGGTGCTGTTCGACGGCGCACGGATCGCCGAAGGTGCGATCGTGACCTGCAGCGTCATCGGTGCCGGCGCGTCGGTCGGTGCCCGGACTGTGCTGAGTGACGTCGTGGTGGGGGATCGGGCCGCGCTCGGCGCTGGCATCGAGTTGCTGGCCGGCGCCCGGGTGTGGCCGGATGTGGTGCTGGCCGACGGCTCGATCCGATTCTCGGCGGATTCCTGAAGGGCTGTCGGGGATGTCTGATCCGCCGTCACCGCACAGTCGCCGGATCCGGCTGGACCGTCCGACAGACCTTCCCCGCACCCTGGGCCTGTTACGTCGGGGGAGCGGCGATCCGACCATGCGGTTCGCCGCCCATGGCGGTTTCTGGCGTGCCAGTCGTACGCCCGAGGGCATCGGCACCCTGCAGCTGAGCGTGGCCGCTGGTGAGCTGCTCGCCCTAGCGTGGGGGCCGGGTGCAAGCTGGCTGCTCGATTCGGTGCCGGAGCTGATCGGGCAGTCCGATGACTGGTCCGAGCTGGATGTCTCGGGACATCCGGGACTGCATTCGGTCCGCCGCCAGTTGCCGGGTTTGCGGTTGTGCCGCACGGGCCTGGTGCTTGACGCGCTGATCCCGGCCGTGCTCGAACAACGAGTAACCGGTGGCGAGGCGTGGCGGGCCTGGCGGCTGCTGGTGCGAACCTTCGGTGAGCCGGCGCCCGGACCGGCGCAGCTGAAGCTCTGGGTTGCGCCGGCGCCGGACAGGCTGCGGGAGGTGCCCAGCTGGGACTGGCATCGCTACGGCGTTGATGCCAAGCGGTACCGGACGATTCGCGCCGCCGCGACGCTGGCAAGCCGGCTGGAGGAGTCGGTGACGTTGGCTGCTGACGGGAACTTCGGTGCCGCTCTCCAGCGGCTGCAGGCGGCTCCTGGCGTCGGCGAGTGGACCGCGGCCGAGACGGCCCTGCGGGCCTTCGGTGACCCCGACGTGGTCAGCGTGGGCGACTTCCACCTCAAGAATCGGGTTGGCTACGCCCTGACCGGCGCCGCGCGAACCGATGACGCGACGATGTTGGAGCTGCTCGAACCGTGGCGCGGCCAGCGAGCCCGGGTGGTTCGGCTCATCGAACTTAGTGGCATGAGTCCGCCCAAGTACGGTCCACGATTCAGCCCGAACGATATCCGGGTCATCTGAGCTGGTGGGCGCCGAGCTGCTGGCCCGGCGAGCGGGACTCAGCCGAATGCGTCGAGAACGGCGTCGGACAGGGCCGGCCAGGCACTGATCGACCACTCGTCGAAGTCGCGGTCGGCGAGTGCCACTAAGGCCAGGCCGGCCTCTGGGTCGACCCAGAACATGGTGCCGCTGCGCCCGAAATGGCCATACGTTGCAGCGGAATTCTGCACCGACGTCCAGTGCGGGACCTTGTGGTCCCGGATCTCGAAGCCCAGGCCCCAGTCGTTGCTGTCCTGGCCGCCGTAGCCGGGCAGCACGCCCCGCAACCCGGGGTACTGCACGCTTCGCAGCTCCTGCCGGGTGCCGGGTGAGAGCAGGCCGCTGGTGCTGAGCAACTCGGTCAGCATCGCGATCAGATCGGTCACAGTGGACACGCCGTCCTTGGCCGGGGAGCCCTCCAGACGAGAGGACCGCATGCCGAGCGGGACGAAAACCGCCTCCTGCAGGTAGTTCTCGAAGCTCATGTCGGTCGCGGTCACGAGCATGTCTCCCAGCACGTCGAAGCCGGCGTTGGAATAGATGCGGCGGCTGCCGGGCTCGGCGGCTCGACGCCGTCGTTCCGGGCTGAGGCCGGATGCGTGCGCGAGCAGGTGCCGAACGGTCGCACCGGGCAGCTCGGTGCCGAGGTCGGCGCCGTCGTCGGTACGGCCGACGATGGGCGCGTCGAGGTCGATCGCCTCCTCCTCCACCGCGACCAGGAGGGCCAGGGCGGCGAGCGGTTTGGTCACCGACGCAAGCTTGAACTGGCGCTCGAGATCGCCGGCCGTGGCCAGTACGCCGGATGGCCCGACCACGGCCGCCGCGGCGTGCTCGACCGGCCATGACGCGAGTTGGGCCAGCGGACCACCGGCTGAGCTCACAGGCTGCTCCGCGAAGCGGCCCGCCGGATCAGCTCCGGCAGCTCTGGGGCGATGTTGTGCGGCAGCGTGTCGAGGTCGAACCAGCGCAGGTCATCGGACTCGGCGCTGATGACCGGCTCCGCGCCCGGCGGTGTCCGCCCGACGAAACGTACGTCGAAATGCCGAGTCGGGATACCGAGTGAACAGCTGATCGGGTGGATGTCGAGGTCCACGGGGCTGGGATCCAGCTGAATGTCTGCGATGCCGCTTTCTTCTAGGGCTTCGCGTGCCGCGGCGGCGACCAGCGACGGGTCGCCGTCCTCGCAATGGCCGCCGAGTTGCAACCAGGCACCGACTCGCGGGTGCAGGGTCAGCAACACCCGACGGCCCTCGTGGTCCAGCAGGACGGTACTCGCGGTCACGTGCCCTGCGGCGCAGGCCCGTCTGGTCGCGTCCGGTCGCGCCGCCAGTAAGGCGTAGAAGCCTTCCCGGACGGCCGCCTGGCCGGTGCCGTCGCCGGGATCCAGGGCCATTGCGCTCAGGGTGGCCAGCACGTCGGCGTGCAGCCCGGCAACGCCGGTGCCGTCGCCCGGAGCGGCCTGCACTCGGCCCAGCGCCAGGGCCTCGGCCGTACCCATCCGGAACAGGTCATCACCGGAGCCGCGCAGCAGGGTGGTCGATCCCTTGCCGTCGTCGGTGTAGGCGAGGCCACGGATCACGGCCACCGGGACGTGGGACAGCTTGCCCTTGATGAGATCGCCCGCTGCGGCCAACTCGTCGGCGATCGCCACCTCGGTGACGGTGAGGACGTTGCCGTGCCGGTCGGTACTGCCGCGTTCGTCGATCACCGCCGCGATGCCGGCGACTCCGATGGCGACGTCGGAGATGCCGTGCCGCCACGGGCGTCCCATCGAGTCCGAGATGACCACCGCGACGTCAGCGCCGATGGTCTCGGCGATCCCGTCGCGTAGGGCCTGGGCGGACCGATCGGGATCCTCGGGCAGCAGGGCGATCTCATCCAGGCCGACGTTGGATGCGTCCACCCCGGCCGCCGCCATGACCAGGCCATGCCGCGTTTCGGCGATGACCAGTGTTCCCCGGCGGGCCACGACCCGGACCGTCTCGTCCGCAATGGCCTGCGCGCGCAGAGCTTCTCGGGCAGCTGGATCGTCGGAAGGGGCTGGGACGAGCCGGCCCTCGGCCTTCGAGACGATCTTCGAGGTCACGACCAGGACGTCGCCGTCCTGCAGCCAAGGTGCGTTGCCGGTTATCTCGGCCACGAGATCGGTGCCAGGGCGAAGCTCGCCGATGCCGGTGATCGGCAGGATCTCGATCCGGCTGGACGGCGGCCCGA
>JAVEET010000296.1 GCA_030840295.1 Pseudonocardiales bacterium
TCATCGAGCCGGTTGTCCTGGTCGATGTGCCGCGGGATTCGGTGGCGGTAACCGAGGAGACCTTTGGCCCGACCATGGTCATCGACCGGGTAGCCGACCTGGACGAGGCCGTCGAGCAGGCCAATTCTGGCGCATACGGCTTGGGAGCCTCGGTCTTCAGCAGGCACCGGGGTGATGACATCGCTGGTCGGCTGAAAGCCGGCATGGTCAGCATCAACTCGGTCCTCACATACGCGTCTGTTCCGGGTTTGCCCTGGGGTGGCAGCGGGAACTCCGGGTTCGGCCGCATCCACGGCGCGGACGGGCTGCGGGAATTCGCGCGTTCCCGGGCGGTAACCAGGCAACGGTTCGCGATTCCGCTCAAGCTGGCCACCTTCGGTCGCAGCGATAAGGCCATCGACCAGCTCAAGCACATCGCCCGCCTTCGCTGGGGTCGATCGGTGACCCGGGTAGGAGTCGATCGTCCGCGCGCGGAGCGGGATGTGACTCGTACCCCATGAGGCGGCGCGGGCCTTGTGTTGCGGCTAACTTCTTGTAAACCCGTCGGTAACAATGGGCAGCCGGACGAAGGGCACGATGGACGTGACGCGTCAGATCAGCAGGGTGGGCGTGGTCGGCTTGGGCACCATGGGTGCCGGGATCGCGGAAGTCTTCGCTCGCGAGGGGTTGTCCGTGGTCGGAGTGGACCGGGATGAAGCGGCGATCGAACGAGGCCGCGGCCACCTGGAAACCTCGACCGGACGGGCGGTGTCGCGGGGCAGGCTGAGCGAGGCGGATCAGGCGGCCCTGCTATCGCGGATCGAATTCCACACCGACCTGCATGCGTTGAAGGACGTCCAGTTGGTCGTCGAAGCGGTTCCTGAAAGCCTGGACCTCAAGCGAGCGATCTTTAGGGCCCTGGACGAGATCTGCGCACCCGATACCATCTTGGCCACCAACACCTCATCGCTCTCGGTGACCGAGATCGCGGTGGCCACCGCCCGTCCGGGCAAGGTCATCGGGCTGCATTTCTTCAACCCCGCTCCCGTGATGAAACTCGTGGAAGTCATCCGCAGCGTCGTCACCGAGCCGGAGGTTGTCGCTGAAGTCGAGGCATTCGCCGCATCGCTCGGTAAGACCGATGTGACGGTGGGCGATCGGGCGGGTTTCATCGCCAATGCACTGTTGTTCGGCTACCTCAACCACGCGGCCGCGATGTACGAATCCCGCTACGCCAGCCGCGAAGACATTGACGCGGCCATGAAACTCGGCTGCGGCCTGCCGATGGGCCCGCTGGCGCTGCTTGATCTGATCGGCCTCGACACCGCTTTCGAAATCCTCGACACCATGTACCGGCAGTCTCGTGACCGACTGCACGCGCCCACGCCGATCTTCAAACAGATGATCACCGCAGGACTGCTCGGCCGTAAATCCGGGCGTGGCTTCTACAGCTACTCGGGCGCCGATGTGCCGACCGTGGTGTCCGACGCACACACGCCGCCCGTGGACATCCTGAACGCTGCGGGCGCCGTCGCCCGGCCGATCTCCTCGGTGGGTGTAGTCGGGACGGGCACCATGGCAACCGGGATCGTGGAGGTCTTCGCGAAGGCCGGCATCGATGTGCATTACATTGCTCGCAGCGCGCAGAAGGTGGCCAAGGCGAGATCGGCCATCGAACGCTCGCTGGAAAAGGCGGTCCAGCGCGGCAAGCTCGAGGCGGACGCTCGCGATGTCGCGCTGGGCCACATCACCGGCTCGGCCAGCTTGGCCGATCTGGCCGGCGTCGACCTGGTCGTCGAGGCGGTCGTCGAGGAACTGTCCGTCAAGCAGGCTTTGTTCGCTGACCTCGACGAGATCTGTAAGCCGGGAGCGGTCCTGGCTACCACGACCTCCTCTTTGCCGGTGATCGAGTGCGCGGCCGCGACTACCCGTCCGGCCGATGTGATCGGCCTGCACTTCTTCAACCCGGCCGCCGTTATGAAACTGGTCGAGGTGGTCAGCACCGTGTCGACGGCGGCCGATGTCGAGGCCACCGCCCTGGCGATGACCGCGAGGATCGGCAAGCACCCCGTTCGTTGTGGGGACCGGGCCGGTTTCATCGTCAACGCCCTGCTCTTTCCCTACCTCAATGACGCAGTGCGCATGCTGGAAGCCCACTATGCGAGCAGCGAGGACATCGACTCGGCCATGAAGGTGGGCTGCGGTTACCCGATGGGACCGTTCGAGCTGCTCGATGTCGTCGGGCTGGATGTCTCGCTGGCCATTCAACGGGGGTTGTACCTGGAGTTCCGTGAACCCGGTTTTGCGCCCGCGCCGTTGCTCGAGCATCTCGTGACGGCCGGTCGGCTCGGACGCAAGACCGGTAAGGGTTTTCGCGAATACGCTTAGGCCATGGCAGCTATCGGGTTACCAGACGTCGTTGCATTCACCGGACTGCCTGACCAGGTCACCATCTGCGAGGTGGGCCCGCGGGACGGCCTGCAGAACGAGTCGACGATCGTGCCTGTCGAGGTCAAGATCGAGTTCATCGAGCGGCTGGTAGATGCCGGCCATCGGGTGGTCGAGGCAACCAGCTTCGTGCACCCGAAATGGATCCCCCAACTCGCCGATGCCGAGCAACTGCTGGCCAAGCTCGATCGCCGCGACGGCGTGCGGTACCCGGTGCTGGTTCCGAATCTCAAAGGTCTCGAGCGTGCGCTCGACGCCGGAGTCGAGGAGATCTCGATCTTCGGTAGTGCTACCGAAGCCTTCGCACAACGCAACCTGAACCGTTCGGTGGCCGAATCGATCGAGATGTTCGCGCCGGTGGTGGCCACCGCGCGAGAAAAGGGCCTCCGGGTTCGGGCCTACCTTTCCATGTGCTTCGGTGATCCGTGGGAGGGCCGGGTACCGATCGGCCAGGTGGTTGCGGTGGCCCACCGATTGATGGCGCTCGGCTGTACCGAACTCAGCCTCGGTGACACCATCGGGGTGGCCACGCCGGGGCAGGTTCAGGCGCTGCTCGCCGACCTCCGGACGGGGCAGGACCTCGCCCAGGTCTCGGTCCACTTCCATGACACCTACGGGCAGGCGCTGGCGAACACGCTGGCAGCGCTGCAGTCCGGCGTATCGATCGTGGACGCCTCCGCCGGTGGTCTCGGAGGCTGCCCCTACGCAGAGAGCGCCACCGGCAATCTGGCTACCGAGGATCTGATCTGGCAGCTGACCGGCCTGGGCATCAACACCGGTGTGGACCTGGACAAGTTGGTGGCAACCAGCCTGTGGATGGCCCGGCAACTCGGTCGTCCGAGCCCGTCCCGGGTGGTTCAGGCCCTGGCCGGCTCGGGCTCGTCCGGCGCCGGTTAGCCTGGAGGGGTGCCGCGCCGCAACGTTCCCCTTCGCCGCCGGGCCGGGCAGTTCCCGGAGCCGGCGCCGCGAGGGACCACGCTGAACGAGCGAACCGACAGCTGGCGCGGCATCGACTACCGGGTTCGGTCGCTTAGCGGTTCGGCGTCCTCGGGGCCGTACCGGTGTCCCGGATGCGACCAGTTGCTGACCGTGGCCACGCCGCACGTCGTCGCCTGGCCTGCGCACGACATCGACGCCGAAGATCGACGCCACTGGCATACCTCCTGCTGGGCCGGACGCGATCGGCGGCAGCCAGGCGTGCAGAGATCTCGTAATGCGCCGAGATACTCCTGAGCCCCAGCCTGTCAGCGGGCCGCCTGCCGTGGTAGCACGATTTCTCGCAGGATGAGGGTGATGACCGCAACCAACGGGATCGACACCAGGAAGCCGATCACCCCGAACAGGGTGTAACCGGCCAAGGCGCCGACCACCGCCGCCGCCGGGCTGATCCGGACCGAGGGGTGTAGCAGTCGCGGGTACAACCAGATGCGCTGGGCGGTGTACCAGGCGAGGAAGAACACGATCGTGGCGATGCCGGTCGGAACCGACTCCAGCATCACCACCGTGCTGACCACGGTCGTGGCCAGGATCGCCCCGACCACCGGTGCCAGTTCCAGGATGGCGACGATGAAAGCCAGCGCAAAGGGGTAAGGAACCTGGGCGACCCAGAGGAAGATCAGGGTCACCAGTCCCGAACTCAGGGCGAGCGCGGCCGTGCCGACGACGTAGTGACCGATCTGAGTCACGATCTTGTCGCCGATCCGGCTGACCTTGGGGCGTCTGGACGCCGGGGACAACCGGTACGCGAACCCGGTGATGTCGCGCAAATACAGCAGGAAGTACAGGGTCAGGACGGCGAGTGAGAACACCTGGAAGATGGTCGTGGCCAGGGTGGACCCGACGCTGAACAGGTTGCTGGCCAGTTGCTGGACGAGCTTGGAATCGTGCAGGTAGTTCTGAACGGATTGCAGGATGCCGAACCGCTTGTCGAGTTCGGCGATCCGGCGGTTGTTCTGCAGTTCGGTGACGTAGGACGGCAGGTTGTGGACGAAGGTCGCTGTCTGGTCGATCAGCGGCGGCACCACGGCGAACCCGATGCCGACCAGGAACAAGATGGCACCGACGAACACACTTGCCACCGCCGGCCCGCGGGACAGCCCGAGGCTTTCCAACTTGCGGACGGCCGGGTCCAAGCCGGCGGCGAGGAAAAGCGAAAGGGCCAGCAGGATCAGGGTTTCTTGTCCCTGCTCGAGCGCCCGGAACAGCAGATAGGCCAGGCCGAACCCGATCGCGGCGGCAAGCCCGAGCCGGAACGGCGAGTACGTGGCGAAGGACCTGGCCGAACCGAACGACGTGGCCGAACCTGACGACGTGGCCGAACTGAACGACTTGGACCCGTCCGGCGGATCGGGCCGCGGTCCGGCAGGCTCGATCACGTGGTCCTGGTAGCTTCGAGGAGCGTTGCGAGATTGGCGTGCAACTCGGTCAGGCTCAGGCGAATCGCTTCGCGCTCCTGAGCCAGCCGGATCACCTCGCGCTGCGCGTCCTCGACCAAGCTCTGTGCGATGGCCTCGGCCTGCTCATGATCGGCGATGGCCTGGGCTTCGCTCGCCCGGCGGCGGGACCGCAATGTGATCTCGAAGTCCTCGTCGGCAACCCGGCGTCGCTCGGCAGCAGCGTGATCGGCTGCCTGCCGCGCGGCGGCAGCCTCGCGGTCCAGACGGACGCGTTCGGACTGGGCGGCCTCTACCAGCCTGGCGATCTCGGCTTTGGCGTTCTCCAGTTCCGTGGCGGCCTGTGTGCGAGCATGGGCGAGTTTCTGGTCGGCCTCTGCCGAGCGCTGGGTTGCCCCGGCTGTCAGCCGTTGCTGAGCCGCGGCAGCTTCGCCGCGTACCCGCTCGGCGTCGGCCTTGGCGGCCGAGAGCACCCGATCGGCCTCTTCCTCGGCGACTCGACGGGTCTGGGCAGCCTCATCGGTGGCAAGCTGCAACATGTCGCGGATGCGGTCGGAGACATTGGCGGGGCTCACCGGATCGCTGGCGGCCTTGGCGACCTGCCGTTTCAACGATTCGATATG
>JAVEET010000315.1 GCA_030840295.1 Pseudonocardiales bacterium
GGCACCAACACCGCGGTCAACCTGACCGGCGACCCGCGGCGCTGGGCCAACGACCTGGGCACCACCGGCAGCGTGCACTTCTTCGGCCCGTTCTTGTACCGCTCGGTCTTTCACTCCAGCACCGAGGAGGAGGAGTGCCAGCGCGCCCTGGAACACCTCGAACAGGTGATCGACTTCGAGGGACCCCAGACGATCGCCGCGATCATCCTGGAGACGATCCCCGGTACCGCCGGCATCATGCCCCCGCCGCCCGGCTATCTGGCCGGCGTCCGGGCGCTGTGCGACAAGTACGGGATCATCTACATCGCCGACGAGGTGATGTGCGGCTTCGGCCGTACCGGTGCGTGGTTCGCGCTCGATCACTACGACGTCCAACCGGACCTGATCGCCTTCGCCAAGGGGGTCAACTCGGGGTACGTACCGCTGGGGGGCGTGATCATCTCCCAGCAGATCGTCGACACCTTTGCCGACCGGGTGTTTCCCGGCGGCCTGACGTACTCCGGGCACCCGCTGGCGTGCGCCGCGGCCGTGGCAACCCTCACCGCAATGGCCGAAGAGGGCATCGTGGACAACGCCGCGCAGATCGGCGAGACCGTGATCGGCCCCGGCCTGCGGGAACTGGCCGAGCGGCACCCGATCATCGGCGAGGTGCGGGGGCTGGGCGTGTTCTGGGCGCTCGATCTGGTCACCGATCGGGCGACGAAGGAGCCGCTGGCCCCGTACGGCGGAACCTCGCCGGCCATGGGCGAGCTGGTCGGTGCGCTCAAGGCCAACGGTGTGCTGCCCTTCACCAACTACCATCGCCTGCACATCGTCCCGCCGTGCATCATCACGGCCGACGAAGCGCGGGAGGGTCTGGCGGCGGTCGACAAGGCGCTGGCCAGTATCGGTCACCACTACATCGGAAGTTAGGCGTCGGAAGTTAGGCGTCGGAAGTTAGGCGTCGGAGGTCAGCCCGGCTGATCGGCTCAGGTTCCGGGCAAGATGTTCACGGCCCGGGCCACGATCAGCGCGACCAGCACGATCGAGATTGCCGATTGCACCATGAACAGCACTTTCGCCCACCGGGACAGCGGCATTGTGTCGGTGGGCGAGAAGGCTGTCGCGTTGGTGTACGCGACGTAGAAGTAGTCGATGAAGATCGGCTCCCAGTCCGCGGCCAGCTTGTCGTCGGTCAGCTGCGGAAAGAGCAGGTCCGGCGTGTCATGGATGCCCTGGGCGCGGGAGGCCGGTCCGCCGCGGTCGTACTCCCAGTACCAGAGCGCGAACACGATGACATTGGTGAGCCAGATTTCGGCTCCGCCGAGTAGCAGTTGCCCGGCGGGCAGGCTTTGACCGGAGGTGATCTCGTGCAACAACATGGCCGCCGATACGCCGTTCGTGGCGGCGATCAGAGCGAGCAGCACCTGGGACGCGGTCCGCAGGAGGACCGAACGCTCGGTGATGCGGGTGGGCTGCAGGGCGAAGATGATCAACAGTGCGGCCATCTCGACACCTGAGAGGAGGTACCTCGGGTGGACGGCGAAGCGGTCGGGGAACAGCAACTGCAGGCCGATGGCGGCCAGCATGGCCAGAGCGGCCCACCAGCGTTGTTCGCCCTCGGTACGCCGCCGCCACGCCGGTCCATGGGTGTCGGGATGCTCGGAACTGCCGGTCGGCGCGGGGGGCATGGCAGCATTCTCATACATCCGCAACTCCATCCGGTGATCCAGTCGTGTTCTTCGGGCCCTGGGCGCCGATTATCGAGAGTTGATCACCGGGACGCCAGACCATTGCACTGTGCACGCCAGCGGGGGGTCAGGCGCCGCGTTCTCGGTGGCGGCGACGTACCGTCATGGTGTGTCCTCCGGTCCGAGCCTGTGGCGTTTGCTGCTTCCCAAGTGGCTGCTGCTGCACCTGTTCGTGATCGCATCGTGTTACGCCATGGTGCGGCTGGGCCACTGGCAATGGATCGCGGCCCACCGCCACCATGGATCCGTCCAGAACTATTCCTATGCCTTTCAGTGGTGGGCGTTCAGCGGCTTCGCCGTCCTCATGTGGTTCCGGGTGGTGCGTGATTGGCGGCGCAGGGAATCCGATGAAGCCGACGCTGTCGAAGCCACCGCCAAACTGGCCGACCAACCAGCCCGGTATGTCGGTTACCAAGCGCCGGCCACGCCGGTCGAGACCGATTCCGAGCGGGTGCGCTTCAATGCCTACTTGGCCCAGTTGGAAGCCAAAGATCGAGAGGAAACTCGTTGAGCAACGGTAGGAATGCAGGGACCAGGAGCGCGTTCCTGCGTTACCGCGTGATGGCGTTCGTGACCGGAACGCTGTTGGTGTTGTTGGTGTTCGTAGCTCTGCCGATCAAATACTGGTGGGGGCACAACAGTGGACCGACAGCGTTGATCGGCACTGCGCATGGTTTTCTGTTCATGGTCTACCTGGTCACGGCCCTGGATCTGGGTGTCCGGCGCCGGTGGAACCTGGTCAAGTTGGGCCTGGTCATGATCGCCGGCACGGTCCCGTTCGCGTCGTTCTACGCCGAGCACAAGGTCCACCACGAAATCGAGGCCCTGGCCGCCGGAGCAGCTGTCACACCGTCCGCGGCGGGCTGACCGGCCGGCGGTTACGAGCCGCTGACCTGACGCCAGTCCGGGCCCAGTCCGCGCACCAGTGCGCTGCGAGCGCGAGCCACTCGGGAGCGGATCGTGCCGACCGGGCAGCCCATCACGTCGGCGGCCTCCGGATAAGTCAGGCCGATCACTTGGGTCAGGACGAAGGCTTCCCGGAACGCCGGGTCCAGCGAATCGAGCAGCAGCTGCAGGCTGACGGTGTCCGCGGGGTCGCCGATCCGACCGGCCGGTTCGACCTGGGCGACCGGCACAACCGGCTTTCGGCCCCGGATGGCATCCGCACAGACCCGGCGCGCTATCGAGAGCAGCCAGGTACGGGCCGAGGACCGGGCCGCGAACCGGTGCAGCGAGGCGAACGCGCGCGCGAAGGTCTCCT
>JAVEET010000325.1 GCA_030840295.1 Pseudonocardiales bacterium
GAGATGTCCTTCGGCGGCCGGGTCGTCCGTGGCCGGATGGACGCGGTCTTCCGCGAGCCGGACGGCCGGTTCGTCGTTGTGGACTGGAAGACCGGCCGGCCGCCGAAGGGAGCCGAAGCCGCCGCCAAAGCGGTCCAGCTCGCTCTCTACCGGCTGGCCTGGGCAGAGCTACAGGGTATGGACGACGCCCAGCTGAGCGCAGTCGGCGCGGCCTTCTATTACGTAGCCGACGACCTGACCGTCGCGCCGGCCGATCTGCTGACCGGGCGAGAATTACGAGATCTCATCAACGGCAGGTAGTGACTGCCTGTGGACTTGGTCCTCGAGGCCGGGCGGTTCTGGGCGGATGCTAGGCCGGAGGCTAGCCTGGGCGGGTGAACGACGTGCGTGCCTTCGTCAGCGAAAACCACACCGATCTGCTCTCCGACCTGGACGCCTGGCTCAGGATTCCTGGCATCAGCGCCCAGCCCGAGCACCATGAGGCCGTGCATCGCAGCGCGGCCTGGCTCGCCGACGCGTTCGGCCGCACCGGGTTTCCCACTGTCGAGATCTGGCCGACCGCCGGGTTGCCGTCCGTGTATGCCGAGTGGCCCGCCGAGGACTCCTCCGAGCAGACGCCGACTGTGCTGGTCTACGGCCATCACGATGTGCAGCCGGTCGACCCGATCGAGCTGTGGAACACCGACCCGTTCGAACCGACCGTCGACGGTCCGGTGCTCCGGGCGCGCGGCGCGTCTGACGACAAGGGCCAACTGCTGTTCCACCTGCTGGGCCTGCGCGCCCACTTGGCCGCGACGAATCGATCCAGCCCGGCGGTCAACCTCAAGTTCCTGATCGAGGGGGAGGAGGAGTCGGGTTCGCCGAACTTCGAGCGCTTACTCGCCGAACGGGCTGATCGACTGAACAGCGATGTCGTGGTCATCACCGACACCGGCATGATCGCCGAGGACATTCCGAGCGCGGTCACCGGCATGCGAGGCCTTGTCGTGGCCACCGTCAACTTCCACGGGCCCGATCTCGACCTGCATTCCGGCTCCTTTGGTGGCGCAGTTCCGAACCCGGCAACGGCGATCGCCCGCCTGGCCGCGGCGTTGCACGATGAAGCCGGGCGGGTACAGATTCCCGGCTACTACGACGACGTGCTGGAGCTGAGAGCGGACGAGAAGCAGCTGATCGCCCAGGTCCCCTTCGACGAGGCCGAGTTCTTGAAGACCAGCAAGTCCCGTGCGCTCTCCGGAGAGGTCGGCTTCTCAACCCTGGAGCGCCTCGGTGCCCGCCCGACCGCCGAGGTGAACGGCATCGGCGGTGGCTATCAAGGTGACGGCGGAAAGACCATCGTGCCCAGTGATGCGTTCGTCAAATTGTCCTTCCGGCTGGTGGCCGACCAGCATCCGGCCAAGATCCGCGCGGCGGTCGAGACCTTCGTCGCCGTTCACAAGCCGGACGGCATCAGCCACACCATCGAATGGGAGGGGGAGGGTGTGTCACCGTGCGTGGTCGGTATCGACACGCCGGCGTTCACGGCCCTCTCCCGCGCGATTAGCACGGCGTTCGACGCCGACGTCGTGTTGCCGGTCCGCGAGGGTGGCTCAGGACCCGAGGCCGCCATCGCGCAGGCCATCGGGGCGCCGCTGGTGTTCCTCGGAGTAGGGCTGCCCGATGACCAGATCCATGCGCCGAACGAAAAGGTGACGCTGTCCATGCTGTACAAGGGTGCCGAGGCCGCCGGTCATCTGTGGCAGGAACTCGCCACGCTCGGCAAGCTCGGCCTCAAGGGCTGACGTGAGCGGCACCGGCGACTGGGAGCCCCAGACCTGGATCCCCCCTCATCCAGCGGGACCCGAGCATGGCTGGGGCAGCCCCGTTCCGGCCCCACCCGGCACCGATGCCGGCTGGCCCTCCGCCGGCCCCGACACCTGGCATGCCTCGCCTCCATCGTCCAACCAAGGCTGGGGGCCCCCGCCGCAACCGCCACGGAGGTCCAACCGCTGGAAGGTCTGGGTCGGCGTCGGCGCCGTAGGGGTCGTGCTGCTGGTTGTTGCCCTGGTCAACGGGTTGCGTAACGGTGGCACCAGCGGCCAGGCGAGCGGCCAGCCCTCCGCGCTCAGCACGCCGAGTGCGGCTCCGACGGGTCCCAGCCCCGCTCCGAGCGACGGTAGCGGCGGAGGTTCTCCGGGCTCGGCCCTGCCGGTGGTGGCCTGCCCCACCATCCGGGACGAGGAGTCGCACCTGTCCTACAACTGTGTCGACAACTACCTCGTGCAGGGCGCCGCCGATAATTACCTCGGCCTGCGAATCAGCTTGAACCACGAGACCGAGCCCAACTGGGTCATCAGCGAGGGGTCGGGCAACCCCAAGAGTGTCACGATCGGGCCGTCCAGCAGCGCCGTCGCGTTCCGGCAGGCGCCGACGGCTCCGCCCTTCCCGGCCGCCTCTGGTTCGAATCAGGCGTTGCCGCCACCGACGGCGGCCCAGGTGCAGGCGGAGGTGAAGCGGCGCACCGGACTCGCGCTCGTGAGCGGATACGGCGCCGCTCCGTCGGCCAAGATTCTCGACGAGCACTCCAGGGTGTTATCCGGAGTCACCGGCTACGAGCTCGTCACCGAAATCACGATCAATCCAAGCTATCGGGCGGCGAACAAGTTGAAGGTGAAGACCGAGAGGCTGTGGGTGGTCGGCGTGCCGACGAAGGCGGGCGTCAGCATCTTCATGCTCACCATCCCCGACGCGCGCAAGGATCTGTGGCCGAAGGCCGAAGCCACCGTGGGCGGCATCCGAGTCATCTGAGGTGGTCCGGCTCGGCCGGCTCATCTCGCCGGCCGAACGCCTTGACGGATCGGCCAATGCCCGTCGACAAGCGGTCGTCTCCTTTGACTAGGGTGAGCGGGTGGCTAACTCCAAGTTTGTGATCGCGCTGTGAACGCCTCACGCGGTGCGGCAGCACTGCGCGCGCCGTCGTTCGAACTCGTCCATCACACGCTGCGCAACGGGCTTCGCATCGTTGTAGCGCCGGACCGGAGTGCGCCGGTGGTGGGGATCGCCGTTCTGTACGACGTCGGCTTCCGATCCGAACCGCTGGGACGTACCGGCTTCGCGCACCTGTTCGAGCACCTGATGTTCCAGGGCTCGGCCAACCTCGAGAAACTCCAACATTTCCGGTACGTGCAGGCATCAGGGGGCATGTTCAACGGCAGCACCCACCTCGACTACACCAACTACTTCGAAGTGTTGCCTTCCAACGCCTTCGAGCGCGGGCTCTTCCTGGAAGCCGACCGGATGCGTTCACCGCGGATCACCGAGGAGAACCTGGCCAACCAGATCTCGGTCGTGAAGGAAGAAATCCGGGTCAATGTTTTGAACCGTCCCTACGGCGGCTTTCCGTGGCTCGTCCTGCCCCCCGTGCTGTTTGATACTTTCCCTAATGCCCACAACGGCTACGGCGGATTCGAGGATTTGCAGAGCGCGACCGCCGAGGACGCCTCGGCCTTCTTCGACAGCTACTACGCCCCGGCCAACGCGGTGCTCGGGGTCGCCGGCGACGTCGACGCCGATCGGGCCATCGAGCTGATCGAACAGCATTTCGGTGGTATCCGCCGCCGCAAGAAGCCGCCGCGGCAGAACTTCGGTGAACCGATGCTCAGTGCTGAACGTCGCGAGACCGTGACCGATGACCTGGCGCCGATGCCCGCCGTTGCCCTCGGCTACCGGGTACCGAATCCGGGCGATGATCTGCACAGCTACCTGGCCAACGTGCTGCTGGCCGAGATACTTTCCGACGGCGACGCCTCCCGCCTGCAGCGCAGCCTGGTCCAGTCCAAGCGCCTGGTCACCGATATCGGCGCCTATCTGGGCACCTTCGGCGATCCGCTCGAGGAACGCGATCCGACCCGCCTCAACATCACCGCTCACTACAGCGACCAGTCGGCAACCGAGAGGGTGTTGAGCGCCGTCGACGTTGAGCTCGATCGACTGGCCACTTCCGGTACCGAGTCGGGTGAGCTCGATCGAGTGCGCACCAAATTCGCCGCGACGATCTTCCGTGAGCTTGACCAGGTGCTCAACCGCAGCCTGGAATTTGCGAAGTTCGAGATGCTGTTCGGGCGGGCGTCGCTGATCCTCGGATTGCCCACGCTGCTGGCCGAGATCACCGATGACGACATCCGGCTAGCGGCCGCACGACTTGTCCCGGCCAGCCGGGCCGTGGTCGAACTCATCCCGGGAGCGAGCGCATGAGCCCGACCGATACCGCAGTTACGCCGGCCACGTCGGCCCGGGCCCGCAACGGCCGGCACGCCCCATTACTACCGGTGCCTGGATTGACCAGGCCGGCCAAGGTGAAACGCATTAGCACCGCCGAGCGGGTGCTCGAGTCAGGACTGCGGTTGGTCTTCGTGCGCCGCCCGTCGGTTCCGATGGTCGAGGTTCGGCTGCGGCTGCCGTTTTTGTCGGCGAAGTCGCACCATCTCAGCAGATCCTCGCTGTTGTCGGACACGATTCTCACCGGCACCGCCCAACATGATCGAAATTCGCTCGCCATCGCGCTGCAGGAACTTGGCGGTGACCTGTCGGTCGGCCTGGACGCAGACCGGCTGCTGCTGTCGGCCTCTGCCCTATCGGCCGCCCTGCCCGACCTGCTGGGGATATTCGCCGACGTGCTGACCTCAGCCAGTTATCCCAAGAACGAGGTGGCCGGCGAGCGTGGCCGGCTGATCGAGCGAATCACCCTCGCCAAGTCCCAGCCGGGCGTGATCGCCAACGAGGCTCTCGGGCAGCGGATGGCGCCCGGACACCCTTACGGCACCTCGCTCCCGCCGATTTCAGAGGTCGAGGCCACCACCGCTGCCCAGCTTCGGAGCCTGCATGCGGATCTGGTCCGGCCGGACGAGGCGCTACTGGTCATCGTCGGCGATGTCACGCCGGCGCGTGCCTTGGATTCGGCCGAACGGGCGTTGGCCGGCTGGACCGGTGCCCAGGCCAACCGCAAGGTGCCCGCATTGCCCGGACTGGACATGGGGCCGCTGCTGATTGTCGATCGTCCCGGGTCGGTGCAGACCTCGTTGCGTTTCGGTGGTCACGCACTGCCGCGTTCGGATGAGCGCTATCCCGCACTGCAGCTGGCCAATCTCGCGTTCGGCGGCATGTTCTCCTCCCGTTGGGTCGAAAACATCCGGGAGGACAAGGGCTACACCTATTCGCCACGCAGCTCGCTGGACCATTCGACGCTGGCTTCCTCGTTCACGGCTTCGGCCGATGTGGCCACCGAGGTCACGGCGCCGGCGGTGCTGGAAACACTCTATGAACTCGGTCGAATCTCAGCCCTGCCGATCACCCAGGCTGAGCTGGACCTGGTGCGTCAGTACGCCATCGGCACCATGTCGTTGTCGATCTCGACCCAGGCCGGTCTGGCGTCCACGCTGTCCGGCCTGCTCGGTGCCGGATTGGATCTGGAGTGGCTGACCCGCCACCGTGATCGACTTGCCGCCGTGACCCTTGAGCAGGTCGCCGACGTGGCGGCCGAGTTCCTCGCTCCTCGCAAGCTGGTTGCCGTCGCGGTAGGGGACGCGGGCAGGATCTCGTCCGGGTTAAGCGGAATCGTCGATATCGCTGTGCAGGGTGCCTGAGACGACGGTGGCCGACCAGATCCCATCCGTGCCGGTTCCTGTTCTCGCCCGGTCTGCTCACAACCGGATCGGGCACCGGCGCGGCAATCCCGACTGGGTGCAGTCGGCATGGGATGACTCCACCAGCCGCGTTCTGGTGCTCTCAGCGGCGGCCACCGTGGCTACCCGCAGCGGCGCCAGCCTCGAACTTGCCACACCCTCCGAAGTGACCGTCGAGGGCGACCGGGTGCTGCTCGGAGAGGCGGCTGGGACGGTGTATTTCGCGGTCCTCTCCTATACCGGGTCGGCCACCGCGGGACTCGACGACGACTGGCAGGGGTTGCGGCAGCTTGCCGACTCGTTGAGCGACCTGGAACTGGGGCTGCTCACGTCGGCCACAGCGCTGCAGGCCTGGCATCAGCGCCATACCCGGTGTCCGCGTTGCGGTGCGGTTACCGAGGTGTCGCAATCGGGGTGGAGCAGGACGTGTCCGGTCGACGGGTCCGAGCATTTCCCGCGTACTGACCCGGCAGTCATCATGCTGGTCCGCGACGATCAGGATCGATGCCTGCTCGCCCGATCGCCGCTGTGGCCACCGGGCCGACTGTCGGTACTGGCCGGCTTCGTCGAGGCGGGGGAGTCGGCGGAGGCTGCGGTGATCCGTGAAGTGGGCGAGGAGGTCGGCATCGCGGTAGCCAACGTCCGCTACGTGGCCAGCCAGCCGCATCCGTTCCCGGCTTCGCTGATGCTCGGCTTCACCGCGGATGCGATCGGTGACACCACCCTGGTCCCGGACGATGACGAGATCGCCGAGGCCGGTTGGTTCACTCGCGAGGAAGTGCGCCGGGCCCGGGATTGGGGGCAGGAGACGGCAACCGATACCGGGGTGCTCCGGGCGCTGCCACCGACCATGTCGATCGCCCGCCAGTTGATTGACAGCTGGATCGCCGAGCAGCCCTGAACACTGCCCAGTCAAGGGCCAGGAAGTTCAGCGAACGGCGATCGCCGGGTGGGCCGGATCGTCGTAGCGCAGCACCACATCGGCGAGGCTCACCGGGTTGACATCGAGGTCATACCGGTCGAACGCGGGCAGCGCCCAGGCCCAGTCAGGGTCGGTACGACGTCCTCGGGCCTGGCGCGACACCCAGGCGTGCACCGTCAGGTCGAACGGAAGGCCATGGCCGAACAGTAATTCGCCGGTGACGATCAGCACGCCGGCCGATGGCAGCGTCGCCGGCGCCACCCGGGTGGCCCGGTTCGTGACCGGATCGCGCAACGAGGGCAGGTAGCTCCAGGGTTCGGCCGTAGGGCCGCTCGGCCCGACCGGCCTGAGCACCTCTCGCTGCAGGGCCGCCACGTCCAGCCAGCCCGAATAGAAGGATTCGACGTCGGTCTTTCCGTACTCCAGACGCAGCGATGCATCCCGGTAGAAGGTCTCGGTGTGGACTATCCCCACCACCCGCCCGGCCAGGGTGAGGGTCTGGCCGAGCGCGGTGACCAGCGGGCCGATCGCCGCGCATCGGGGGGCGTCGAGAGCCACTCGTAGCGGATGAACCACCGGGTGGCGGGCCACGGCCAGGTCGGCCAACTGTTGGGCCAGACGCTCCGGCGATACCGGGTCGAAGTTAGGCACCGCTTATGCCAGCGCGGCCAGCTTGTCCCGAACCTGGGCAACGCTCGGATTGGTCAGTGCGGAGCCATCTGCGAACTCCAGCGTCGGCACGGTCTGGTTGCCACCGTTGACCTCCATGACCCGCACCGCGGCATTCTCGTCCTGCTCGATGTTCACCTCGGTGAAGGTTATGCCGGCCTGGTCCAGACCCTTCTTCAGCCGCACGCAAT
>JAVEET010000334.1 GCA_030840295.1 Pseudonocardiales bacterium
CTCGGCGTTCCGGCAGCGGCAGTCGGTGAGACAGGGGTTGCGGCGTAGCGCCCAGCTTCCAGACCGCAACGCAGCTGACGACAAACTCGACGCTGTTCGGCAATGTCACCGTGACCAGGTCGTCTTGTCTTACGCCCAGCGCCGCGTAGGCACGTGCCAGGGCATTGCTTCGCGAGTCCAGCTCCGCACGGGTGAGGACCTCCGCGTCATCCCGGACCGCGAGTCGATCGGGATCCTGTTCGGCGAGAGAGGTGATCGCGCGTGAGATCGACATCCGGGTCACGAGCCCCACCCGAGGATCGAACGGTACAACCGTGCGTGGGCGGCTGCCGCAGCAGGCCACCCGTACTCGGCAGCGAGCATCCGTCCTGCCGTACCGTCTCCCGGTTCGGTAAGGGCGCGGCGCAGGGCCGCCGCGATCGACGGGACATCGGATGCATAGTCGACGGCGTCCCGGAATATCTCGCGCAGGACCGGAAGGTCGCGGGCGACCACCGGCACGCCGGCGGCGAGGGCCTCCATGGCGGCCAGGCCGAAGCCCTCCTTCGTCGACACGAAGGCGAAGACCTTGCTTGCCGCCACCAGCGCGGGCAGGCGGTCATCGTCGACGACGCCTAGCAGGCGGTACTCGACACCGAGCTGCCTCGCGCGCCGCTCGAACGCCGTCCGGTAGTCACGGTAGTCGAAGAGAGTCTCGCCGCCTGCGAGCACGAGCGTGATCCCGGGATGGGACTCGCGAAGGATCGCATAGGCCTCGAGGAGGTCGATGGTGCCCTTGCGGGGCTCGATACCGCCGACGGCGAGGACGTATGCGCCGAGCTCCGCCTTCCACCGTTCCCTGGCTGTGCGGGCCGCCTGGTCGCCCGAGGCGGCTGCGGCGAAGCGGTGGGCGTCAACACCGTTCGGGATCACTGTGGGATCCAGGCCCCAGCCTGTCCGCACCTCGGCTGCGACGGCTTCTGACACGCAGACGCGGGCGATCGGCCCGACGATCGCCTTCTCATGGCAGTTCACCAACTCGGGCGTGGTGAACGTGTCGAGATGGTGAATCGTGCGGATGCAGTTGTCCACCGCGTTGGCACTGATGCAGTCCTCGGCATGGACGATGTCATACAGGTCGGGCTCGAACGCCGCGCGCAGCGTGGCAATCGAGCGGACGATCCGTTCCCCGACCGTCTCGCTCGCGTCCGGGGCGAAGGGAACCACTCGCACCTTCACAGACGGGTCCACCCGCCGGAAGAACACGGTGTCCCCGCCGCGACCGAGTGTCCACACGGTGACGTCCTCGCCGCACTTGGCGAGCGCTTCGGCGAGGGCGAGCGTGTGCACCACTCCCCCACGCGGCTTCGTCGAGTAGGTCAGCAGTGCCACTCTCACCGGCCTACCGGACAAGTTCTCCAATCCGCGCCGACACGATCTGGTCGGCGAGGAACCGGGCGTCGCGTTCGATGCCGGCGAAGCGGCCGGATCCCCAGCTGTAGAGCCAGGGAAGACCAAGGAAGTACAGGCCGGACGCCGGGCTCACGCCGCGCTGGTGAGCGGGGTGCCCCTGGCCGTCGAATACGCCGACGTTCACCCAGGAGTAGTCGGCGCGATAGCCGATCGACCAGACGATCGATGTGATGCCCGCCTTCTCGAGGTCGAGGGTCGCGGGCTCGACCGGCGGCTGCCAGATCGGCGCATAGCGAGGCTCGCTCGGCGCGTCGATCCCGGCCCGCGCGATGTAGGCGTCGATGTCGTTCTTGATCGAGTCCATTACAGCGTCAGCACGATCGAGGGACTCCGCCAGGGTGGGGGCGAAGTACAGCTCCGCGCTGGTCGCGCCGGTCAGCCGGCCGTAGAGCTCCATGCCCTGGGTCGCGAACACGCGCAGGTCGATGTCGCGACCGCCGTCACGGCCAGTCATGTAATGGTTGGTGCTCTCCCGTTTCGCCAGACCCCCTGCGTGCTTGGTGACCGGGATGTCGTAGATGCCCATGTCGTGGAGCCACTCGATGCAGTCCTTCCCACGGTAGAAGCGGGCACAGCGTGGCGCTCCGCCGAGTGCGAGGTGAACCTGGCGTCCATCCAAGTGCAGGTCTTCGGCGATCTGGGCTCCGGACTGGCCGGACCCGACAACCAGGACGGCGCCGGCGGGGAGGTCACCGGAATTGCGATATTCGGAAGAATGCAGCTGGCGGATGTCCGTGGGAAGTTGGTCAGCGAATGGCGGAATGATCGGGGTGTGGTAGCCGCCGGTTGCGATCACCACCCGGTCCGCCGTGAGCGCCCCTGCCGACGTCGAGAGGGCGTAGCCGTCTTCAGTCTGGCTGAGCCCCACGACCTCCACCCCTTCCACTACCGGCGCATCGAACGACTTGGCGTAGTCGGTGACGAAGGTGTGGACCTGCTCGCGGTTCATGAACCCATTGGGGTCATCCGCGCTGTACGACCATCCGGGTAGCTGGCACTGCCAGTTCGGCGTCACCAGCGTGAAGTTGTCCCACCGGCCGGTCCGCCATTCGTGGGCAGTCGTCTCCCTTTCGAGCAGGACGTGGTCGACGCCCTCCTCGGTCAGCAGCCTGCTCAGGGATAGGCCGGCTTGTCCGGCGCCGATGATGACCACCTCGAAGTGGGTTTGGTTCGTGAGTGTGATCATGTCAGGCCTCCAATGGCGGCAGCATCGAGAGGACTCGCACTGCAGAAGACGGGGTGAAGTGTGCGGCGCTGGCCAGGATCTCGGCCTTTTGCTGCATCGCGGAGGTGCATTCGAAACCGAACTTCGCCTTGACCCTGGCGCTGGCAAGGTCGAGCGCTTCGGCGCTCTTGTCGACGAATTCCTGCAATGGGTAATCGGAGCCCGCGGCGAGGAAGTCGTGCATCACCAGTGACGGTGAGTAGAGATCGGCGACGGTTCCGTCTGGCCAGCGGACGGTGAAGGTCATTTCAGGCATTGACGGACTCCCATTCGGCCGCGGCGTCGGCATAGCTGCCAGGGCGACGATCCCGCAGGTGGAACATCGAACGGCGCGCGGTCGACAGGGCATCCCCGATGTCGACGGATGCGACGGCCAGTCCTGCCTCGACACCGGTCGTCGCGAGGACGTCACCGCCCGGGCCGACCACCTTGGCGCTGGCGACGAACCGCAGGGAGCCGAACTCGCCGGCCTGGTTGGACGCGACCCAGACGACCTGGTTCTCCAGTGCCCTGGCCTGGTCGAAGAGGTTGAACCGCTTCGTCCAGCGATCCTGGCTCAGGTCGGCTGAGCCGGCGGTGCGAGAACCCGGCCAGGCGGAGATGCAGACGATCACCTCTGCGCCGTCCAGCGCCAGGGCGCGGGCCGACTCGGGGAACGCCTTGTCGTAGCAGATCATCATGCCGATGCGTCCGACCGGGGTGTCGAACGCGGCGAAGCTCTCCCCGGCCGCATACGACATGTTCTCGCCCAACGGCTGGTGCACCTTGCGGTGGACACCGAGCACCCCGCTGCCGTCCAGCGCGATCGCCGTGTTGTAACGGATGACAGCGCCGTCCTGCTCGTCGGCTTCGCAGATGCCGACCACCACGACGATGTCGCCGGCAAGCTGGATGACCCGCGCGATCTCCGGCCCGTCCACCCGCAGCGCGGGCGGGAGGGACTTGGGCTTCCGGGAGTCCCCAGGACCGCCGAGGCTGGAGAGGTAACCGCCGAGGGCTGCCTCCGGCAGCGCAAGCAGTTGCACCCCGCGGGACCGTGCCTCGCTCAGGAGGGTCTCTATCGTCGCGTAATTCTGTTCGAGATCGCGACCGAAGTTCGCGGCGGCGGCCGCGAGGGTTGTCGTTGTCATTGTTTCTGTCATGCCCTTCCAAGGCCGGTTACGGCACTGCTCAGTGCCGTGGTGGTCAGTCCGTCGGGCCAGCGCAGCTGCACCCCGCGTTCGATAGTCAATGTGCCGCATTCTCGGGTCTGTACGAGTGGGGAAGACATCCTGGATTCGCCCGGCCGGTCCGCGGTGATCATCCCGAACCCAGGGAAGCACGTCAGCCAATCTGCGGCGGCGACCCCATCCGGAGCGGGCACGTCTGCGACCTCCACGACCGCGCCGCATCCGCTGGCTTCGGCGAGCATCCCGATCGTGCCGACCAGACCCGCCATGCTGATGTCCTTTGCGGCGGCGGGCGAGGCGTTGGCGACCAATCCCGCCATGGTCCGTAACTCCTCGCCGCTTCGATGCGAGGTCGAGTCCCATTGCATACCGGTGTACCGGGGATGCCAGCTGCCGCTGGTGTCGACCGAGACCGACACGGCTTGACCGAGTCGACCTCCCCCACCCGGTATCGGCGTTTCTGTTCGCCCTAGCGCGGTCACAGCGAGGGACGCCGGCACCCCAAGCTGGGTATGGCCGCCGAGAATCGGGGCTCCCCAGGCGGCGGCACCGTTTCGCAGCCCGGTGAACAACCGGGCTGCGAAGGAGGCATCGCGGGCACCGAGCGCATCCAAGAGTCCGACGACCCTGGCGCCCATCGCACTGAGGTCGTTGACGTTGACGAGCACCGCGCACCACCCGGCCCATTCGGGGTCGCGTTCCACCAGCGACGGGAGGATCGCATCGCACGCGGCGATGACGTCCGTTCCGGCGATCGGTGCACCGTCGTCGCCCACGAATCCACTGCCACCGAACGACTGCGAGGGACCATCAGCCGCGGCCCCGAGTGGGTCCAGCAAGCCGGCGAGGAACGCCTTGCTCGAGTTCGCGAGTCGCTCGATCCGATCGATCGGCCACCGCATGTGCGCATGCTCGACCCCTGCCACGATCGCGGGCCCCACCGTGGTCCAGCCGAGCCGGTCGAACATCACCTGGTTGCGCAGCTGAACGGTCGCGTCGAAACGCAGCGCCCCGCCCTGCTCGGCGTAGGCGCATGCCGCACGGACCAGAGCGCCGCCGATATGGCCCTTGCTCCGGGCAGCCCTTGCCACGACGAGACGGCTCCCGGTCCACCAGCCGATGTCGCGGTCCGGGGTCGCGATGCCGATCCTGACGCCGCCGAGCACGTTGCCGGTCTCGTCGACGGCGACCAGCACCACCGTGCGCGGGTCGTCGTCGAGGTGGTCGTGGTCGCTGCCGGCGAAAAGGCCCTGTTCGTCGACGAATGCCTCGTACCGCAGCCGATGGTAGGCGGCCAGTTCGACGCTGTCAGCGCGCTGGATCGAATATGCGGGCGAAGCCTCCCTCATCGTGCGCTCTCCGGAGAGCACGGGGAGGTCGAGGGGGTCGAGGAGCATCACGCGCCTGCCGTCTTCAGGATGCTGCATGCGCCGCAGGCAGCGCAGCCGGCCTTCTGGTCAGAACCGTGCATTCCGGCGGCCTGGAGGGCCACCGCGACCCTGCTCGTGATGTCGTGCAGCACGTCGCGGTGCGGGGCAGGTATCTTGTCGACGTCGGTAGCGAGCGTCCCTTTGAGCGGACGGAACGGCACCACGAACGGGTAGACACCCATCTCGATGAGTTCCTCCGCACCCGCCACCATCTCGTCGGGATCCTCACCCATCCCGACGAGCAGATAGGTGGACACCTGGTTGTGGCCGAACACGCGCACCGCTTCACGCCATGCACCACGGTACTCATCCAGCGGCACCGTCGACTTGCCCGGCATCCACTTCTTACGTACGTTGTCGTCCATCGATTCCACGTGGATGCCGATCGAGCGCGCACCGGCCTCATACAGGTCCGTGATCGTCTTGAGGTTCGCCGGCGGTTCGCACTGCACCTGGATTTCCAGCTGCGGCACGGCCGCCTTGACCGCCTTCACGCACCGAGCCAGATGGGTCGCGCCGCGGTCACGCCCGTTCGACGTGCCCGTCGTCATCACCATCTGGGTGACGCCATCGAGCCGATACGCCGCCTCGGCAACCTCGGCGAGCATCGCCGGCGTCTTCACCGCAATCGTCAATCCGGCGTCCAAGGACGCTTCGATCGAACAGAACCGGCACCGCTCCGACTCGTCGTAACGCACGCAGGTCTGTACCACCGTGGTGGCGAGCACGTTCGACCCGTGGAGCTTCGCGATCTTCTCGTAGTTGACACCGTCCGCGGTCTCAAGGTCATAAAACCTCGGCCTGCTGACCGGGCTCACCTCGAGGCCCAGGTCTGCCCCATCCAGTAGGAGCCGACCGTTTTCGACCACATACGGACTGTTGGGGTTGATCGGGATTGCCGCGCCCACTCCTTCGAAAAGGACATGGCCGTCGTCGCTTGGTCCGGCGCCTCCGGTGCGCTGCACCGGAGCGTTCACCCGGATTCCGAGCAGGGCGATATCGACTCGGGTGGATACTGCGTTGCGCATGGTCATGCTAGAGGTTGTAGACCGAGTTGATGATCGCGCCCTTGCGCGCGTAATGGATGACCGCGTCCTGCACGTCCAAAGGATGCGCAGGAATGACCCCCTCGATGATGTCCTCCTCGCGAAGACCGTGCAGCGAGAGGCCGAACCGGCAGACGAAGACCGTGCCGCCCTCGGCGATGACGGTCTTCAGCGAGTTGTTAATATTGTGCTCGCCAGGGAAAGCACTGTCGCCGGTGGTCGGAAAGCCGCGCGTGTCCATGACGCCGAGCGCTCCGGGTCCGTAGAAGTAGATCGCCGACTCGAAGCCCTTCCGCAGCGCACGGGTCGCCTGCAGGATGGCGACGAAACTCACGGACGACTCGTGCGGGATGCCGTGGATCAGAGTGAAGTACGACTGGCCCGGCTCCGCCTGGTAGTCGGGAAAGATCTTTGTCGATCCGTAGAGGTTGCTCCCCGCGGGCAGCGATGGATG
>JAVEET010000353.1 GCA_030840295.1 Pseudonocardiales bacterium
TGCGACGCAACCGGATTATCGGCACAATCTGCGCACATGGTCAACGTGCAGATCGACGTTCTGACCGAACAGGCTGCCTCCGACTGAGGAGCAGCTGCACCACCTCCGAGGAACGCACTCAATTCCCGCAGCTCGGGGGCAGTGCTCGTTCCCCCGAGCCGGGGTGACGCCTCTGCTGGGAACTCCTCGGTCTCGTGCCGTTCGGTGTGGTGACCTGCCGACCTCAGCGGTACCCGCTGTGGTCGCTCGGGCGGTCGAGACTCTCAGAGCGGACGACCAGGTGACCGGCAGCCGACTATTCGAAGCTCGTTCTCGGCGACGCAATCATGCCGAGAGATCCGCAAGTCGGTCGGGCGCGTAGACGAGGTTCAGCACGCCGGTCTTGAAGGTCTGCGAGGAAACCAGCGCCAACGGGATCGGGAGTTCGCCGTCGTCGAACAGGCGCATGCCCTTGCGGACCGCGATCGGATGCATCAAGAGGTGCAGCTCGTCCAGCAGCCCCGCGGAAAGCAGCTGGCGGACAACCGAAACCGAGCCGCTCATGCCGATCGTGCCGTCACCGGGCTCGTTCTTCAGCGCGGTAACAGCCTCGACGAACTCGCCCTGCAGTTGCTCGGAGTTGCGCCAGGTGAACTCGAGCTGCCGGTTGGAAACGACGAGCTTGCGGGCGTCACCGAGCGCCTTGGCGAAAGCGGCGTCCTCCCCGCCGGCCGCCTCCCGCTCGGGCCAGGCTCCTGCGAAGCTGTCGTAGGTCTTGCGACCGAACAGCATGGTGTCGGCCGTCCCTAGGGTCGCGCTCACGGCGGCGCCCATCTCATCGTTGAAGTACGGAAAATGCCACTGGTCGGGCGCCTCAACGACGCCGTCGAGTGCGATGAACAAGCCCGCGGTGATCGTCCTCATGATTGCTTCTTCCCAACTCGTATCTGAAGGTTCCGTCCTCTACTAAGACGGCGCGAGCCCAGCGAACTCATCGGTCGCCGTTCGCGAGCTGGTCCATCGCGCGAGCTTATCCGTGCCCTTATCCGGTTTGATGGTCGTTCAGATTGGGCTGGGCCTGCCGGGCTCAACCGTCACCGCATCCCTCGACGGCCGGTTACAGTCGAGCAGATGAGGCGCCCCGGTGTGCTTTCTGGCGGCGGGGAAGATCAGAGGGGGGCCCGATGACCGATGACCCTCGGCGGCCGAGCGACCCTGTGCTGCTCGCCCAGTTGGCAGATCTGGCCAGTGCGATGCTGGGCACTCAGGGCAGCGCGGTGACTCCGGAGCGGTTGACCGATTTCGCTGCCCGGGCGGTGCCACACGCCGACGCAGTCTCGCTGACCTACATCCGCGGCTCCAACGCCCCGCAGACACTGGCCGGCACCGACTCGCTCGCCTATGAGATCGATGCGATCCAGTACGAGGCGGGCGAGGGCCCATGTTTGGACGCGCTCGCAGAACACGACGTGACCCGCAGCAACGACCTGGCGGTCGACCCGCAGTGGCCGACGTTCGGCCCGCGGGCAGCGCGAGCCGGAGCTGGAAGCAGCTTCGGTGTCCGCCTCTTCTTGGACGGCGATCAACGCGGCGCGCTGAACTTCTTCGCACGCAACACGTACGCCTTCACCGACGTCGACATCGCCACTGGCGCGCTGTTCGCGATTTATGCGAGCCAGGCGTTGGAAGCCACCGCTCAACGGGACAAGGCCGCTCACCTGGAGGTGGCGCTGCTGAGCAACCGCCAGATCGGGATGGCGACCGGGATCTTGATGGCCCGCAACCAGTGGACGGCCGAGCAGGCGTTCGACAACTTGCGCGCCGCCAGCCAACGTCTGCACCGCAAGCTGCGTGACATTGCCGAGGAAGTCGCGTTCACCGGCGAACTTCCTCCTCCGCCTGGCGGCTGGCGGCCTGACGCCTGACGCCTACGTCCTGGCGCCCTATGGCGCGCCACAAACGGCGGCACCGGAGCCTCCGTGCTCCAAAACGATCCTCCAACCGGAGGAAACCAGAACCGGCTTCAGTGCGTGTTCGGCGCCCATTGCACCATCGCGGCATGGAGGACGGCAGCTGCTGGTGGGATGGGGCAGCCAACCATGAACACCCGGGTACGGGATGCGCTCGTCCCACGGGACGCCGCCCGGACGAAAAACATGCGGGCCGGCGCGACGTGGCAGTCCTCGCCGAGCAGCCGCTCGATAATGCTCCTGCTCGGTTAGCGCATTTCGAACGGCACCGAACCGTCCGTCCGCAGATCGAGGGATGCCTGCGGCAGCGGGCCGTCGTAGCGGCGAACCGGCGGCGCCGGAGCAGTGGTTTGGCGACCGTCACCACGATCTGATCGAATACTTGCCGCGCTCAATAAATTGCCGGGGAACCTCACGCCCTCGCTACACTGACGCGGGTGAACTACCCGTCGCTCGCACGAGGGGACCTGCGATGACGTCGCGAGCAGCCCTTCCGTTGGGCCAACCCCGTCGCGCCCTGCCGCCGGCCAGCCCGGCGGCCACGGCTGTTCTCACCTGCATTCTCAGTGCCGGACCGATCGCTCGAGTCGGCATCGCTCGCCGCACCGGTCTGTCACAGGCTGCTGTCACAAAGGCGGTTACGCCGTTGATCGACGCCGGCTTCGTCACCTTCGATGGCACCCGGCGCGGCGCAGCGGCTCTGGGACGCCCGGTCACGCCGATCCGTGCGATCCCGGAAGCCGTGCGCATCATCGGCATCAAGGTCACCGAGTCGGAGATCATCGGCGTGACGACCGATTTCGACGCGACGATTGTGGATCGTGAACGCCGGCGGCTGCCGAAGCATACGGTCGGCCAGGTCGCCCGCACTGTCGAAATCGTCACCCGCGCGTTGATCAAGCGTCTCGGCCCGATGCAGGATCGTCTTGTCGGAGTGGGAGTTTCGGTATCCGGCGACATCGACACGAACGCCGGCCGGGTACGTCACTCTCCCCTGTTGGGATGGCATGACGTCGCGTTGCGCGACCTGCTCGAGCAACGCCTGAGCGTTCCGGTGCGGATCGACAACGACGTTCACGCACTCACCCTCGCCGAGCAATGGTTCGGCGTTGGTGGCGGAAAGGTCGACTCGTTCGTGGTCGTGACGATCGGGTCGGGGATCGGCTGCGGCATCTACCTCAACGGAGACGTCGTGAACGGATCTTTCGGCGTCGCCGGCGAGATCGGCCATCTGCCGCTGGCAGACGCAGGGCTGGTTTGCACGTGCGGTCGCACCAACTGCGTCGAGACAGTCGCCTCATCGGATGCGATCCTGACCACGGTCCGTACCGCGACCGGCCGCGCCGATCTCGACATGGCGGCGGTCGTCCGACTCGCGCATGAAGGCGACCCTGCGGCTGTCGGGGCCTTCAATCGTGCCGCATCCGTGATTGGCAGCGCGATCGCCGCTGTCGTGAACCTCATCGGACCGAGAGTCGCGGTGATCGAAGGCGAAGCCGTCAACAACTTCGAGGTCTACGACGCCGAGCTACGCAAGGCTTTTGCCGCCAACGCCTTCGGTGCCGCAGCCGAGTGTCAACTGCGGCTGCGGCCGCACACCTTCGACGCCTGGGCTCGCGGCGCCGCGGTGTCGGTGCTCCGCGCCTTCGTCGGACAAGAAGGGCCCTGAGCCCTGCGACCGAGGGCCGGTCTCCGGGTTTCGAGAGAGGCCGGCCCATGGCCGACCTCAGGCCGGCTTGCGCTCGCTTGTCAGGTCACACCACGTCAGACCCATACCGCGTCGACGTCGGAGACATAATCCGACGGATTGCCGATCTGGATGGAGTTCGTGCCCGCGTGCAACGTGATCGGGAACGTTGTCGTCTGCGGCGTGGACCAGTCGTTGTTGTTCGTCCCGACGAGGTTCACGTAGACCGGTGTGCCGCTGTTCGCTGTCACGATCGCCTGCCGCGAGGAATCGCCGTCCAGGTAGGAGATCTTCATCAGGTAGGTGCCGTCGGCGGGCACGGTGATCGCGGTGAAGAGGACTGACGAGCCGCCCCCGAGGTTGCCGACCTTGGCGCCACCCGAGCATTTCGCGCACGAGCCGGCGCTGGCGGAGCCGATGTTGACGTTGTCGGGCGATTCGGCCTCGTACAGGGTGGGGCCGCCGCCCGCCGCGGTCGTCAGTTGCAGCGCGCTGCTCCAGAGCGAGGTGTTCTTGCGGCCGGCCACCGCCTGGACCTGGAACGTGTGCGCGGTGCCTGACCGCAGACCTGACACCGTCGCGGTGATGCCCTGCACGGTTGTGACGGTGCGGTTGTCGACGCGCACCGCGTACGCGGTGCCCGACGGCGCATTGGCCGAGGGCTGCCACGCAAGCGTGACCCCGGAGGCCGTCGATGCAGTGGCGTGCAGTCCGGTCGGTGCGGCCAGCGCAGACCGGCGCGGGGTGAAGGTCAGCAGCCGCGAGCCGTGCGCCGGCAGTTGAGCGCTGAAACTGGAGGAGACCCTGCCGAGTTCGGCGTGCGACCACAGATCCCGCACCGTCGCCGTGCTCGACAATCCGATATCACTCAACGGCATGGTCACCGTGTGCGAGGCGTCAGCCAGGTTGAACAGCCCGACGGTGACGCTGCCGTCGGGATTTGCCGAATACCACGTCTGCTGCTGGCTGAACTGGTTCACCGGCCGTGCCGGCCGTCCGACCTGGTCGACAGCGATGACCTCGTCGTTGGTGAGCAGGCTTTTGCCGAATGCGTCGAGCTTGGTGAGGTCATCGCCGGCGTAGAGCGGTGCCGATTCGAGGGCCCACAGCGTCAGCTCGCTCTGGCGTTCGGCATCGGTCAACCCGTCCATCGCTCCGACACCCACATCGACCGAGTCGAGATTATTCCAGTGTCCCGGGCCGGCCTGATCGATGAACGGAATGACATCGTTCCAGCGCTGCTTGACCGAAGAACTCCAGGTGCTGATTGTGTTGCAGTAGCACTCGACGTCGGTGTCGATCCGCCAGCCGTTGGTGTAGGCCTGCCAGGTCGGCATCTGCAGCGGGCTGAGCGACCACGAAATCACGAACTGGATCGGACGCCCGGTGCCTGCGAGCGCCTTCGACCACGCCGCGACATCGCTGGTGTTGTCGTAGTTGGCTCCGCCTTTGAACGAACCGGGGCCCACGCCGTCCAGCTTCAGGAAGTCGACGTGCCAGCCCGCGAACATGTTCGCGATCGAGTCGAGGTAGGCCTGGCTGCATGGGTTGTCGAAGTTCATCTTGTACGCCGAATCCCACCCGTTGGTACTCCGCAGGTCGGGATAGACCAAGTCACGCGTGAAGCAGTTCGTCGTGCCGTAGACCGGTGTATTGCCGCCGTTGTAGGCGCTCTTGTCGAGACCGACGGGCATGTAGATACCCAATTTCAGGCCGTCGGCATGAACTTTGTCGGCGATGTAGGAGATCCCGTCCGGGAAGGTGATGCTGTTGGTCTGCGGCCGGGCGTATTGATCGAAGCCCTTCCACCAGCCCGCGTCGATGTTGATGTACTGGTAGCCGTGCGACTTCAGCGTCGAGGCAACGACGGCTTCCTGCTGAAGGACGTGCTGTTCGGTCAGCCAACTCTCCGACCCGGTGGGGTTGACCCCTGGATACTTCGTCGACTCGAGGCTCCAACTGCTCCACCCCATGTACGGATGAGCACCCTGACCCTGCGATGGGTCGAACGTCTGCGCCGCGAGCGAACCCGACGGCGCAGAAGATGCCGGAGCGCTCGGTGCGGCGCCCGCGGGACTGGCCAGCGCCAGTACGAACGTGCCGGCGAGAGCACCGGCCGTCGCGAGGGCAATGATCCCGCGAGAAAGCAGTCCGGCTCGGTATCGACGCCTGAAGACAGGCAGGGACATGAGGACCTCCGTAGACGTGAGGCAGGGTGTCAACCGTCTCCCCGCCGCGGCTCTGGTGTCCTTGTCGGCTTGCTGTGGGGAGGCACAAAGCAGCCTAAGAAGAGTTTCTACACAATGTCAAGTAATTCGCCCGATACCCCAATGAACCAGGCGGGCGGGCTTATGTTGGATGTTTTCATCGAGCGGTGAGCGGCATCCGACCATCGCTTCATCACGAGTTTCCATGTTTGCGCTAACCGGTTCGCGTAGCGGGCGACTACCTCGGCGTCGGAGCGGGCAGGGAGCACCGCCAGCCCGGCGGATGAGCGCGACCCGTCCTCAAGCTGAAGCGTTGCGCCGATGACGCCGGGAGCCAGGGCGGCGTTCGGCTGAGCCAGTTCGCACTACGGCACGATGTCGCTGATCGCTGTCACGAAACCCGGCAACGCCGCCGCGAACCAACCCGCTAGTACGACCCGGCCGGCCATCGTCATTCGCCGCGAGGCCCAAGCGCGTGACAGTGTTGGCGCGAAACGCGCAAGGGCCGCGACGACCACGGCGCCCGCCGCCGCGAAGATCACAACGCGCGCGGCGACGACAAACAGGAACAGGAGCAGCAGCGGCACGAGCACGTAGTGCCACGACACGGCCAAGCTAGCCGCCGGCGGCGGCAGGTGGCGGCTGTACCAGCCCATCAGGGCCGCTGTAACCATGCCGTCCCCGAGCACCACGAGCCCGAAGGTGATCACGGCCAGCCATGTCGGACCCAGCAGGCGGAAGTCCGGGTTGTCCGAGCGCAGCGGTTCAAGGCGAGTTCCTGCGGCGACGAGTAGGAGCGTTCCGAATAGCAGCCCGCCGAGACGACCGGTGGGGAACCACCGGTGAGCGAGTGCGTAGACAAAGGCGGCGAGCACGGCGAACGGCAGCGCACCGAACACCACGAAGCCAAGGGTGCCGTCGACAGTAATCTTTCCTACCGTCTGGTCCGCTTCGGTGATAGCCCCACGAGCGTCCGGCGATGTCACGGCCAACAGCCGCATGACTAGCCGTCCGCCTGCGCCAGCAGCGACGACACCAGCTGCAAGCCCGGCAATGATGACGAGGTTCATCCACCACAGGCAGCGGCGAAGAGCGGCGGCGACAGACCGCCTTCCGGCTGGCAATGCTGGCGGCGAGACGATGTCGTATCCGCCCCACGCCGCAATCGCAGCGACTCCTGCAACAGCTAACAATCCGCATACGACCATGAGGGCCATACCGCAGTGTGAGCGCGGCTTACTTCGAGAGCAACACGATGTGGAACTTCCGCTCAGGCAACGGGCGTCAGCATGTTCGCACGCTTCGCCCATGACTTGCCCCGGCCTGGGTTCAGGCGCTCCACAGTCCGACCGATGCTCCACGCCCTCGTCTCCACACGATCGACGTCGAGACCGCCGGCGACGAAAAAGAAACCGCGCGTAGCCGACCCACTTCAGTTAATGCCGCGGATCGCGCTAAGGCGGTCGGGCGCGAAGTACGTTAGCTTTCCGGCATGATCGGCCCTGGAGACACCAGCGCGCCGATCCGGCCAGCGATCAGAGATTCACGGCCGAGGCGGCTGACCGGCGGCATCTGCTGAGGTACGGTGTGAGGTGGTCGTGAAGCCATGTTTCATGGGACCTACCAGTCCGGGTCCCAGGATCAGCGGTTTCTCGCCTGTATAGTCGCAGAACTTTGGCGTTTCGGGGGCCAAACGTCGACAACCGCAATCCTGCTGATTGGGCTCTTCGTGCCTATGCCTCGCGCCCCACGCCTGCGAGCAGTGCTGGCCGTTCCGGCCGTTATCGTCGCTGGGGTTGCCTTTCTGGTGGCCTCGGCTTCTGCCGGTCAGGCGGCTCCGACGGAGGCGGATCTGGCCGTCGCCATCAGCCCGGCCGCACCCAGCCCTGCCGTGCCGGGGAATTCGGTGTCCTGGACGGTGACCCTGATCGACAACGGTCCGTCGGACGCTGTCAACCCGAGCCTGACCGACACTGTTCCCGCATCGGTAGCCGGTGTCGTCGTGACGGACGCCCCGGCCGACTGGACCTGCAACGTGACCGGTCAGGACGTGGCATGCACCGCCCCCACCTTGGCGTTCGCGACGTCGGTGAGCTTCACGATCACCGGAACCCTGGCGCCGGATTTCACCGGGAACCTGTCCGACACCGTGACAACGACTTCCGACACGCCTGACGTGGATCAATCGAACAACAGCGCAACGTCCAATACTCCGAGCGCCCCATCGGCGGACCTGCTGGCGATCAAGTCGCAAGCGACGCCGAATCCGGTGGTGCCGGGCGGGCCGGTCAGCTGGACAATCACGGTCACCAACGCCGGCCCATCCGACGCGGTCAATCCGGTCCTTACCGACGCAGTGAACGCGCACGTCCCGTTTCCGACGATCGGCCCGTTGCCGGCGGGCTGGAATTGTGTACTGGCCGGTCAGAACCTTTCTTGCACCGCGGCATCTATTGCGGCCGGCACCTCGGCGACCTTCCAGATATCCGGCGAGCTGGTCCCGAACCACATCGGGGACCTTTCGAACAGCGCTTCAGTGACCTCTGATACGGCCGACCCGGACCTGACCAACAACGCATCGACCTCCGATACGCCTACCTCCCCTTCGGCAGATCTGGCGGTAGCGATAAGTGCGGCGGCCCCGAATCCGGTGGTACCGGGTACATCGGTGTCCTGGACCGTGACGGTGGTCAACAACGGCCTGTCCTGGGCGGTCAACCCCGCGGTGTCCGACGTACTTCCCGACGGGATAACGGGGATCACGGTGCCGGGTGTGCAAAACCCCTGGTCGTGCCAGGTAACCGGTCAGACGGTCTCCTGTGCCGCATCAACCCTGAGCGTCGGAGCCACGGCGACGTTCACCATCACCGGCAATCTCGCTCAGGACTTCACCGGCGTCCTGGCCAACCCGGTCACCGCCGGCTCGGAGACCTTCGACCCGGATCTGGCGAACAACACAGCGACCTCCAGCACGCCGAGCGCCCCAGCGGCGGATCTGCTGGCGATCAAATCGAAGGCCACACCCGATCCGGTGGTTCCCGGCAAACCGGTCTCATGGACGGTTACCGTGACCAACAACGGCCCGTCCACGGCGGCTGCCCCGGTGGTCAGTGACACCGTCCCGAGCGCCGTGACCGGCGTAAGCATCCCGACGGTCCCGCCTGGCTGGACCTGTGCAGCCGTGGGGCAGGACGTATCGTGCCAGGCGGCGTCCATTCCGTCCCAGACTTCGGTGACGTTCACAATCGGTGGCGACCTGGCAGAGCAGTTCACCGGTGACCTGCTGAACGCGGCCTCGGTGACCTCGACCACCGATGATCCGGATCTGGCCAACAACGTCTCGACGTCCATCACTCCCACCGCGCCGTCGGCGGATCTGGCGGCCAGCATCTCGAAAACCACGCCGAACCCGGCGGTAGCGGGTAAGGCGGTGAGCTGGACCGTCTCGGTTACCAACACCGGCCCGTCCACTGCTGTGAATCCGAGGATGACCAACTCGTTGCCGGTCGGCGTCAGCGGTATCGCCGTGGAGAGTCCCGGCCCTGCCGGTTGGAGTTGCACCGTTGCCACGCAGCAGGTGGTATGCCAGGCCCTGACTCTGACTTCCGGCACGACCGCGACGTTCACGATCAGCGCCGACCTGGCCGGTGACTTCTCGGGCGCCGTGGTCGCCAGTGTCAGCATGACCTCGGATACGCCGGATCCGGTCCCGGCCGACAACTCGGCCAGTTCCAGCACGCCGAGTTCCGCGGCCGCCGATCTGCTGGCGGTCAAGTCGGTGGCCACACCCGAACCGGCGCGTCCCGGCCACGCAGTCACCTGGACCGTGACCGTCACGAACGATGGCCCGTCCACCGCGGTGGCACCGACGCTGAAGGACGCGGTCACCGACAGCGTCACCGGTGTCCAGGCGACGACCACCGCCACCGGTTGGACCTGCGCGGTCGTCGGGCAGAACGCCACCTGCAAGGCCGCCGCCATGTCGGCCGGCACCTCCATCACAGCCGCCATCACAGGAACCCTCAGCGCCACGTTTACCGGCGCGCTGGTCAACACCGCCACGGTCACCTCGACCACCGCCGATCCGGCCCCCGCCAACAACACCTCGACCTCGACCACGTCAACCGCCTCCTTGCTGCTATCCAGCAAGGCGACACCAGTCACCGTCACCGCAGCTGGCCAGACTGTCGCGTACAGCTTCGAGATCACCAACAGCGGCAGCGCTACCGTCACCAACCTGGCCATCGCCGATCAGTTCCAAGGATCCGCCGGGCCGGTACCGAGCATCACCTGTCCGGTGAGCACATTGCCGGGCGGCGGCGCCACCACCTGCACCGCCGCGGACTACACGGTCAAGCAGTCCGACCTCGATACGGGAACCATCGAGAACACCGCGACCGTGAGCGGCGACGATCCGAGGGGCGACCCGGTGACCTCGCGAACATCGACGGTTACCGTCCAGGCGAATCAGGCCGCCACCCTGGGCCTCGTGAACACAGCCGCCCTCACCGACACCAATCACGATGGCGCTGTCGGCCGCGCTGACGCCCTGACGTGGTCGTTGACCGTCAGCAACACCGGCAACGTCACCCTGAACGGCCTGCTGATCGACGACCCAGCTGCCGCGTCGATCAGCTGTGCCGCCACCACCCTCGTGCCAGGGGCGGTCACTACCTGCACCAGTGCGCCCCATCCACTGACCCAAGCCGAGGTCGACGCCGGCTCGATCACGAACACCGCCACCGCCACCGCGATGCCGCCCTGCCCGGCCGTCGCTACCTGCCCGGTGGTCAGCTCCGCGTCGGCGACCGTCACGACCAAGCTCGCCGGTACCAGTGCCCTGAACCTGGTCAAGAAGGCCTCGGTCGCAGACACGAACGGTGATGGCCGGACCGACGCCGGTGACGTCATCACCTGGACCATCGTGGTCGGCAACCGTGGTACCACCACGATCAAGGGACTCAAGGCCAGTGACCCCACGGCCGGGACGGTGACCTGCCCCGGTGCGACCATCGTCCCGGGCTCGGAGCTGACGTGCACCGTCCCGCCGCACACCATCACCGATGCCGAGGCCGCGACCGGTTCGGTGAGCAACACCGCCACGGCGTCGGCCACCAACGTCGCAGACCTCCGGCTCTCTGCGGTGGGCTCGGCGACCGTGCATCCCAGAGTGGCCCCGTTGGAACTGCCTATGACCGGCGTTCCGATCCTGCCGCAACTGCTCAGCGGTGCCCTGCTGTTGGGGGTCGGCGCCGGATTCACGGTGCTGGCCGGGCGTGGCCGCCGCCGCATTTGAGCAGGCCCTGTCAGCCGATCGGGGAGTGCGCGGCGGGCCAGCTGAACCTTTGGCTGCGGGCCAAGGCGCCGAAGGCGCTTCCCGCCGACGGTGAGGTGCTGACCTGCCAATTGCAGTTCGCCGGCGGTGCCGGCAGGTTGAAGTACACCAGGGCCCGCAGGTTCGGAAATGACCGCATCGCGCTGGGGATAGCGGCCAGCCAGGCAGCTTTGGCATCTGCCTGTGGCGGCTGCTCGATGGTCCCGTACTCGGCCAGCATGAATGGCTTCCTCCCGAACCCGTTGGCCTTCAGCCACTGGTAGAACGGGGTCACGGTCTGCGCGAAGGAGTGCCATGGCTTGCCCCGGCAGGACGCGAAGTTGTAGGGATCCCAGGCGACCCAGTCGATTACGTCATCGCCCGGCCACATCTGTTTGTACCTGGCCTGCCAGGTGGCGTCGGAAAGTCCCATCATGTCCCACACCCAGCGGACGTTCCTGGCACCGGCCTGCCGAGTTCGGAGGACGACGTGCCGGAAGGCTGCGGCGAAGTCAGCGGCATTGCCGTGTTGGTGGAATTGCAGTTCCGGCTCATGGGAGAACGAGACCAGAACCGGCACTCCGATCAGCGCAAGGCGCTTTGCCTCGGATTCGATGACTGCGTCCTGCTTGCCTGCCGCGATCCCTTGCCAGGACATCGGAGAATTGTTGCGGTCATTCGGTTCCCAGTTGAGGAGCAACAGGTGCCCGGAGCCGGCCAGTGTTCGCTCACTGAGGGTGGGGAAGGCATCGAACCAGCGGTGATAGGTGTGCACGATGTCCAGGCGTCGCCCGGTGGTCCGCTCCGCTGCAGCCACCGCCGCCACGAGTTTTGATTGTTGGTCCGGCAATGCCGAACCCCACCAGCTTCCGCAGGTCGGGCTGACCGCCTGGGTCACCAGGCAGGGCCGAGTCTCGGAGCGCTGCCACAGCAACAGCGAAACTCCGAGAACGACGCTTGCGGCGATCAGCACCGAGACCACCCGAAAGCGCCTCGGGAAGGAACCATCCATTCGCCGTAGGACCATGCACGGAGAGTAACCGTTTCCGCACTTTTCTTACACGCCGTACACATAAACTTCAAATTTCGGTCTTTTCGCTGCTAAATCTAGGGCTAGCCGTAACTCTCAGTACATGACTTACCGCATTCTTAGTAACACGGCGTGTTCATTCTTGACTCGTCCGGTTCGCCGGACATCAGTCGCTTCGTCGTCCGCAGCGTGGAGCGACCACCGAACCCAACACCTTCGGAGGATCCACGCACATGTGCTTCGATCAACCCCAGTCCACCCGGTCGGCGGTGTCGGCACTATGACGCAGTTACTGCAGCGGCCTGAACGGCCCGTCGTCACCGCGCCGCGCGGCACCCCCGCCGCGCCGGCCCCCCTCAGCCGCAAGTTCCGCCCGGACATCGAGGGTATCCGGGCCTTCGCAGTGCTCTCCGTGGTCCTTTACCACGCCAATCTCGGAGTTCGCGGCGGGTTCGTGGGGGTGGACGTATTCTTCGTCATCTCCGGGTTCCTGATCACCCGGCAGTTGACCAAATCAGTCGGCGTGGCCGGCCTGCGAGCCCTGCCTGGTTTCTACGCCCGTCGCATCAAGCGGCTACTGCCGGCCTCGGCCGTCGTGGTGGTGGCGACGGTACTCGCGGCCAGGGTTTGGGCCCCGCCGCTGCAGGTGCGATCGATCACCATGGACGGCCTGTTCACGACGTTCTACGGGTTGAACTACCGACTGGCGATCGAAGGTACCCAGTACCTACACCAGAATGATGCTGTCTCGCCCTTGCAGCACTTCTGGTCCCTCGGCGTCGAAGAACAGTTCTATGTCGTATGGCCGATCCTGATCCTTGCGGTCGGCTTCACCGGCCGGCGGATCCGCGGCCCGCTGCTGGCGGTAGCGCTGCTCAGCCTCACCGCCCTGTCGTTTCACTGGTCCATCGCGATGACGGCAGGCAATTCCTCCTGGGCCTACTTCTCCTTGCAGACCCGAGCCTGGGAACTGGCCACCGGCGCACTGGTTGCCATCAGCGCGGATCGGTTGGCCCGGCTGCCTCGCCGGTTTGCAGGCGCGCTGGGCTGGATCGGACTCGTCGTCATGGTCGGATCGGCTTTCTGGATAAGCGATGCCACTGCCTATCCCGGGTCGGCCGCCGCGGTTCCGGTCGGGTCGGCCGCACTGATCATCGCCGCCGGTTGCGGCGCCCGCCGGGGCGTCGAGCGGATCTTCTCCGAGCCGCTGCTGCAATGCATCGGCCGGTTGTCCTACTCCTTCTACCTCTGGCACTGGCCGATGCTGATCATCGCCCCGATGGTCGTCGGTCACCCCCTGGATGTGGCCGGCCGGTGCACCATCGTCGTGCTGTCGCTCGTCGTTGCGCTGCTGTCGTTCCTCGTCGTCGAGGAGCCGGGCCGGCGGATCGCGCTGGGAACGCTGCAGTGGCTCTTCGGCGGCGTCCTCATCTCCAGCGCCATCGTGTGCGTGGGCGCGCTGGTGCTGACGAATCTACCGTCGCTACGAGGCCATGGCGCTGCGGTCACGTTGGCCTCGGGACCCAGCCAGCCGGCGCCGAAGTTCCTCGACACCGTCGAGCACTACGTCAGTTCGGCCATGGCCACCACCGCCGCTCCCAGCAACCTGACACCCGAGCCCGCGCATGCCGCCGGTGATACTCCGGACGCATCGCGCAACGGCTGTCACCTCGACTTCCTGGTGATCCAGCAGGCCGCGTGCGCCTTCGGGGACACCGCCGCGACGAAAACTGCCGTGCTCTTCGGCGATTCCCATATGGAGCAATGGGAACCTGCCTTCAGCGCAGCCGGCAAGCAACAGCACTGGAAGATCATCAACTGGACAAAGTCGGCCTGTCCGGCAGCCAAACTCACCGTCGTCTCACCAACCCTGAATCGCGACTACACCGAATGCGACACCTGGCGGTCGGCCACGATAGCCCGCATCGTGGCCCTGAAACCCGCGATGATCTTCGTCGGTGAATCGGAGAACACCAAGGGAATCCACAAGTTCACTCCAGCGGAATGGACGAACGCGACCCTGGACACGCTCAACATGCTGCGAGCCCAGACCAAAGCCAAGATTGTCTTCATGGGCGACACACCAACTCCTCGCTCCACGGTGTCGGACTGCGTCTCGGCCCACCTCAACGATGTTCGGCCCTGCGTCACCGACCTGGCCCATGCCCATACCTATCCCGATCGGCACAAGGCAATGCAGCCGGCGATCACCGCGGCTGGATACCCCTACGTCGATCCGCAGCCATGGTTGTGTTCGTCGAGCGGATGTCCACCCATCATCGGTAACTACCTGGTGTACCGCGACGCGACCCATGTCAGCCGTGAGTACGTCCAATTCCTGACACCGTTGATCGCAACGCTCTTCGGTACCGCCCGATGACCCGCCGGAGAACGCCGCAGCGTCGGGTGGCAATCGACAGGAGCACAGGTTGCTAGTCGGACTGCTTCAAATCAGGGAGACCATCCAGCAACACGCACATCTTTACCTGTTCAGCATCTTCGTCCTGCTCACCTGGCTCATCTGGCTGGCCAAGGTCGCCCTGTCGCGACGCTACCGGCCTTGGACCGAGCCCTACGAAACCACGACCAGCGTGGTGATCCCGGTGGTGGACGAACCTGTCGAGCTGTTTCGTGATGTGCTGCAGCGGATCGTGGATCAAGGCCCGACCCAGACCGTGGTCATCATCAACGGCCGCCGCAATCCTGTGCTGGAGGAGGTGTGCGAGGAATTCCACGCCGACATCGAGTGGCTCTGGACGCCAGTGGCCGGTAAGCGGAACGCGGTCCGGGTCGGCACCGAGCGGGCGGTCGGCGAGGTCGTTCTGCTCGTCGACAGCGACACTATCTGGACACCCGGAACGCTGAGCGAACTGGTCAAGCCGTTCGCCGACCCGACTGTGGGTGGCGTGACCACGCGGCAACGCATCCTCGAGCCGGAAAGAGGCTTTCTCACCCGGTGGGCCGACTGGCTGGAGAACAGCCGTGCGCTGTACTCGATGCCGGCCCAGAGCGTGCTCGGTACCGTCGGATGCCTGCCGGGTCGCACGATCGCGTTCCGTCGCCGGGTCCTCGAACTCGCCATGCCGGACTTCATGACCCAGCGGTTTCTCGGCGTATTTCTCGAGGTGTCCGATGACCGGACCTTGACCAATCTCGCGCTCAAGATGGGATTTCGCACCGTGTACCAGTCGACCAGCCTTGTCTACACCGATGCGCCGACCCAGCCCAAGAAGCTGATCAAGCAGCAGTTCCGGTGGGCGCGGGGTAGTCAGTACAACACCCTGCGGATGTTGCCCTGGATGCTCGGCCATGCCCCGATGCTGGCTTTCTTCTTCCTGGCCGACATCCTGTTGCCCTTTCTCTGGTTGTCCTCCTTGATCGCCTGGATTCTCCGGGCGACCAGCCATACCGGTGCGAATCTCTACCAGGGGCTGCTCCACCTCAACGGCCGAAGCCACCCGCTGATCGCGGTGATCGTGTTGACCGTGCTGGCCTCCACTCTGTCGATGTGCTTACGCCAGCTCAGACACCTCTACGAGGCCCCCGGTGATCTGCTGCGGATGCCGTGCTTCATCCTCTTCAGCACCCTGGTCCTGATGCCGATCCGGATGTACGGCTTTGTGAGGCTCGGCCATGTCGGCGGCTGGGGAACCCGAAAGGACGCCTTCACCGCACCCAGCGCCGGTATGTCGTCGGGTGGGTCCGGCCACCACGGCGACCCGGTCGACTCCGGCGGCCATCATCTGCCGCGCGAAGACCTGCCGACCAGACCTGCGGGCGCTGTGCTTACTGCAGCCGTGTCCCGTACTGCGACACCCGAAACCATGGCCGACGGTGACCCCCGCGGCCTTATCCCATACATGATCGCGATTGTGATCCTTGCTCTTGGAGTTGGCTACGATGCGCTTCTCTTCTGATTTCCGTCTCTGGGTCGCCTCGCCCTCGGCCCGACTGCTGGCACCGGCATTGGTGATCGCTCTGGTTGCGATCGCGACAGCGGTGTACCTCTCGCCGACCGGCTCGGGCGGTCTGGGTGGTACGAAGGCGGCCGCGGCGGTGCCGGCACCGCTGAGCAGTCCGGCCGGCTCGAGCGCCACAACGCCTGGCGGCTCGTCTTCGGCAACGACCAGACCTACCGGCAAGCCGACCACCAAACCGACCAAAGGCATCACCCGACCCGGGACGGCGAGTATCAACCGGTCACTGTCGAAGACCCAGATCATCCGGCAGTACCTGGGTGGCTCGTCAGGTTCTCATTCGACGTCGACCTCGGCGTCCGCGAGCCCGACGGTCACCGATCTGGCCAAGCACTGCTGGGATTTTCATTGGCAGCAGGACGCCCAAACCGCATATGTGGCCAACCTGTCCGATCCCGACGGCCTGGACGGCGACCCGGGCCCCTACAACGGTGACGGACTCGCGTGCACCGAATTGCCGAGGGATCCCAACCGGGCGGCGTCTACTCCGGTCGCCGCGTACGTCGCTCCCAAGCCGTCTGCAGGCACTAAGGAACTACTGGCGTCTCCGAAGCTGAACTACTTCGGCGTGGCCCAGGACGGACTGCCGAACTCCACCCCGATGTATGACACCCTCGACACCCAGTTGGGCAAGGCTCCCAGTGCCGTCGAATGGTTCACCGGTTGGGACACTGACTATGATCCTTCGCGCGCGACAGAGGCCTGGAATCGCGGTGCTCTGCCGGTGATGACGTGGGTTTCCAAGCAGGAGGACAAGAACTCCACGATTCCGGCCGCTGATTACAGCTTGACCAACGTCCTGGCCGGGAAATGGGACGACTACCTTTACAAGTACGCTGGTGACATCGTCCGGGCCGACCTTCCGTTGGTCATCCGGTTCGACCATGAGATGAACGGCAACTGGTACCCATGGGCGGCCGGTCAGACCGCTTGGAACAACTCGCCGGCCAAGTACGTCCAGGCCTGGCAGTACGTCTGGAACATCTTCCAGAAGGTCGGTGCCAACAAGGACGTGATCTGGCTGTGGTCGCCCGGCCGCATCGACAATGTCAAGGCCGGCACTGCCGGAAACAGCGATATCGCGGCTGACTATCCGGGCGATGACTACGTCGACTGGGTCGGGGCCACCGTCTATCTGCGCACGTCCAAGATCAAGACGGACTACCCCACCAGCTTCGGCCAGACCGTCAGCAAGATCAGGTCGTTCACCAACAAACCGCTGTTCTTCGCCGAGATCGGCGCTATCCAGACCGACGGTGCCACCGATGTCACCGCAATCAAGACCCAGTGGATCAGCAACACGATCGCCGGCCTCCTGTCCGATCCGAGTGTGGTGGGCTTCGTATGGTTCAACAACATCGCGACCACCACTGCCAACGGCGCACCGATCACCAACGACTGGCGGTACAACTCATCCCCGGATGCCTTGGCGGCATTCAAGACCGCCATCACCGATTCGCGATTCTCCGCGGGCGTCATGCCTGATTCCAAGAAGGGATAGTGCAATGAAATTGACCGTCATCGGTACCGGCTACCTCGGTGCTACGCACGCCGCGGCCATGGCTGAGCTGGGCCACGATGTTCTCGGGATCGACGTCGACATCAGCAAGGTGGCTCGGCTCAATGCCGGCGAGGTGCCGTTCTTCGAACCGGGTTTGCCCGAGCTCCTGCAACGTAACCTGGCCGCCGGGCGGCTGCGATTCACGACCTCCTATCCCGAGATCGGCGAGTTCGGCGAGGTTCACTTCATCTGCGTCGGAACCCCGCAGAAGCAAGGCGAATTCGCCGCCGACCTGACCTACGTCGATGGCGCGGTGCAGGCCTTGCTTGCGGTGCTGAAGGCCGGTTCGCTGGTCGTCGGTAAATCCACGGTTCCGGCGGGCACTGCTGCCCGTCTCGCGGTGGACATCGAGGCCGCAGGCGCGGATCTGGTGTGGAACCCCGAGTTTCTGCGGGAGGGCTTCGCGGTCGAGGACACTCTGCGCCCGGACCGGATCGTAATGGGCGTTGCCGACGACCGAGCGGCCAAGGTGATGAGCGAGGTCTATCAGCAGATCTTGGAAACCGGGACGCCGCTCATAGTGACCGATTTCGCGACGGCGGAACTGGTCAAAGTCGCCGCCAACTCCTTCCTGGCCACCAAGATCTCCTTCATCAACGCGATGGCCGAAATCTGCGAGCACACCGGCGCGGACGTGACCCAGCTGGCGGCGGCGCTGTCCCACGACGAGCGGATAGGCGGCAAGTTCCTGCACGCCGGTCTCGGATTCGGCGGCGGCTGCCTACCCAAGGACATCCGGGCCTTCATGGCCAGGGCCGAGGAGTTGGGCGTCGACCAGGCCGTGAAGTTCCTCAAGGAGATCGACGCGATCAACATGCGCCGCCGGTCCCGGATGGTGGACCTGGCCAGGGAACTCTGCAACGGCTCGCTGGCCGGTATGCGGGTCGGAGTGTTGGGGGCCGCCTTCAAGCCCAACAGCGATGACATCAGGGACTCCCCGGCCCTGGACGTCGCGGTGGCGATTCAGCGCGAGGGTGCGGCGGTCCGCGTCTATGACCCTCAGGCCATGGCCAACGCCCGCGACAGGTTTCCGATGCTGGCCTATTCGCCGTCCACGATCGATGCCTGCGCCGATGCCGATGTGGTCCTGCACCTGACCGAGTGGGCCGAGTTCCGCAGCATGCACCCCTCAGTGCTGGATGCCGTTGTCCGGCAGCGCAATATCGTCGACGGGCGTAACGCGCTCGATCGGGAACTGTGGCGGGCCGAGGGTTGGGTCTACCGCGCGCTGGGTCGACAGTAGCGGCGGCTGGCAAGATGGATTCATGGCATCACCGGTGGACGCACAACTGATTCTCGCGGACGCCGCTCAGGCGGTGGGCGGCAAGGTCAGCATGCTCGGTGCGGGGTGGTCGGTGACTGGGTCCCCGACCGCTCCGCAGGCCGTGGTGGGGCTGATCAAGGTGCCCTGGGACCGCGCCAACGAGAAGCTACCGCTGCACCTGCAACTGGTCGATGCCGATGGAAAGCCGATTGCCCTGACCGGACCGGATGGTTTGGCCGAGCAGCTCATCGAATTCAACGCGACGGTGGAGGTGGGTCGGCCGCCTGGTCTCACCGCCGGGACGCCGATCGATTCCAGCTTCACCGTGAATGTCCAGCCACTGCCCTTGCCGGCCGGCCGGTACACCTGGCGCCTCGATATCGCCGGAGACGTGATCGCGACGAGCTTTCAGGTGACCTGACCTTTCAGGTGAGCTGACCTGGTGCCCAACTGGCGGCTAGCCGTCAAAAGGGGCAATCTGCTTGCAACCGGGCTCGGCAAGTTATTAAGGTTTTGCTTCATGACTTCCGCAACGGGGTACCTCCGCTATCCGCACGTCCAGGGCGAGCAGGTTGTCTTCACGGCAGAGGATGATGTCTGGCTCGCCCCGGTTTCCGGCGGCCGCGCAAGCCGACTCACCTCCGACTCGGTGGCGGTAGCCAGGCCGCGACTCTCCCCGGACGGCTCGACCGTGGCGTGGCTGTCCCGCAGGCGGGGCGAGCCGGAGGTGTTCGCGATGCCGGTGGCCGGTGGCGTGCCGCAGCAGCTCACCTTCTTCGGCAATGAGAGCACCCGGATCGACGGCTTCGCCCCAGACGGTCGGCTGGTCGTGCTCAGCGCCGGCAATCAACCGTTCCGGTCTCGGACCTGGGCCTATGCGATCCCGCTGGCCGAGTCAGGCGGGAACCAACCCGCAGTCGGGGAACCCGAACTACTCCCGTACGGGCCGGTGAATGCCGTGGCGCTGTCGGGTTCGGGGCCTGTCGTGGTGGGCTCTGGCTACCTCCGTGACTACGCCTATTGGAAGCGATACCGCGGTGGAACGGCCGGCCGGCTGTGGACGAGCCCGGACGGCAATGCCGATTTCGCTGAGTTCCTAGGCGAGCTGGCCGGACCGAAGACGCATCCGACCTGGCTCGACGGACGGTTGGCGTTCCTCGCAGATTTCGAGGGCCATGGAAATGTCTATTCGGTTGCCGCCGATGGTTCCAAGCTGCGCCGCCACAGCGACCACAGCCAGTTCTACGCGCGGCAGCTCGCAGGCGACGGCTCGAGGGTGGTCTATCAGCACGCCGGCGAGATCTGGATGCTCGGCGGTGCAGAACCGGCGCTGGCGCCGGACTCCCGGCCGCACCGGCTGGACATCTCCCTCGGCAGCACCCGGTCGGGCCGGGACCGGCACCGCATCGACGCCGCAAAGAGCCTCGGTGCCCTGAGTGTCGACCGCACCGGCCGAGCCTCGGCGGTGGAGGTCCGCGGAAAGATCGTGTGGCTGACCCACCGCAACGGACCCGCCCCGGCCATGGCCGCCACCGAAGGCGTCCGCCACCGACTTCCCGTCGTGTTGGCTACCTCCCCGTCGACCGAAGCTGCTTCGGTGGCCTACGTGACCGATGCCCAGGGTGCCGATGGCATCGAGATTGCCTCGGGCCCGTATGAGCACCGGCGGTACGGCACCGGTCAGATCGGTCGGGTGCTTGAGCTGGTGGCCAGCCCGGACGGCCAGACGCTGGCTTTCGCCACCCATGACGGCCGCCTGCTCACCATGGCCGTGAGCGATGGTGACATCACCGAGATCGAGCGAAACGAGAAGGGCGAGCCCACCGGCCTGGCCTTCTCGCCCGATTCGCGGTGGCTGGCCTACTCCGCCGCCGAGGGAGCCGAGAGACTCAGATCCATCAGGCTGGCCGACCTCGGCTCGGGTGCCATCGCGCCGGTGACCACCGCCCGATTCCTCGACTCCGACCCGTCGTTCAGCCCGGACGGCAAGTACCTGTATTTCCTCTCGGCCCGGACCTTCGATCCGGTGTATGACGCCCATGTCTTCGACCTGGCGTTTCCGCTGGCCACCCGTCCTTACCTGGTGACGCTGGCCGCTGACACGCCATCACCCTTCGCCCCCGAAATCGAGGGTCAGGAGCTCGACGGCCCGGGTGCGGATACCGGCACGCCAGCGGCACCGCAGGCCTCGCAACCGGAGCCGTCCGGGTCGGGCGGGCCGGCCACGGCCGACCTGCGCATCGACCTGCGCATCGACCTGCGCATCGACCTGGCGGGCATCGCCCACCGGGTCGTGGCTTTCCCGGTGGCCGCGGGCCGGCTCGGGGAGCTGATGCCCGCCAAGGGCGGCGTGATCTGGACCGACTCGCCGATTTCGGGCGAGCTGGGGGAGTCCCGTAACCCCGGTGACGACATCCGCCCGTCTCTGCAGAGGTGGGATTTCGGCAAGCGCCGGCAGCTCGAACTGGCGACCCGGGTGGACCAGGTGGAGATCTCCGGAGACGGCACGAAGCTCGTCGTCCGGGACGGCGAGGCCGTCAAGGTCGTGCCTGCCGACCACAAGCCGGCCGAGGACGGATCCGAGAGCCATGACGTCGACCTCTCCCGCATCCGGCTCACCGTCGACCCGCCCGCCGAATGGGCGCAGATGCTCGACGAGACCGGGCGGTTGATGCGCGACCATTTCTGGACCCCGGACATGTCCGGACTCGACTGGGACGGCGCGGTCGACAAGTACCGGCCGCTGGTCGACCGGATAACCACCCGGGACGATCTGTCTGATCTGCTGTGGGAGGTCAATGGCGAAACCGGCTCGTCGCATGCCTACGAGACCCCGCCGCCGAAGGAGCTCGACGACGCGCTCAAGCCGGCCTTTCTGGGAGCCGACCTGGCTCGTGACGGTGCCGGCCGCTGGGTGATCGAGCGCATTCTGGCCGGTGACAACTCCGCTATCGCCGCTCGATCACCGCTGACCGCCCCAGGTGTTTCGGCTCGGGTGGGCGACGTGGTCGTGGCCGTCAACGGCCAACGTCTGGGCGGCGGGCCGTCCGGGCCAGGTCCGGCGGAACTACTACTCGGCACCGCCGACAAGCCGGTCGAACTGCGGCTGGCCCGTGCTGATGCCGAGCATCTGGTGGCCGTGGTCCCGCTGTCGACCGAGGTCGAATTGCGTTACCTCGATTGGGTTTCCGGTCGGCGCGCAATCGTTCACGAGCAGACCGGCAGACGCGTCGGCTACGTCCACATCCCCGACATGGTCTCCAGCGGCTGGGCCGCGTTGCACCGAGATCTCGCGGTGGAGATGGATCGGGACGCCCTTATCGTCGACACCCGGGACAACCGCGGTGGGCACACCTCCGAGCTGGTCATCGAGAAGCTCGTACGCCGGGTCATCGGCTGGGGGACGAACCGCCATTACCCGAGTACGTCCTACCCGTCCTCGGCACCGCGTGGGCCGATCGTCTCGATCGCCAACGAGTGGGCCGGATCCGACGGGGACATCGTGAACGCCGCATTCCAGGCGCTCGGGTTGGGGCCGGTGATCGGCACCCGGACCTGGGGCGGCGTGATCGGTATCGACGGCAAGTACCGCCTGGTCGACGGCACCTCGGTGACCCAACCCCGTTATGCCTTCTGGTTCGAGAAGTTCGGCTGGGACGTCGAGAACCACGGTGTCGATCCGGATATCGTGGTCGAGTACCCGCCGCACGCCTGGGCCCGCGGCGAGGATCCGCAGTTGAGTGCCGCTATCGAACGGGTCATGGCCGAGCTGCAGTCACGCCCGGCCCCCGCCCGTCCCGACCTCAGCCGGCGTCCCTCACTGGCGATCGCGCCGCTGCCGCCACGACCGTGAGGCCCCGGCTGTGTCGGTGACGGCCTCGGCGAGCCGGATGCGTAGCTGAGCAGTCGGTCGGGTGCGGTGGTCCGGCCGGGCAGCGGCGACCGGTAGACTTGAGTTATTCATGTCGGCGCGACTTCGCCTAAGAGAAGTGCGCTGGGCTCGTTTCACCTAGATCGCCCTGGCCGCATCGGCCGTCAATCGGGCCGATCGCCGAGACGCGCCAACGTCTCGAGGGAATTTTCTTGTCTTCGTATGCCCAGCGGCCATCTGCTGCTGCCCGTAACTCCAGCTCCTACAACTCCACCAGCCGTAGCTCAGCAAGCCGTACCTCAGGAAGCCGTAGCGCCACCACCCGCACCTCTGGCAGTAGCGGTTACGCACCGCGCAAGGCCCGTCCGGCCAAGTCATTCGCGCCGAAGGCCAGTCGCGGCCCGTTCGATGACCTGCCCATGACGATCATCGACCCCGACAACCTGCCCAGCTTCGCCGACATCGGTCTGCCCAAGGCGCTCGTGCAGGGACTGACCAGGTCCGGAATCACCGAACCGTTCCCGGTGCAGGCCGCCACCATCCCGGATGCGCTCACCGGTCGCGATGTCCTCGGCCGGGCCGCCACCGGGGCTGGCAAGACGCTCGCGTTCGGGCTGCCGATGATTGCCCGGCTGACCGGTTCGCCGACCTCGCCCCGCAAGCCGCATGCGCTGATCCTGGTGCCGACCCGTGAACTCGCCATGCAGGTGGTCGACAGCCTCGCTCCGCTCGCTCAGGCCAACGATCTCTCGCTCCGGCTGGTCGCCGGCGGACTGCCGATCCACAAGCAGATTCAGGGACTGGTCCGCGGCACCGACATCGTGGTGGCAACGCCGGGCCGGCTCATCGACCTCATCGAGCGGCGGGCTTGCGATCTGTCGAACGTTCAGATCACCGTGCTGGACGAGGCCGATCACATGGCGGATCTCGGATTCCTGCCGGTGGTCCGCCGGATCCTCGACATGACCCCGGCCGGGGGGCAGCGCTTGCTGTTCTCTGCGACCCTCGACGGTGACGTCGCATCCCTCGTCACCGAGTACCTCGTCGATCCGGCCATCAAGGCACTCGCGCCGGCGGCGGCCACGGTCGACACCATGGCCCACCACGTGTTTCGGATGCCGATGTCGTCCAAATGGCAGGTGATCACTCAGATCGCCGCCCGCGAGGGCCGCACCATTCTGTTCGTCCGGACGAAGTTCGGCGCCGAGCGGCTCGCCGACAACCTGATGCGGGCGGGCGTTGCGGCCGCGGCCCTGCACGGTGGCCGGACCCAGGCCCAGCGGACCAAGGCGCTCAACGGCTTCAAGAACGGCTCCGTCACCGCGCTGGTCGCGACGGATGTTGCCGCCCGCGGCATCCACGTCGACGATGTGACGCTCGTGCTGCATGTCGATCCGCCGGCCGATCCCAAGGATTACCTGCACCGCTCAGGCCGGACCGCACGGGCCGGCGAATCGGGAATGGTCGTCACGATCACCACGCCCAATGAGGAGCGCACCGTCCGCAGCCTGCTGCTGGCGGCCGGAGTTCAGCCGAACCAGCGCGATGTCTACCCGGGCGATCCCGCCATGTTCGCCGTGACCGGCGCTCGGGAACCGTCCGGCGTCCCGGTCATTGAGCCGGTTCGTTCCGGTTCTTCCCGCGAGCGGGGCGGTTACGAGCGGGGCGGTTACGAGCGCGGTCGTGGTGAGCGGTCTTGGCGCGACAAGCCCGCCCGAGCTGGTCAGCCTCGCCAGGACCGTCCGTCGGCCGGTAAGCCGCGCACCGATAAGCCAGGCCATGTTCGCGGAGACGTCAGGTCGGTCCGCCCGTCCGGTCGGGGCGCCGGCGCTCATTCGGCGCCGGGCCGTTCACTCGGCTAGCGGATGTGATGATGTGCGGTGATGTCCACTGATCAGCCCACAGGCTCTCCGGGTCCGGCCGGGTCGGCCACGCCGGCCACCGCGACCGGGTCGGCCGGGTCGGCCATGCAGCGTGCCCACCGGGCCGAGGTGTCCGGCGAGCTGGTCGCGATGTCCTTCCCGGGTGCCCGGCGGGTTGCCGGCTGGCTGTTCTGGGTGGTCTTCCCGCTGCTCTGCCTGGGTGCGCTCGCGCTGGCCGTCCTGGCGATCGTGGACCATGTGGGAAACCAGCCGAAGGGAACCCGCGGTACCTACGTCGCCAACCGGACCTGCGCTCGCGGAATCTGCCTCGTCGGTGGCACCTTCACCAGTGACGACGGACGGATCAAGGTGAACTCGCTGTTGGGCGACCCGCGTTGGGCTACCGGGACCGAACATCAGGTGTTCTACGACGGGACCGGCGTCGAGGTCGTGGGAGTCGTCCAGTGGGACCCGACGCCCTCGGTGCTCGCTGGGGTCGGCGCCGTGACCTACCTGGGAATGGTTGCCTACTTCCTGCGGGCCGCCCGCCGGGAACCCGAAGATGTGAACCAGAGCTAGCGCAAGATTCGGCGAGCCACGATAACGAGAGAAGAGTTATGTCTAAGCACACGCCCGCGAACGATTCCGTTCGCACGTCGATCCGAAACGTCGCGATCGTCGCGCACGTAGACCACGGCAAGACCACCCTGGTCGACGCAATGTTGTGGCAGTCCGGCGCCTTCGGTGCCCACGACCACATCGATGAACGCGCGATGGATTCCAATGACCTCGAGCGCGAAAAGGGCATCACCATCCTGGCCAAGAACACGGCCGTGAAGTACGTGGCACCCGACGGCGAGAAGATGATCATCAACATCATCGACACCCCTGGTCACGCCGACTTCGGTGGCGAGGTGGAACGTGGGCTGTCCATGGTGGACGGCATCGTGTTGCTGGTCGACGCGTCCGAGGGCCCGCTTCCGCAGACCCGTTTCGTGCTGCGCAAGGCGCTTGCCGCGAAGATGCCGGTCATCCTGGTCATCAACAAGGTCGACCGTCCGGACTCCCGGATCGCCGAGGTTGTGGACGAGACCTACGAGCTGTTCCTGGACCTCGACGCCGACGAGGAGCAGATCGACTTCCCGATCGTCTACGCCTGCGCGCGGGACGGTAAGGCCTCGTTGACCCGTCCGGCCGATGGCACGGTGCCCGATTCGGAGAACCTGCAGCCGCTCTTCTCCACCATCCTGACCACGATTCCGGCGCCGGCCTACCGCAAGGAAGCGAAGTTACAGGCCCACGTGACCAACCTCGACGCCTCGCCGTTCCTCGGGCGGATCGCGCTGTGCCGGGTGTTCCAGGGCGAGATCCGCAAGGGCCAGCAGGTGGCGTGGTGCCGCCACGACGGCACCATCCAGCAGGTCAAGATCACCGAATTGCTGATGACCGAGGCCCTGGAGCGCAAGCCGGCCGAGTCGGCCGGACCCGGTGACATCATCGCCATCGCCGGGATCCCCGAGATCATGATCGGTGACACTCTGGCTGACCTGGAGAACCCGATCCCGCTGCCGCTCATCACGGTGGACGAGCCGGCCATCTCGATGACGATCGGCACCAATACCTCCCCGCTGGCCGGGCGTGAGAAGGGCACCAAAGTCACCGCCCGGTTGGTCAAGGACCGCCTGGACCGCGAGCTTGTCGGAAACGTGTCGCTGCGGGTGCTGCCCACCGAGCGACCGGATACCTGGGAAGTGCAGGGCCGCGGCGAGCTGGCACTGGCCATCCTCGTCGAGCAGATGCGCCGCGAGGGCTTCGAATTGACCGTGGGCAAGCCACAGGTGGTCACCCAGATCATCAACGGCAAGGTTCACGAGCCGGTGGAACGCCTGACGGTCGACTGCCCGGAGGAGTACCTGGGCACCATTACGCAGTTGCTCGCGGTTCGCAAGGGCCGTATGGAGACCATGACGAATCATGGCACCGGCTGGATCCGGATGGAGTTTCTCGTCCCGTCGCGTGGTCTCATCGGGTTCCGTACGGAGTTCCTGACAGACACCCGGGGTACCGGGATCCTGCACCACGTGTTCGAGGACTACGAGCCGTGGTTCGGTGAGTTGCGGACTCGTGCCTCGGGCTCGCTGGTGGCCGACCGGGCCGGCGTGGCAACACCGTTCGCCATGATCAACCTGCAGGAACGCGGGACTATGTTCGTCGAGCCGACGACCGAGGTGTACGAAGGCATGCTGGTGGGGGAGAACTCCCGCGCCGACGACATGGACGTCAACATCACCAAGGAGAAGAAGCTCAGCAACATGCGGTCCTCGACCGGTGACGACTTCCAGCACCTGGTGCCACCGCGGAAGCTGTCCCTGGAACAGTCGCTGGAATTCTGCCGCGAGGACGAGTGTGTCGAGGTAACTCCTTCGACCGTCCGGATCCGCAAGGTGCTGCTGTCCCAGACCGATCGGGAAAAGAGCCGCGGCCGCCGCGCCAAGTCCTAGCCCTTCATTTGCCAGTGTGCGGCTGCCATTGTGCGGCCCGAACGGTCGGCCTCATCCGCCGAAGCCGACCTTTCGGGCCGCACAATGCATTTATGGGGGCTGTCGAAGGGCGCTAGAGGTTGGGACCCTCGCCGCGGAGCTTGTCGACCTCGGCCATGGCCTGCCGCAGACTGACCAGCCACTCATCGGTGTGCTGGCCGACGAGGTTCACCGCCCAGGCCAGCGCTTCCGAACGGGACCGGGCGACGCCGGCGTCCACCAGGGTGTCGAGCACCTGGCGTTCGGGCTGCCGCAGTCGCGTCATGACCGGTACCGACAGGTGGGTGAACAGCGCTCGGGTGTCACCGATGCCGGCGCCCCAGGCAACCTTGCGACCGTAACGCCCTTGCGCCTCCTCGGCGATCCTGATCCGTTCCGATCGGGTGTCCTCGCGGAACCGGCTGATCCGACCGGCGGCGGCGGCGCGGGATTCGTCCTCGGCGAGATCGGCGGCTACCGGCGCCAGTTCACCGGTCACGATGATCTCTTCGCGGTCGACGCTGATGTCCGGGGCGCCGGTGAACCAGTCCGACGGAAGCCGGCCGGTGAACCATGCCACCGCGTCGTCGGCCGGTGGGAGGTCGGCCTGCTGCCAGCCCCCAGGGCGCCCGAAGCCACGGCCGCCACCCCGATGACCGCGCCCTCCACCGCCCGGGCCGCGGCGACCCCGAGGTCCGCGAGTCGGTCCGTCGGCCGGGTCATCCGGATCATGGCCCTCATTGTGTGCAGACATGACGCTTCTCCTTAGTTATATTCAACAATTACATGATTACACCGCGACTCCAACTCTGACAAGGCAATTCGCGTGGCCTTGTTTCCCGGGCGCACGCAAAGCGGGGTGCGGGCCCTAGAGTCGTGGGGTGCAGACATCCATTCCTGCGGCACGTGCGGGCCGGCTCGACGCGTTCGGAACGACCATTTTCGCCGAAATGTCCGCCCTGGCCCTGGCTACCGGGAGCATCAACCTCGGTCAAGGCTTTCCGGACACCGACGGACCGGCCTGGGTTCTCGAGGCCGCGGTGCAGGCAATTCGATCCGGCCGAGGGAATCAGTACCCGCCAGGTGTCGGCATCCCTGAGCTGAGACGCGCCGTCGCGGCTCATCAGCAAGACTGGTACGGCCTGGTGTTCGATCCAGAGGCGGAGGTGCTGATCACCGTCGGGGCCACTGAGGCGATCGCCGCGGCGATTCTCGGCTTGACCAACCCAGGGGACGAGGTGATCACCTTCGAGCCCTACTACGACTCGTACGCGGCATGCATTGCGCTCGCCGGTGCGGACCGGCGGGTCGTGACGCTGCGCCCGGATGGCGGCCGGTGGACCTTCGACCCGGACGAACTCCGGGCGGCCGTCACCAGTCGGACCAGGTTGATCCTGCTCAACAGCCCGCACAACCCGACCGGCACCGTGCTGACCGAGTCAGAACTCGCCGTCGTCGCAGAACTGGCCCGTGAGCACGACCTGATCGTGGTCTCTGACGAGGTGTACGAGCACCTGGTCTTCGACGGCCGGCATATCCCGATGGCGACGCTGCCCGGGATGGCCGATCGCACCGTCACCATCTCCAGTGCGGGCAAGACCTTCAGCGTGACTGGCTGGAAGGTGGGCTGGGCCTGCGCCAGGCCCGCTTTGCTGAACCGGGTCCGCGCGGTGAAGCAGTTCCTGACCTACGTCGGTAGTGGACCGTTCCAACACGCCATCGCCTCAGCCCTGACGGCGCCGGCCGAGTATTACCAATCGGTCGCGGCGCAGTTGCAAGTTCAGCGAGACACCCTCACCGATGGGCTCATCGCGCTCGGCTTCACGACCCTGGTGCCGCAGGCCACCTATTTCGCCACCGTCGACGTCGGCCCCGGGGCCGAGCGGTGGTGCCGCGCGCTGCCGGAGCGGGCTGGGGTAGTAGCCATCCCGTCACGCGTCTTCTACGACTCCGATATCGATCGCTACGTTCGGTTCGCGTTCTGCAAGCAGGTGGACGTATTGACCGACGCCCTGCGGCGGCTGGGGAAACTGCCGTCATGACGAGGAAGCCGGTGGATGTGGGTATGGAGGAGTGCTCATGAAGGTCGCGGCGATCCAACACGACATCGAGTGGGAGGACGGCGCCGCAACCAGGAAGCGCCTGGTGCCCATGATCGCCGATGCGGCCGGAGGCGGCGCGCGCTTAATCGTGCTCAGCGAGATGTACGCCACCGGCTTCTCAATGGATCCCACGCGCGTCGCAGAGGAATCTGGTGGCGACAACGAGCAGTTCCTGATCGATCAGGCCAGGGTGCACCAGGTCTGGATGATCGGCTCGATCGCGCAATGGTCACCCCTCGCTGCCGAAACCGGCCAGCAGTCCCGCGGCGTCAACGTCGCGGTGGTCGCCGGTCCGGACGGCCAGTTACATCGCTACACCAAGATCCATCCGTTCAGCTATGCCGGTGAACACGAGCGCTACGACGCCGGCGCCGACTTCCTGACCGTGTCGATCGAGGGCCTGCGGGTATCGGTGTTCATCTGTTACGATCTGCGATTTGCCGACGAATTCTGGCAACGGGCATCCGACACCGACCTCTATGTATTGCCGGCAAACTGGCCCGAACCGCGGCGCGAGCACTGGCGGGTTCTGCTTCGCGCCCGAGCCATCGAGAACCAGGCGTACGTGCTGGGATGTAACCGAGTAGGCAAGGTCGACAAGCTCAATCACACCGGCGATTCGGCGATCATCGATCCGCTCGGAAGGGTTCTCGTCGAGGCCTCGGTGGTCGAGGCGGTACTGGCAGCCGAGGTGAGTGCCGACGAGGTGAGCCGAGTTCGGACGCGTTACCCGTTCCTGCCCGACCGCCGGTGAGCGGTCCGGTCCGCCCATGACATATCCGCGGATCCTCCGGGTGGCTGATCTGATCCGGACCACGGAAGCCGAATTGCAGAGCGTGGCTGCGGCGCTGCCCCGCGGGGTCACAATGGCGACGGCCGAGCTGGCGGCCGGAGTGCTGGTGACGTTGGAAGCCCGTCGGAACTGGTGGGACCGCCGGCCGCGCGCGACCGTGCTGAACTCCCTGCAGCAGGTAATGGATCGCTTTCGCGCCTGCGATCAGGTAGTAGTGGTGGCTGCTGCGCTGTTCTCCGACGGCCGGGTGCTGGCCGCCCAGCGCGGGCATCCCCCAGCGCTCGCCGGCAAGTGGGAGTTCCCCGGAGGCAAGGTGGAGAAGGGCGAGTCCCCCGAACGGGCGCTGGTCCGCGAGTGTGCCGAGGAACTGGACGTCGAGGTGTCAGTCGGCGCCGAGATCGCGAGGGAGCGCCTCGATGACGGCGCGCTCCTGATCTTGTTTTCAGCCCGGCTCGTCGATCCCCGCGCCGAGCCGAAGGCACTCGAACATCAGGAGCTCCGATGGTTGGCAGCGGGCCAAGTCGGATCAGTCGCCTGGCTCCCGGCAAATCAGAATTTTTCCGGCGACGTGATACGAAGGTTATAGATGTCGGCTACAGTCCCCGCTCGTAGTGAGAAGCGTTAGACAGTGCAACGATGCACACCCCGTGCGTCCGCCGTTTGACGAGTCCCGGACCGACATCGACGCAGGGATGGATGGATGCTGAAGTTTCTCGCACGGCGGTTGGTGAACTACCTAATCCTGGTGTTCATCGCGACCAGTCTGGCGTACATCCTCGCCTCGATGACCTTCCACCCGGAGAACCGCTACCTCGGACGCAACCCACCGATCCCGGCGTCGACCATCGAACAGACGCTCAAAGAGCGCAACGCTGCCCCGGATACGCCCGTGCTGGTCCGGTACGGACATTGGCTGAACGGTGTCGCTCACGGTGACTTCGGGAAGGTCATCCAGGGAGAGGAGCCGGTGTCGTCCGAGCTCAAACGCCGTATCGGGGTGAGCCTGCGGTTGCTGTTCTTCGGCACGGTTCTCGGTGCGGTATTCGGCGTGCTGATAGGCGTGGTCGGAGCGGTGCGGCAACGAAAACCCGTCGATGTGGTCGGAACGGTCGGCTCCTATATTCTGCTGGCCACGCCGACCGTGGTCATCATCATCGTGGTGCAGACGATCTTCGTCTGGATCAACCGGCATTCCGGAAACGCTGGCTTGTTCCCGCAGACGGGCGAATACACGAGCAACCTGCACGGACTGGCGTTCTGGCTCGACCGGGGCCGCAGGCTGGTTGCGCCGACCATCGTGCTGACCCTGCTCGGCGCCTCGTTCTACAGTCGCTACCAACGCAGCGCGATGTTGGACGTACTGGGCAGCGACTTCCTGCGGACCGCTCGGGCCAAGGGCCTGACCCGCCAGCAGGCCCTGTTCAAGCACGGCGTCCGAACTGCGTTGATCCCGATGATGACCTTCTTCGCCTACAGTTTCGGACTGCTGCTCACCGGCGCGACTTTCACCGAATCGCTCTTCGGCTGGAACGGTATGGGGAAATACCTGATCGAGTCGGTGCAGAGTCGGGACACCAATGCCGTGGCCGCCGTCACCTGCTTCACCGCCGTGCTGGTGCTGCTGTCCGGCATGCTGTCCGACATCCTCTACGCCGCGCTCGATCCGCGTGTCCGGTCCAGGTAGCAGGGGGCTCACGAAATGTCCATGTCACCCCAGGAAGTCTTCGAACTTCCCGATCCGTCCAGCTCCGATCCGGGCGCGGTCAACGAGCCCGATCGGCACGCCGCAGCGGAATCGCTGACCCGTGGCCGACTCATCCTGCGACGGTTCCTACGCCACCGAACCGCACTGGCGGCCGTCGTGGTGCTGGTGTTGATGTTCCTGCTTGCCTACCTGGGTCCCTACCTCACCGTGTGGAAGTACGACGACTTCGACCAGGAGCACATCCTGACCGGCCCGAGTGCAAATCACTTCTTCGGCGTCGACCAGCTCGGACGCGACGTCTTCGCCCGCACCCTGCACGGCCTGCAGAAGTCTTTGATCATCGGGGTGTTCGCTGCCCTGATCACCACCGCGTTCGCCGCGCTGGCCGGTTCCGTCGCCGGTTATTTCGGGCGCTGGGTCGACGCCGGCCTGGTGTGGGTCATCGATCTCCTGCTGGTCCTTCCGAGCTTCCTGGTGCTGGCCATTCTCAGCCCGGTGCTTGCCGGCAAGAGCTGGCTGTGGCTGGTGCTGCTGCTGTCGGTATTCGGCTGGATGATCACCGGCAGAGTGGTCCGCGGGATGACCCTGAGCTTGAAGGAGCGCGAGTACGTCAACGCGGCGCGGTTCATGGGCGTCGGCTCGTTCACCATCATCCGGCGGCACCTGCTGCCCAATATGGCCTCGCTGCTCATCGTGGACGTCACCATCAACGTCGGCGTGACGATCCTGGCCGAGACCAGCTTGAGCTTCTTCGGTTTCGGCGTGCAGGCGCCGGACGTTTCGCTGGGCACGGTCCTGGGTGATTCGCAGGACCTGGCGACAACCTATCCGCACGTGTTCCTCTTCGGTGGTGTCCTGCTCATCATCACGGTGTTGTGCGTGAGCGTGATCGGCGACGCCCTCCGAGATGCCATCGACCCCTCATCAGGAACGAGCACATTGTGAGCCAGACCTTCTCGGCAGCCGAGCCGGCGCCGCCGGCCGACTCGACGTCACCGCTGCTGGAGGTCCACGACCTGTCGGTCTCTTTCCGCAGCGAAGCCGGCCAGGTCAACGCGGTTCGGGGTGTGACGTACACCGTGAACCCGGGGGAGACCGTAGCCATCGTCGGCGAGTCCGGCTCCGGCAAGTCCGTGAGTTCGCTGGCGGTGATGGGTCTGCTGCCGTCCAGCGCCACGGTCACCGGCTCGATCAGGTTCAAGGGCCAGGACCTGCTGAGTCTGAACGATCGTCAGCTGTCGAAGCTGCGGGGATCAGGGCTGTCGATGATCTTCCAGGACCCGCTGTCGGCCCTGACGCCGGTTTACACGATCGGTGACCAGATCGCCGAGGCGGTCCGGATTCACCAGGACGTGTCCAAATCGCAGGCGGCCAGGCGGGCCGTCGAACTCCTGGACCTGGTCGGGATCCCGAATCCCCAATTGCGTGCGGGCTCTTTCCCGCATGAGTTCTCCGGCGGGATGCGGCAGCGCGCCATGATCGCCATGTCGATCGCCAACGATCCCGACCTGATCATCGCCGACGAGCCCACCACCGCACTCGATGTCACCATCCAGGCCCAGGTGCTGGATGTGCTCAAGAAGGCGAAAGAGGCGACCAACGCGGCGACGGTGCTGATCACGCACGATCTCGGGGTGGTCGCCGGCTTCGCCGACCGGGTAATGGTCATGTACGCCGGCAAGGCCGTGGAGACCGCAACGGTGGACGACATCTTCTACCACCCGCGAATGCCTTACACGATGGGCCTGCTGGGTTCGATTCCGCGCATGGACGTCGAGGAGAAGGAACCGCTCATCCCGATCGAGGGCACCCCGCCATCGCTGCTGAACCTGCCGCCCGGGTGCCCCTTCGAGCCGCGGTGTCCGATTGCCGTGGAGCAATGCCGCCAGACCGAGCCGGGCCTGGACCCGACCGACCGGGACAGCCACTTCGCCGCCTGCCACCGCAGCCTGGAGATCGCCCAGCGCCAGTGGAGCGCGGCCGATGTCTTCGTGCGGCCGACGGTTCCCGAAGCCGCAGCGGCCGGCATTGCGCGCGAGGAGCGGCCGGTGGTGTTGCAGCTGCAAGACCTGCATCGCGCCTTCCCGATCCGCAAGGGTGCGGTAATTCGTCGGACGGTCGGCTCGGTGCGGGCGGTGGACGGTGTCTCCCTCGACATCCGCGAGGGCGAAACCCTTGGACTGGTAGGCGAATCCGGATGCGGTAAGACCACCACCATCATGGAGATCATGAATCTGCTGAAGCCGCAGCAGGGCAGGATCGTGGTGCTGGGCCAGGACACCGCGAGCCTCAAGCCCGATGACCGGCGCACGATGCGCTCGGATCTTTCGATCGTCTTCCAGGACCCCATGGCGTCGTTGGATCCCCGCATGCCCATCGGTGACATCCTCGCCGAACCGATGTGGGTCCAGAAGATGCCCGACGCGAAGATCAAGGCAAGAACGGCCGAACTGTTGAAAATGGTCGGTCTCAGCCCCGAGCACGCCAGCCGATATCCCGCCGAGTTCTCCGGCGGTCAACGCCAGCGCATCGGTATCGCCCGGGCGCTCGCGCTTGATCCGAAGCTGGTCGTGCTGGACGAACCGGTCTCGGCCCTGGACGTGTCGATCCAGGCCGGCGTGATCAACCTGCTCGATGAACTCAAGTCCAGGATGGGCCTGAGTTACCTGTTCGTGGCCCACGATCTGTCGGTTATCCGCCATATTGCCGACCGGGTCGCGGTGATGTACTTGGGGCGGATAGTGGAGATCGGCACGAGTAAGGACATCTTCGATCGTCCGTCCCACCCCTACACCCAGGCGCTGCTGTCCGCGATCCCGCTGCCGGACCCGGAGAAGGAGCGCACCCGTCAGCGGATTCTGCTCACCGGCGACCTGCCGAGCCCGACCGACGTCCCGAGCGGTTGCCGATTCTCCTCACGGTGTTTCGTGTTCGCCGAGCAACTTGACGCCGACCAGCGGGCCAGGTGCCAGTCCGAGGATCCCGGGCTGTACCCGATGAACGCCGACCACGGCGCGGCATGCCACTTCGCTCAGGTCCGCGAGGTGGTCTGAGTGGCTCGACGGTGTGTAACCGTTGGGTTTCGACGAGCGGGGTCAATGCGCCAATTAGGGGTCTGAATGATTCCGATTCGGCAACAGGGCTGGCTCTGCCGCCCGGAATTGCGTAGCAAGTAACAGGAACTGCGCAAAATGTCCCTGAGCTGCAGTCCAGAACCCTGGAGCTGCAGTCCAGAATTTTCCTGAGGAGGAAAGTGTGAGGATGCAAGCAAAGGTGGGTGTCGCTGCGATCGCGGTGGCGGCCATCTCATTGACGGCCTGTGGGAGCAAGGGCTCCAGCTCAGGCGGTAAGGCGTCGGGCAACACCAAGTCCCAAGCCTCGTCGAATCTGAACCAGATGAACCCGGTCGGCTACGACCAGGTTCCTCAGGGTGGCACCCTCCGCTGGCCGATCGACAGCTTCCCCCCCAACTTCAACGTGCTCGACGTGGATGGCAACGAGCAGGGCATCAACGACCTGATGAACTCGACACTCCCGACGGTCTGGAACTTCGATGCCGGAGGCAAGCCGGTCCTCAACACCGTCGTGGTCGACAAGGCCGAGCAGACCTCGGCCACCCCGCAGACCATCGAATACCACATCAACCCCAAGGCCGTGTGGAGTGATGGCAGCCCCATCACGTACAAGGACTTCGCCGGCATGTGGAAGGCGGACAACGGCACCAACAAGGCGTTCAACATCGCCTCCGCCAACGGCTACGAGGAAATCTCCGCCGTCGACAAGGGTGCGACCGACCAGGACGTCAAGGTCACCTATAAGAAGGCCTACCCGGATTGGCAGTCCCTGTTCACCTATCTGCTGCCGGCCTCGCTGACCGCGACGCCAACGTCATTCAACAAGTCCTGGGTCAACGGCCCGACGCTGGCCGGTGGCCCGTTCAAGGTCGGCTCGATCGACAAGACGGCCAAGACCATCACCGTCGTGCCGAATGACAAGTGGTGGGGCAACAAGCCGAAGCTCGACAAGATCCAGTACATCGTGCTCGACCAGGAAGCCCAGGCCAAGGCGTTGCAGTCAGACCAGGTCGACTTCGTCGATGTCGGTTCTTCGGTCGCGACCTACGCACTCGTCAAGGCGACCCCCGGCATCACCATCCGCAAGGCCGGCGGCCCGAACTGGCGACACATCGACCTCGGCAAGGCGGGCCCGCTCGCCGACCTGAAGGTCCGCCAGGCAGTCGTGCTGAGCATCGATCGGGTGGGCGACGCCAAGACGCTGCTCGGCCCGCTGGATTGGCCGGCTCAAGTACTCGACAGCCACATCTGGATGAACAACCAGAGCCAGTACAAGTCGACCTGCGGTGACTTCTGCACGCGGGACATCGCCAAGGCGGGGCAACTGCTGGAAAGCGCTGGCTACACCAAGGGATCGGACGGCATGTACGCCAAGGGTGGCAAGCCCCTCAACCTGTCGTTCGTGATCTCGGCCGGCACCAAGACCCAGGAGGACGAGGCCGCGTTCCAGCAGAAGGCGCTGCAACAGGCCGGCATCAAGGTCACCATCAAGCCGGTGCCCAGCGATCCGTACTTCCCGGACTACATCGAGGTCGGCAAGTTCGATCTGGCCATCTTCAGCTGGATCGGAACCCAGTTCCCGATCTCGTCGTCCAAGTCGATCTACACCACCGACGGTGGCCAGAACTACGCCAAGATCGGCACACCGGCCATCGACGCCCTGTTCAACCAGGTCACCACGGAGTTGGACACTCAGAAGGCCCAGGATCTGTCGTACCAGATCGACCAGAAGATCTGGGAGGAAGGCCATTCTGTGGCGATCTACCAGCGCCCCGAGCTCGTCGGTATCAAGGCCGGGCTGGAGAACATGGGTGCCCGCGGCTTCGCCAATGTCATCTACGAGAACATCGGCTTCAAGAAGTAAGCCGGGAGGGCGGTAGGCAGGCGCCGGAAGCTAACAGCCTTTTAGCACCGGCGCCTGCATCACCGCCGTCGCGCGCACTGGAGTTGACGTCTGCACGACCGCCGAGCGGCGGGGGCTTTGCATAACGATTGGACACAGGCCCCCCTCGTTCTGGCGGTCGAGGCGGATTATCGACTACGGTTCCTAACCGCGGGTCACCCTTCGATCACGATCTGGTCGCAAGGACGTCCCCGTCACCATCGTGTAATCGAAGAGATCTACCCTTCTCTTCGGGTTTGCGGTTACTGCACATCCGCAGTGCTGCGTTGCAGAGGGAGGCAAACGGCTATATGTCAGTGACACCGGCGGGTCCGGAGCTTGCTGAGACCGAGGAGTTTGCCGACCACCTCGCCGCCGACAGCACCAAAATCGCTGGCCGTACGCCCTGGCAACTGGCCCGAGCGAGAGTCCGTCGCGACCGGACCACCATGATCGCCTTCGTGATTCTGTGCGTAGCCGTGATCACTGCCCTGGTGGCGCCGGTGCTGTCGAAGTTCGGCATCCTGCAGCCCTACACCGAGCACCAGGATCTCGTCGGGGGCCTGGGGTCCAACCCGACCGGCTCATTCGGCGGCGTAAGCGCCAGCCACTGGCTGGGCGTGGTGCCACAAACCGGCTGGGACCTGCTGTCCCGTCTGATCCTGGGCATCACCCTGTCACTGCTGATCGCCACCTCGGCAACCGTGCTGAGCCTGGTGCTCGGCACCATCGCCGGACTCATCAGTGGGTTCCTGGGAAAATGGCCGGATTTTTGGATCAGCCGAACTATGGACCTCGTGCTGGCCTTCCCCCAATTGCTGATGCTGCTGGCGCTGTCTTCGGTGATCATCGACCGGATCACCGGCCTGGGCGTGCCCGCGGGGAACCCGTCCCACATCGTGTACCTGATTTTGGTGCTGGGCTTCTTCGGCTGGCCCTACTTCGCCCGGATCATCAGGGGCCAGGTGCTGTCGCTGCGTGAGCGCGAATTCATCGAAGCGGCCAAGAGCCTCGGTGCCTCCAACCGCCGGATCTACTTCAAGGAACTGTTGCCCAATCTCTGGGCGCCGATCCTGATCTACTTCACGCTCAACCTGCCTACCAACATCAGCGCAGAGGCAGCCCTGAGTTACCTCGGCGTCGGCGTGCAGTCCCCGACGCCGACGCTGGGCAGCGTGCTGACCGACGCCTCGACCTACGCCTCGTCGGATCCGACTTTCTTCCTGGCGCCGGGCATCACCATTTTCATTCTTGTCATCAGTTTCAACCTGTTCGGTGACGGGCTGCGCGACGCGCTGGACCCCAAGTCCAACCGTTAACCGAACACCTCAAAGACTTTCCTCAGCGACCGCTGGGGAGGGAACGCATCGCACCGCGATGTCTGGTTCAAAGGAGAGCGGATGTCTCACAGGAAAAGGGCAGTCGTTTTAGGTGCCCTTATCACCGTGACCGCACTTACCGTCGCGGCTTGTGGCGGTAGCGCGAGCACCAAGAAGGGCAGTACGAATTCCACCGCAGCCTCGAGTGCCAAGGGCGGCACTCTGTACTACCTCACCAAGCGTCCGGTCGAGCACTGGGATCCCCAGCGCACCTACATCGGCCGCGACATCTACAACGAAGCCCGGCTGTTCACGCGCACCCTGGTTCAGTTCCCGGCAACCGCGGACGCGCAGGAGGCCAACAAGCTCCAACCTGATCTGGCCACTGATCTAGGCCAGTCCAGCAATAGCGCCAAGACGTGGAAGTTCACGCTCAAGAGCAACATCAAGTGGCAGGACGGTTCGCCGGTGACCTGTGACGACGTGAAGTACGGCATCTCGCGCACCTTCGCCACGGACGTGATCACGGGTGGTCCGAACTACATCCTGCAGTTCCTGGATGTCCCGAAGGATTCCAAGGGTGCATCGACCTACCTCGGTCCGTACAAGAAGACCGGTCAGGCCGCCTTCGACAAGGCAGTCACCTGCACCGGCCAGGACATCACCTTCCACTTCAGCAAGCCCTGGGCCGACTTCCCGTACGCGCTGACGCTGACGGCCTTCGCGCCGTACAAGCAGAGTCAGGACCAGGGTGATAAGAGCAACTTCTCCATCTTCTCCGACGGCCCGTACAAGTTGCAGGGCACCTGGGCCAAGGGCGGCACGAACAACTTCGTCCGCAACGACCAGTACGACGCTTCGACCGACCCGGTGCGCAAGGCACTGCCGGACAAGATCGTGTTCACCGAGGGCCTGACCGATGAGGTCATTGCCCAACGACTGATCGCCGACAACGGCAACGACAAGTTCGCGGTCAGCGACCGGTCGATCGTGCCGGCCTACCAGCAGCAGGCGTTTACGACGGCCAAGGGCCGGGTCGAGAACCCGGTTTCGCCCT